>JBCEBZ010000339.1:0-3647 GCA_039206675.1 Rhodococcus sp. (in: high G+C Gram-positive bacteria) | reverse complement strand
TTCTGCGACACCCGGTAGTGGGTGATCTCACTCTGGACTGGGACACCTACACCTGCGTCACCGACCCTGACCAGCAACTCGTAACCTGGACCGCGGAACCCGGCACCCCGTCCTACGACGGACTGCGAATCCTGTCCTCGTGGACGGCGACCGGCGCCACCACCAGTCGACACGAGCCGTTAGACCGATCGTCCTGAAATCGTGAGAGGGCTTCATCAGCGTTTCCTCCCCGGCACCCGTGCGTCGAGCGATCGTTGCCCCGAGATTGCCGGTGACGCGGGGCGGCCTGACGTTGGGTGACGACGCACCGGCGCCAGGAGAGTGGTGCAGCTTCAGGCCTCGGCGCCGGTGCGGATCACAGTTGGATTTCGACCATCTCGGAGTCGGCGAAGCTCGTGTCTTCTCCACGCGCGCGCCAGGTTTCCAGGTCTTCCCGGCGCTTGGCCAGGGTGGCTTCCCAAATCGAAAACGCGTCGCGGCCCAGCATCAGGCGCACGGGCGGGGCTTCGCTCTCCACCACTTCCAACATGCGCTGGGCGGCCCTGGCCGGATCGCCCATCTGCCTGCCTGCGGAGGTTTCGAGGTAGGTCTCGAAAGGCTCGATCATCGGGCGGTAAGCATCGATGCGCTGCACAGGTCGCATGTTGACGTCGCCCGCGAACTCGGTGCGGAACGCGCCCGGCTCCACCAGGGTGACATGTATGCCGAGAGGCGCGGCCTCGATCGCCAGGGATTCGGTCCATCCCTCGATCGCGAACTTCGCGGCGCAATAGGGGCCGGCAGCGTTCATCGCCACCAGTCCGGCGATGCTGCTCACCGTGAGGATATTGCCCGCGCCGCGTGTGCGCATGTGCGGCAGCACGGCGCGGCTCATCTCTGCCGCGGCGAAGAAGTTCAGCTCCATCTGTTCCCGCAGCTGGTCCAAGCTGAATTCTTCGCAGGCTCCGGCCACGCCGCGTCCGGCCACGTTGGCCAGCACGTCGATGCGGCCGAAACGGGCCAGTGTGTCGGCCACGGCCTTGTCGCGCGCGGCGGCGTCGGTCACGTCCGTGGCCAGTGGTAGCACGCGGTCTTCATTGCCTCGCGCAATCGCTTGCAGGCGGTCCAGGCGGCGGGCCGTAATAGCGACGTTGTCGCCGTTGGCAATGACGGCTTCGGCGAGCGCCCTGCCGAAGCCGGACGAAGCCCCGGTGATCAGCCAGACTTTTCGTGTGTTGCTCATATGGATCTTCCTTGTTCTGTCTATTCGTCAAATGATCGTCAGGCCGCCGTCGACCACCAGTTCGGCGCCGATGACGTAGGACGACTCATCGCTGGCGAGGTACAACGCGGCCTTCGCGATCTCCTCCGAGGTACCCACCCGGCCGATCGGGATGCCCTTCAGCAGTGCTTCCAGCATGTCCGGGTTCTCGGTGAAGTGGGTGGCCATCGGTGTCTCGATCAGGCCGGGATAGATGCCGTTGACGCGGATGCCTCGCCGGGCGAAGTCCACCGCAGCCGCTTTGGTCAGATGACGGCTGGCGCCTTTGGAGGCGCTGTAGCCCGGCGGTACGTCAGGAAACACGATGATGCCCGCCGCCGAGGAGATGTTGACGATGGCACCGCTTCCGTGGCGTTCCATGTGCGGCGTGACGGCCTTGATGCCGTAGAACTGGCTATTCAGGTTCACGTCGATGACCTGGTGAAAGTCATCGGCTGTGGCCTTGTCCCAGCTTCCGTCGCGGGGGCCCGGCGTGCCCGCGTTGTTGATGAGGATGTCGATGTGGTCGTAGCGCTCCATGGTGTCGGCCACGACCCGGGCCCATTGCTCCTGGCTGGTCACGTCGAGAACGGCAGACGAGGCGCTCTGGCCCTTGTCGGTGATCTCCCGGACCAGCTTATCCATGTTGTCCTGGCGGTTGGCGTTAGCAGTGACGACGACGGCGGCACCTTCTGCGGCGAACACGCGGGCGATGACGGCGCCCATGCCGGTGTCGCTGCCGGCGCCGGTGACGATGGCGACTTTGCCTGTGAGACGATTCATGAGGAATACTCCTGTCGAAATGGTTCGTTGTTTCGAGCGCGATGGCCGCGGCGTCTCTGGATGCGCACGTTCGCTATGCCGCACATGCCGGAGTCGCCATCGGTAGAGTCCAGAGCGCCGGAACTCGACGATGACCATGCGCGCGAATATCGTTGAGAGGTAATGATGTTCTTCGGCGCGGAGCGAAGTGCGCCACACGGGCAGATGGAGGGGTGGCTCCTTCTTGCGATCAGAGTTCCGCAGCGAAGAAGGGTATGACCCGTTCGAGTGCGGCGCCTGCTCCCTTGGGCTGGTCGTAGAGGTCGTAGTGCGAAACATCCTTCAGCACGACGAGTTCCTTCTTCTGGGAGGCGGCCCGTCGATGGATTTCGAGGCCGTCGCGGTAGGCGCCGAATGCTCCCGGCTTGTCTCCCACGACGATGAGAAGTGGCTGCGTCAGCAGGACCTCCGCCAGGTGGAAGGCGTCCCAACCCAGCGCGGCCGCACCATGCGCGATGTCGAAAGTCGCCGGACCGTTCGGCGCCTGACCACGCGGAGTGCAGTAGTAGTCGTACGCCTCGATGATATCGATGTCACCGATCTGCTGTGCAGCCTCGGCGGAGGGAGGTAGCGCGGCATCGAGGGCCGCATCCGCACCGCGAAGCTCCGATGTGCGCTGCTGCGCAACGGCCTCCAGCGCGGCGACGGGGCCGCCTGCCGAGATGGCGCCCTCACGTGCCATGCGGCCGTAGTTGACGCCGGTGATCGACACGGCTGCCTTGAAACGGCGCTCCGTCATCGAGGCGTTGATCGTGTACCCGCCGCCCCCGCAGACCCCGAGCACACCAATTCGATCCGCGTCGACGTAGGGGAGAGTGACGAGGTAGTCGACGACGCGCCGGAAATCCTCGACACGTTGCGTCGGGTCCTCCAGACGACGAGGAGATCCCCCGCTCTCACCCTGGAAGCTCGCGTCGAAAGCGATAACCACATAACCTTCCTGGGCGAGCCGACTGGCGTAGATGTTGCCCGCCGTCTGCTCCTTGCAGCTTCCGATGGGGTGCGCGCTGACGATCGTCGGATACTTCTGCCCGTCATCGAACGACGGCGGGAAGTACAGGTCGGCTGCGATGTCCCATGACATGTCCGGATTCCGGAAGGTTACGTGCTCAATATTGTTTCTTGCCATTTCGACTCCTGGGTAGCATTTGACGGTTATCGTCTCTAACGCAATCCAGTGTGCCGCCGAACGCGCTGATGGAACAGGTCCAGTCGCGTCCTGGGACCGGGGAGTCCCAGGCTCGACCGGTCCATCTCTGTCATCGGCTGCGCGGCGCGAATCTCGTTCGGGCGCGGGCCACCCCAGGTTTCGTGGTGCTCTCCGAAGGATTCGTGGAACCTGAAGGGCGCCCCCGGGGCGACGAGCGGTCGGCGGCGATGAGTCGCACTGTCGTCGCGCCCGGGGGTGCCATCGTTGTCCGGATCAGCCCACCGTGGGGGTGGACCGTGCGTCCAGAACCTCCGCGCGCAGAGCTGCGGTGTGCTCGCCGAGAGCGGGGTGACGCGAGTATGTGTCGACGAGGGTGCCCGACGCCGGCCCCAGCCGGCCCAGACGACAACCCGGCCATGAATGACATCCCCAGCA
>JBCEBZ010000338.1:0-14632 GCA_039206675.1 Rhodococcus sp. (in: high G+C Gram-positive bacteria) | reverse complement strand
AGCTTCACCATCGTCGGGGACCGCGCCCAGGCCCGGCACGGGTTCACGGAGTCGTGGCGCGAACGGCTCGAGCGGATCGGGCTCGACCGGATCGACCTGGCCGCGCTGAGCATCAACTACCGGACGCCGGAAGAGGTCATGACAGAAGCCGAACCGGTGATCCGGACAGCGCTCCCGGACGCGAACGTGCCGACCTCCATCCGCAGCAGCGGCATCCCCGTCGTCCACGGCCCCGTGTCGGATCTGCGCTCGATCCTGGACACCTGGCTCGCGTCGAACACTGACGGGATCGCTTGCGTCATAGGTGATCCGACGTTCCCGGCAACGCCGCGTATCCGGTCGCTGACGCCGGAGCTGTCGAAGGGCCTCGAGTTCGACCTCGTCGTCCTCGTCGACCCGGACTCGTTCGGCGAGGGCATCGAAGGAGCCGTCGACCGCTATGTCGCCATGACCCGCGCGACCCGGCAGCTCGTCGTCCTCACAAGCACCTGAATCGGCGCGGTGGTTTTCGTTTAGAGAAGCGAACCACCAGTGACAATGCCGAGGTCGCCGAGAAGGATCGGAACCGACCGGTCTTGTTCGAGGTGCTCGATGTCTGGGAAGTGGGCGTGGAGAAAATGGCTGACTACAACAGCGTTGTTTCGTTGTCCCGTGAGGAATTCGAGCAGTCGGCACCGAGCCGGGAGGAGCTCGAAGACGAAACCAGGTCGACGAAATCGGACGCAGTCGATATCGCAAAGATGGAGCGGCTCCTGGACCTGAGACCGGGCATGCTGGCCGGCGACGAGTACTACCTCGAAAGATTGTCCTGTCAGTGTTGTGGACGGCTGCTGACCATGTACGACTTCGTATTCACCGGTCTGGTGGACGGGGGCCACTCGAAGTCGCTCATCGTGCACACGTTTGTCGGAAGCAAACTGGTGGTGAACGAGCCGCGGCGCATCAGGTGTTCGACGTGTGGGGAGGTCGCCCGGCACAGTCCCTGGTACCGGATGCCGCAAAGTTACGGATGTCGGCCGATCCACTTCGAATAGGAGACGAACGATGACAGCGCCCGATCCGCAGGTCACCACCCGCGCCCAATGGCTCGTCGCGCGGCGCGAACTGCTCGCCCAGGAGAAGGAACTGACCCGCCACCGCGACCGGGTCAACGCCGCCCGGCGCGCGCTGCCGATGGTCGAGATCACCGAGAACTACGAGTTCGACGGTCCCGGGGGCAGGGCCCGGCTCGTCGATCTGTTCGACGGCCGCGGCCAACTCCTGATCTACCACTTCATGTTCGAACCCGACGCCGACGAAGGATGCCCCTCCTGCACGTTCACGATCGACAACGTCGCCCACCTCCACCACCTCTATGCCCGGGACACCTCGTTCGCGGCCGTGTCGCGCGCACCCCTGCACAAGCTCGAGCAGTACCGGCAGCGCATGGGCTGGACCGTCCCCTGGTACTCCTCGCTCGGCAGCGACTTCAACTACGACTTCCACGTCACCCTCGACGCGTCGGTCGCGCCGGTCGAATACAACTACAAGGACGCGGCCGAGCTCGAGCGCATGGACCCCGCCTGGAAGGGCTGGTCCGGCGAAGAGCACGGCGTCAGCGCCTTCCTCCGCCAGGGCGAGCGCGTCTTCCACACCTACTCGGGGTATGCGCGTTCCACCGACATACTCCTCGGCACCTATCACTGGCTCGATCTCACCGCGCGCGGCCGTCAGGAGGACTGGGAACCGGAACCGCGGCGCGGCGACGACCCGTTCATGAGCTGGCTGCGCCGCCACGACGAATACGAACCGGACGCGATTTCGGGAGAGTAGACCACCGACTGACCGCGCGGCCTACATCAGCTCGTACCCCGTCGCCTGCAGCTCGAGGTAGTCGCGCACCAGCAGGTGGGAACCGGGCGTGGACACTGCCGTCCACGGAATGTGCCGGGGTAATTGCAGTGCCAGCGATTCGGGCAGCGCCTCGCGGCATCTGATGCCCGCCCTGGCCCGCGGTGTCAGCGAGTTCCACCAGGAGTCGAGCGCGCACCGGCACTGGGCGAGATACTCCGAGAGCGGCCCCTGCAGCATCGCCATCTGCGGAATCGGATCGGGTTCGCCGGTGATGCCCGCGACGCACGACTGTCCGCACACGGCCATCACCTGCCCGATGAACTGCGGCGGCATGATGCCCTCGGGGTCTCGCAGCAGGGCGAGGCGCGCGCCGGCGGAAAGCGCTTCATACGCCGTCACGGGGTCGATTGCCTCGTCACCCATGCCACGAAGGTACTCGGCTGTGGGCATCTCCTTCCGGGAACGGCGATATGTTCACCTACGATCCGTGGTCGCGCCAGGCGCGTTCCCACTGCCGGGTCAGGGCCGGGTAGACGAGGAGATGCCGGAACGGTGCGATGGCGGCCATGTAGAGCCGCCCGAACCGGCCGTTGGGTTTGACGAGGACCGTCATCTGCAGCCCGTAGTCGCCGTTCGCTCCGCGCACCCAGCCGAGATGCATCACGGTGTGCACGGTCGTGTTCGCCAGCTCGCGCGCGGCCTCCGTGTCGAGTTCGTAGACCGCCTTGAGCGGCATGCCGTCGTCGTCGGGGCCGCGGGGAGCGGCGCGGAGGTCGTCGGGCAGGCGGTCGCGGAGCGAGGCGACCCGCGCGCCGACGCCCGTCGACGGATCGTCCCAGCCGAAGAGCTCGCCGAGCTTCCATCGGACGGCGAACAGGAATCTCACCAGCCGGGGCTGGTTGGCGAGTCCGCCCCCGGCCCGCATCGCGGCGAGCATTCTGGGGAAGTCGCCGGGTCCGGCTCCGGGAGTGCGGTACGACCACACGTCCTCGACGTCGAAGTCGCTCGTGAATTCGTGGATACGCCAGGTCTGCTCGGTGTAGGTGGCGTCTGCTATTCGTGGCACTGTCGTCCCCGATCTATACGGCACCGTATATTTCATCTATACGGTACCGTACAAATTGACCGCGATCAATGGAGGTGGACCGATTCCCGCCGTCGCCCGCACGACACGAGCCCGCTGGATAGAGGCCGGCCTCGACGCCCTCGCCCGCGGCGGACCGGACGCCGTCCGCGTCGAAGCGCTCGCCGCCGAACTCGGCGTGACGAAGGGCGGGTTCTACGGCTACTTCGACGGCAGGCCCGCGTTGCTCACGGAGATGCTCGACGAGTGGGAACGCCGCTGCACCAAGGCCGTCATCGCCCAGGCCGACGCCGAAGGCGGCGACGCAGCCGACCGGATCCGGCGCGTGGGTCAGCTCACCTACTCGGAGGACCTGCACCGGATCGACCTCGCGATCCGGGCCTGGGCGCACCACGACCCGTCCGTCGCGGCACGCCTGCAGCGCATCGACAACGAGCGGATGCAGTTCCTGCGCACCATGTTCGGCACGTTCGTCTCCGACCCCGACGAGATCGAGGCGCGCAGCACCCTGATGTTCGGGCTCGCCATCGGCCGCCACTTCATCGTCGCGGACCACCCCGGATACACCAAACGCGAAGCCATCGCGCTTGCCGGAGAATTCCTCCTGCGCCCGTAACGCCCTCCTCGTCGCCGATCAGGGCGGGGCCGGTGCCGACAGGATCATGGTCGGGTCGGTGCGCCGGAGCGCGTCGACGGCGGCGTCGCGGTCGCGGCGGTCGAGTGCGTCGACGAGATCTTCCATGACCTGCGCGAGCCCGTCCAGGTGCACGTCCGGTGCGGTGGCCTCGAGCACCGCGCGCAGGTAGGACACGCCGACGTCCATGATGCTCAGGTACAGGGTGTCGAGCAGGATGCCCTTGCCGATGCCGGCGAGGTGGGCGTGGAGTTCCCAGCACGCCCACACGAAGTCGGACACCGCCGCGGAATTGCGGGCGCGGCGCACCTCCCACAGTCGCTCCGAGAACGTGTCCTGGTCGGCGAGCGTCATCTGTCGCAACGCCTCCTCGATCAGCAAGGGGGCGATCGCGTCTCGGATCTGGACGGCTTCGGCGAACGCCGCGTGGTCACCGGCGGCGGCGCGGAACCAGCCGTTCATCCGGGACAGCGGGGAGGGGTCGCAGGCGAAGATGCCGCCGCCCGGTCCCGGGCGTGAGGTGATGACGCCGCGGGCCTGCGCGAGTTTGATCGCTTCGTTCATGGTCCCGACCGAGAAGCCGCAGATCTTGCGGAGATCGTCCTTGCTCCCGATGCGTTCGCCCGCCAGCGCGCCGGCGGCGAGGCGGGCGATCTGACCGGCAGCCTGCTCCGCACGCGATCCGCCGAGCGACACCGTGGACGGGAGATTCGCTTGCCGAGACCATATTTCGCGCGAATAGGCGGGTCCCTCGAAGTCCTCGGCTTCGGGGGCGAGAACTTCCTCGTCGCCGTCGGTGCCACTCATCGGTCTCCTCTCCGTTCGTGGGGGTCAGTATCGCATCGCTCTTGACAAGTGACCGCCTTCACATCACTCTATCAATTAATCATGATTATTTCTCGCCGCTCGGGTGCACACGAACCGGCGACTCCCCAGAAGCCTCACCAACCGAAGGACACCCCATGACGATCACCGACACGGCCCCGCACACGACGACGCCGGGTTCCGAGCGGGAACGCCTGGTCACCGCCGCGCGGGCGCTCGGCCCCCTGCTCCGCGAGAACGCCGCGCGCGCCGAGGCGGACCGCCGCGTACCGGAGGAGAACATCGAGGCGCTGCGCGAGGCCGGCCTGTTCGACATCACCAAACCCGCACGCTTCGGCGGAGCGGAGGAGGACTTCCGCACCTTCCTCGAGGTGTCGCTGGAACTCGGCCGGTCGTGCGGGTCCACCGCGTGGGTCACCACGCTGAGCAACGTGACGTCCTTCTTCGTCGGCGCCTACCCCGAGTCGGTGCAGCAGGACGTGCTGGGCGCGGACCCGCGCATCGCCACGTGCGGCGTGTTCACCCCGACCTCGACCTCGGTGCGGGTCGACGGCGGATATCGGGTCACCGGACGGTGGGGATTCGCCTCGGCCTCGCATCACGCGAGCTGGGCCAACGTCGGTATCCCCCTGACCGATGCCGACGGTGACGTCGTCGGGGCGGCGTCGGCGTGGATCCCGATGACCGATCTGTCGATCGACAACACCTGGTTCGTCGCGGGCATGTCCGGTTCCGGCAGCGACACCCTCGTCGCCGACGACGTCTTCGTCCCCGACGCCCGGATCCTGTCGGTCACCGACATGATGGAGGGGCGCACCGCCTCGGAGTTCCAGGACGAAACCCTGTATCACTCCTCGCTCGTTCCCGTCCTGGCGCTGGTGCTCGTCGGTCCCGTGCTGGGCATGGCGGAAGGCGCCTACGACGCGGTGCTGGCGACGCTGCAGAAGAACAAGCCGATCGCGTACTCGTTCTACCAGCGGTCGATCGACGCACCGTCCACCCAGCTGAACATGGCCGAGGCCCGCTCGCTGATCGATCAGGCCCGCCTCCTCGCGTTCCGCGGCGCAGACGAGATCGACGCCGCGGCCGCCGCCGGCAGGCAGATGCCGGTCGTCGAACGGGCACGTGCGCGGATGGACGCCGCGCAGGCGGCGAACCTGTGCCGCGAGGCGGTCGAACTGCTGCTCAACGTCAGCGGTGCCGGTAGCTTCGCGCAGGTCAACCCGCTGCAGCGGATCTGGCGCGACCTGGAAACGAGCTCACGGCACGCCTTCATCAACCTGAACATCAACCAGGAGATCTACGGGCGCGCGCTGCTCGGCATCGACGAGCAAGTATCCCCCTTCGTCTGAGTCCTCCCCGACACCATCCAGCACAAGGTATTCCCATGACACTGACAATCGAGAACGCCGCACCCGGGCTCACGGCCTCCGCGGGCGACGCCCTCCGGCACCTCGCGCAGGGGCTGCCGATCCTCCTCTCCGACGCCGCGGCGGGACAGGGATTCCTCGTCGTCGCCGCGGACCGGGCGACCACCGCCTCGGTGGCCTTCGCGATCCGTCACTCGTCCGGATTCCTGCAGATCGCGCTCCCCCGCCACCGGTGCGAGCAGTTGCTGCTCCCCCCGATGGACCCGTTCGAGGGGCACGGCGATCGGATGTGTGTCGGTGTGGACGCCGTCCGCGGAACCGGAACCGGGATCTCCGCCGCCGACCGCGCCACCACGGCCCGCGCACTGGTGGATGCGGCGGCCCAGCCCGGTGACTTCACCAGACCCGGCCACCTCGTCCCCGTCTGCGTCGACCGGGCACCCGGCGCCCGTCCCACCACGACCGCGGCGATCGCACTGGACCTCACCCGGCGAGCCGGGCTGCAGCCCGGAGCCCTGCTCGCCGAGTTGGTCGGATTGGCCGATCCCACCCGGATGATCAGCCGTCCCGAGTGCCCGGCGTTCGCCGACACCCACCACCTGCCCCTGCTCACCGTTTCCTGAGCGACCGCCCCAGATCCGGAAAGGTGCTACTCCCATGCCACTACACACTCTCACCCGCGTCACGATCGGCGTTCCGAACGTCGCCGAGACCGCCGCGTTCTACGACGATTTCGGGTTGACCCGCACCACCCCGACCGCCGGTCGGACCGGGGCCGTCTCCTTCGCCACCCTCGACGGCGGCGACCAACTCGAACTGGTCCCCGTGCCCGACCGCCGCCGGCTGCTCGGCCTCGACGTCGCGGTCGACGACACCGACGACCTGGACCGCATCACGCACAACCTGCAGCGACTGGACCTGCACCCGACCCGGTCCGAGACCGAGCTGTCCGTCGTCGACCCGGGCACCGACGTCCGTGTCCGGGTGGCCATCGGCTCCCGAATCATCCAGACCCCCTTCGCTCTTCCTGCCTACAACCTGCCCGGCAACATCGGACGCGACGCCGCCCGCGCCGACGCGATCGAGCGGACCGGCCGGGTCCGTCCCCGCAAACTCGGGCACGTCGTCATCGGCTCCACCGATCAGCCGGCGAGCGAACGGTTCTTCACCGAGGGCATCGGATTCAAGGTCAGCGACCGGGTTCCCGGCATGGCCGCGTTCCTGCGGTGCTCGACCGACCACCACAACGTCCTGGTGCAGGCGGCGCCGGTGACGATGCTCCACCACACCAGCTGGCAGGTCGACGACGTCGACGAGGTCGGCCGCGGCGCCACCACCATGCTGGACAAGGACCCGCAGCGCCACGTCTGGGGCCTCGGCCGCCACCACATCGGTTCCAACTTCTTCTGGTACCTGAAGGATCCGGCCGGGAACTTCAGCGAGTACTACTCCGACCTCGACTGCATCGTCGACGACCAGCTGTGGACGCCGCGGGACTGGGAAGGCGCACGCGCCCTGTACAACTGGGGTCCGCCGCCTCCGCCGTCGTTCCTCGCACCCGAAGACCTCGCCGAACTGATGACCGGAGTACACGGATGATTCCCGGACAGCCCACGGAAGAGAGGAACAGTCCGATGGATGCGTACCAGTTCAAGAACTCCATGGCCACGGTCACCGGGCCCGTCGCCGTCGTGACCGCGCACCGCGACGGCACCCCGCACGGCACCACGGTCAGCTCACTCGCGTCCCTGAGCATGTCGCCGGCGATGATCACCGTCGCCCTCGACAACGGATCGGCGCTACTCGCCGTCGTGCGGGAAACCGGTACGTTCGGCGTCAACGTCCTCGCCGCCGGCCAGTACGAGGCAGCGACCCGGTTCGCCGGCCGCCACGACGACCGGTTCGCCGGTGTGGCATGGGAATTCGTCGACGGGCTGCCGCAGCTGACCGGCAGCAGCGCGTGGCTGCGGTGCGACGTCACCGCGGAGATCCCGGGCGGCGATCACACCCTGCTCCTCGGAACGGTCCGGGACTGCTCGGCCACCGACGCGACGCCGCTGGTGTACAGCCGGCGGACGTTCGGCACCCACGCGGCGCTGCCGGCGCTCGCGGGGGCGTCATGACCGCGCGAGCCACCGACCGGACCGCCCTGACCGGTGTCCGGGTCTTCGACGGACGCGAGTTGTCCGAGCCGCGCACCGTCGTCGTCGACGGGGCGGTGATCGGCACCGACCCGGCCGGCGCACGGATCGTCGACGCCGACGGTGCGGTGCTGTTGCCCGGGCTGATCGACGCGCACATCCACCTGCACGGACTCGACACCCTCGAGCAGCTGTGCTCGTGGGGAGTGACCACCGGGCTCGACATGGCGACGTGGCCGGCCGCGCTGGTGTCCTCGCTGCGCGGCGTCGACGGGTTGACCGACATCCGCAGTCCGGGTGTCCCGGTGATCGGTCCGGCTGGTCCGCACTCCCACTTCGGCATGCCCGCCGAGGCGGTGGTGCCCGACAGCGAGGCCGCCGACCGGTTCGTGTCGGAACGAGTGGCGGAGGGGGCCGACTACGTCAAGATCGTCCTCGAAGCCCCCGGGGACGGTGGCCCCGACCCGGTGGTCGCGCGCGCCGTCGTGGCGGCCGCGCACCGCCACGGCAAACTGGTTGTCGCACACGCATCCTCGGTGGGAGCCTACGAACTGGCGCTCGACGTGGGCGCCGACGTCCTCACCCACATCCCGAACGGGGAACCGCTCGGCGACGACGTCGTGGCCCGGATGGCCGCTGGGCGCCGCGTCGCGGTGCCGACCCTGTCCATGATGCAGGCCCTCGCGACGCTGCGCGGGAACCCGGACGCGTTCGCCGCCGCGTCCGCCGGTGTGGCCGCTCTTCATCGGTCCGGCGTGCCCGTGCTGGCCGGTACGGACGCCGCACTGCAGCCCGGCCTGCCCCAGCTCGTCGCGCACGGGGAGAGCCTGCACCACGAACTCGAGCTGCTCGTGGCCGCCGGCCTGTCGACGGTGGACGCGTTGCGTGCGGCGACGGTCCTGCCCGCCCGGCACTTCGGTCTCGGCGACCGCGGGGCCGTCGAACCGGGTCTGCGCGCCGACCTGATCCTCGTCGACGGCGACCCCCTCGCCGACATCCGCGCCACCCGCAACATCCAGCGAATCTGGTGCGGCGGTGTCGAACACACCGCGGCCCTGCATACCGCAACCGATCGGAGTGCCCATGCCTGACCCCTCGGACACCGCCGCGGTGATCGACGTCGTCCTACGCGAGCGAGCCGGGCGCGACACCGCGCAATGGGACCGGATGCGTTCGGCGTTCGCCCCCGACTCACACGTCAGCCTCAGCTGGTTCACCGGAACCGGCGCCGAGTTCGTCGACGCCTCGAAAGCCATGCACGACCGGGGCAGCCGCGGCTTCCACACGATCGGTGCGCCCAGCGTCGACGTCGTCGGAGACCGGGCACTCGCCCACGAGGGGACCACGGTGCACGCACGCGGCACCCTCGCCGGCGTCGAGTTGGACGTCGCCTCGCACGGCCGGCTCTACCAGCGGCTGATCAGGATCGACGGAGATTGGCGCATCACCGATCTCACGATGCTCTACTACAAGGACGTCGTCTCCCCGGCGAACCCGGCCGCGGACGTGTCCGCGCTGGCGGGCGTCGAGTTCCCCGTCGATCGCCCCTACCGATACCTCGCCGCGCTACTCGGCGCTGCCGGATACACCATCGGCCCCGACCTGCCGGGCCCGGACCGTCCCGCGCTCGTCGAGCGATACCTTGCGGCCCATCACAGTTGGCTTCACGAACCCCAGGGATAGGACCCCATGACCACCACTCCACGACTGCGCCTGCCCGCCTTCGTCAGCGTCGCGGTCCTCGCCTTCGTCGCGATCTCCGCCGACGGCTACGACCTCGCCATCTTCGGTGCCGCGATCCCGGACCTCCTCGCCGATCCGGACTGGGGACTCACCCCGGCCCGGATCGGGGTGATCGCCGGCACCGCCATCGCGGGCATGTGCCTCGGATCGATCGCGGCCGGGGTGCTCGCCGACCGCTTCGGTCCGCGCCGCCTCTTTCTCGCGTGCGTCACGTGGTTCTCCGTCGGCATGATCCTCTGCGCCGCCGCCCCTTCCGCGGAACTCCTCGGCATCGCCCGCTTCGCCGCGGGACTCGGTCTGGGAGGCCTGGGCCCGGCGGCCATCGCACTGACGATGAGCGTCGCTCCGCACCACAGGCGGAACTTCCTCAACGGGGTGATGCTGACCGGGCTTCCGGTCGGCGGCGTCGTGGCGGCGCTCAGCGCGCTGGCCTTCCTCGAGGGCGGCGGCTGGCGGGCGGTGTTCCTCATCGGCGGGGTGATCCCGCTGCTGACCGTCGTGCCGATCGGCGCGGCGAAGCTGCGGACGTGGGCACCCGACAGCGGTGTCGCGACCCCGCACCGGCAGAACGTGGGAGTCTCGCTGCGCACGCTGCTCGGTGACGGTGGCGCACGGGCCCTCGCCGGCTTCGTCGTGGTCACCGGTTGCTGCCAGGTCCTGTCGTACGGGCTGCTCACCTGGTTGCCGCAGATCATGAAGTCGGCCGGGTACTCCCTCGGCTCGTCTCTGGTGTTCCTGATCGTCTTCAGCCTCGGAGCGATGGGCGGCAGCGCCATCGGATCCTGGGCCGCCGACCGGATCGGCGGACGCCGCATCACCATTGCCGGCTTCGCGATCGGCGCGGTCGCCATCTTCGGACTCTCGATGCCGCTGCCGCAACCGATCCTCTACCTGTCCCTGTTCCTCGCCGGCGCAGGCACCGTCGGCATCCAGCCGGTCGTGTACGGGTTCGCCGCACTCCACTTCCCGGCGAACGTGCGCGGCAGCGCGCTCGGATTCATCGGCGGCATCGGCCGGATCGGCGGCGTGTGCGGGCCGATTCTCGGTGGAGTTCTCGCGGGACTCCCTGCACTGGTCAACTTCTCGGTCTTCGCCGGAATCGCCGTGTTCGCGTCGCTGCTCGGTCTCGTCGTCCTCACCAGCCGCCACCCCGAGCCCGCGCCGGCGAACACGACTGTCCCCGCCGGGGCGTGAGACCCCCTACCCACCCGAAAACACAACAAGGAGTACAGACATGAGAATCGCCAACATCGACGGCCGGCTCGCCCTCGCGGCCGGGAACGGCTACATCGACGTCGAACAGGCCAGTGGTGGCGCCTTCGGCGCAGACCCGCAGGCCGTCTACGACGTCTGGGCGGAGTTCGCGAACTGGGCGGCGCGCCTGGACACCGGCAGCCACCCGGCGATCGGAACGACCGAGCAGACGCTGTGGGGCCCGCCGGTGCCCCGGCCGCGGCAGGTGTTCGCCATCGGCCTCAACTACCACGACCACGCCGCCGAGTCGGGACTCGAAAGCCCCACCGTTCCTCCGGTGTTCACGAAGTTTCCGACCAGCCTGACCGGACACGACCAGTCCGTCACCCTGCCCGCCGACACCGTCGACTGGGAGGTCGAACTCGTCGCCGTCATCGGTACCCGCTGCGACTACGTCGACGCCGCCGACGCGTGGGACCACATCGCCGGAGTGACCGTCGGCCAGGACCTGTCCGAACGGGGACTGCAACTGTCCGGACCGGCGCCGCAGTTCTCCCTCGGGAAGTCGTATCGCGGCTTCGCGCCCACCGGCCCCGAACTGGTGACCGTCGACGAACTGCCCGACCGGGACGATCTCGAGATCGGTTGCGCACTCGACAGCGGCGAGGTCCTGCAGAAGGGCCGCACCTCGGATCTGATCTTCACGATCCCCCAACTGGTCGCACACCTGTCGGCCGTGTGCCCGCTGCTGCCCGGCGACCTGATCTTCACCGGCACCCCCTCGGGTGTCGGCGGGGCTCGCAAGCCCCCGAAGTTCCTGCGGCCCGGCGACGTCCTCACCAGTTGGGTCGAAGGCGTCGGTACCCTCCGCACCACCATGACCGCGCCCTGACCTCACTCACGAGCATGGCAAGGACTGGGATGAACACCGTTTCGACCACCACCGGCACTGCACCGGAACCGATCTGGACACCCGACCCCGCGCAGGCGGCGCGGGCACGGATCACCGAGTTCGCCGACTTCGTCGCCGTCCGCACCGGTGCGGCCTATCCGGACTACCACGACCTCTGGCACTTCTCCGTCGAGGAGCCGTCCGAGTTCTGGTCGGCGGTGTGGGACTTCTTCGACCTCGCCGCCGACGGCGACGCCGGCGAGGTGCTCACCGACGCGGCCATGCCGGGTGCCCGGTGGTTCCCCGGGACCCGGCTCAACTACACCGAACACGCACTGCGGCATGGTGACTCACCCGAGGCGGCGATCATCTCGATCGCCGAGGACGGTGTCACCACCGAGATCAGCTGGGCGCAGCTGCGCCGGCAGGTCGCCGCCGTCGCGGCGTGGCTGCGCGAGCAGGGTGTCGGGGTGGGCGACCGCGTCGTCGGTTATCTTCCCAACACCTTCCACGGTGTGGTCGCGTTCCTCGCCGCCGCGGGTATCGGGGCGGTGTGGTCCGCGTGCGGCCAGGACTACGGGGCGTCGGGTGCCGCGTCCCGGTTCGCCCAGCTCGACCCGGTGATCCTCGTCGCCGCCGACGGATACCGGTGGAACGGTCGCGTCCACGATCGCCGCGGTGAGGTCGCCGACCTCGTTCGGCAGCTGCCCACCCTCCGCAGAACGGTGCACGTTCCCGTGCTCGGGCTGCCCCTCGCCGACGACGCCCGGCACGTGCCCTGGGACGAGGTGACCGCCGTCGACGCCGAACCGGACTTCGTGCGTGTCGATTTCGACGCGCCCCTGTGGGTGCTGTTCTCCTCGGGCACGACCGGGCTGCCGAAGGGGATCGTGCACGGACACGGCGGCGTGATCCTCGACCACCACAAACTGCTGGCACTGCACAACGATCTCCGGGCCGGGGAGCGGTTCTTCTGGTACACCACCCCCAACTGGATGATGTGGAACATGGTCGTCTCGGGTCTTCTGGTCGGCGCGACGATCGTTCTCTACGACGGCAGTCCCTCCCACCCGGATCCGCGGCGGCTGTGGGACATCGCCGCCGAGCACCGCGTCAGCGTTCTCGGACTCAGTCCCGGCTACCTGCTCGGTTCCGCGAAGGCCGGTCTCGAACCCGGTCGCGACCTCGACCTGCGGGCGCTCCGTCTCATCGGCTCCACGGGAGCGCCGCTGCCGCCGCAGTCCTATTCCTGGGTCCGCGACCACGTCGGCGACCGGGTGCAGGTCGCCTCGACGAGCGGTGGCACCGACGTCGTCAGTGGCTTCGCGGGCAGCGCTCCCACGACCGCGGTGTGGCCGGGCGAGATCTCCGCACCACTGCTCGGGGTGGCGCTCGCCGCGTGGGATGCCGACGGCACTCCGGTCGTCGACGAGGTCGGGGAACTGGTCGTCACCGCACCGATGCCGTCGATGCCGATCTACTTCTGGAACGACCCCGACGGCACGCGCTATCGCGACGCGTACTTCGGCACGTATCCCGGCGTGTGGCGGCACGGGGACTGGGTCACCGTCACCGCGCGCGGCAGCGTCGTCATCTCCGGCCGGTCCGATTCCACTCTCAACCGGCTGGGAGTGCGCCTGGGCAGCGCAGACATCTACGACGTGGTCGAGGATCTCCCGGAGATCCGGGAGGCTCTGGTGATCGGTGCGGAACTCGCCGACGGCGGCTACTGGATGCCGCTGTTCGTGGTCCTCGCCGACGGCGCCGACCTCGACGACGAGCTTCGCGGGCGCATCGTCACCGCCGTCCGGACGCAGGCCTCGCCCCGGCACGTCCCCGACGAGATCATCGCCGTTCCCGCCATCCCGCACACCCGGACCGGCAAGAAACTCGAGGTGCCGATCAAACGATTACTGCAGGGTGCACCGATCGAGAAGGTCGTCGGCAGCGACACCGTCGACGACTCCGCATCCCTGCACTACTTCACCCGGTTCATTCCACGAAAGGTGGAACCGTGATGAGAACCGGCGCACCCGCACTGATCGACGTGCACGCCCATTTCGTCACCGACCGCTACGTCACCGCGGCCCGGGCTGCCGGGCATCACCAGCCCGACGGCATGCCGGGCTGGCCGAATTGGAACGTCGCCGACCACCTCGCCCTGATGGACGAGGGCGGCATCGGCACCGCGATGCTGTCCGTGTCCTCGCCCGGAACCCATTTCGGTGACGACCGCGCCGCCCGGGACCTCTCCCGCGAGGTCAACGAGTACGCCGCCGAATTGGTGCGCCGGCACCCCGGACGGTTCGGCCATTTCGCCAGCCTGCCCCTGCCCGACGTCGACGGCGCGCTTGCCGAAATCGACTATGCGCTCGACGTTCTGGGAGCCGACGGGCTCGCCGTCGAGACGAACGCTCACGGCCACTATCTCGGCGACCGACGGTTCGACCCGGTCTGGGCCGAACTGGACCGTCGCCGGGCCGTCGTCTTCGTGCATCCCACCTCGCCGCCCGGCCACGAGGCAGTGTCGCTCGGGCGCCCCCGGCCGATGCTCGAATTCCTCTTCGACTCCGCCCGCGCCGTCAGCGACCTGGTATTCACCGGAGTCCTGGTGCGGCACCCCGACATCGAATGGATCTTCACCCACGGCGGCGGTGCCCTACCACTGCTCGCCGAGCGGATGGAACTGTTCCGTGGGCTGCTTCCGGGACACGATGCGAGCGTTCCTCCCGTCCCGGATCAGCTGCGCCGGCTGTGGTTCGACCTGGCCGGCACCCCGCTCCCGCACCAGATCCCCGCCCTGACCGCCGCATTCGGATCCGACCACGTCCTCTACGGCAGCGACTACTGCTGGACCCCCGCCGACGCGACGGCCCGACAACTCGCCTCCGTCGACACCTGGCGCTCGGCGACCAC
>JBCEBZ010000337.1:0-14645 GCA_039206675.1 Rhodococcus sp. (in: high G+C Gram-positive bacteria) | reverse complement strand
TCGCCAACGCCGTCGCGCTCGACCGGAACTACTGGCTCGGCGACGGATTCGCGTCGGGCGGGTCCGTCGGCTACGACCACAAGGCGATGGGCATCACCGCCCGCGGCGCGTGGGAGAGCGTCGTGCAGCACTTCCGGGAGATGGGCGTCGACACCCGCACCGACGACTTCACCGTCGTCGGCATCGGCGACATGAGCGGCGACGTGTTCGGCAACGGGATGCTGCTCAGCCCGCACATCCGGCTGATCGCGGCGTTCGACCACCGCCACGTCTTCATCGACCCCGATCCCGACCCGCAGCGGTCGTGGGACGAGCGGGCACGGCTCTTCGCGCTCGGCAGGTCGAGTTGGAAGGACTACGACAGGGCGGTCCTCAGCGAGGGTGCGATGATCGTCGACCGGTCGGCGAAGTCGGTGCGCCTCACACCGGAGGCGCGGCGCGCGCTGGGCATCGAGACCGAGCGGGCCCTCACCACCGTCGAACTCGTCCGCGCCGTCCTCGGTGCGCCCGCGGACCTGCTGTGGAACGGCGGCGTCGGCACGTATGTGAAGGCGACGTCGGAGAGTCACGCGGACGTCGGCGACAAGTCGAACGACGCGGTCCGGCTGGACGCGCCCGCGCTGCGCGTCCGGGTGATCGGTGAGGGCGGCAACCTCGGGCTGACCCAGCTCGGCCGGATCGAGTACGCGCGCAACGGTGGTCGCGTCAACACCGACGCACTCGACAATTCGGCCGGCGTCGACTGCTCCGACCACGAGGTCAACATCAAGATCGCCCTCGCCGGCGCCACCGCCGACCACACGCTCGCCGCGCAGGACCGTCGAGACCTGCTGTCCGACATGACCGACGACGTCAGCCGGCTCGTCCTCGCCGACAACCGCAGCCAGAACGAGATGATGAGCCTCAACCGGGCGCAGGCCGCGACGCTCGTCAGCTTCCACTCCCGCATGGTCGACGACCTGGAACGGCGCGGGCACCTGGACCGCGCGATCGACGTGCTCCCCACGCCCTCGCAGTTCGGTGCACTCGAGCGCGAGCAGAAGGGGCTGACGAGCCCCGAACTGGCGCAGCTCACCGCGCAGGTCAAGCGGTTCATCAAGAGCGAGGTGTCGGGCACGACGCTGCCCGACAACCGGGTCTACGCCGGCCGGCTCCACGACTACTTCCCGCCGCGGCTCGGCCGTGAGTACGCGCACACGGTCGCCGTGCACCCGCTGCGCCGGGAGATCGTCACCACGTCGGTCGTCAACGACATGGTCGACCGGGCCGGGATGACGTACGCCTTCCGCCTGCGCGAAGAGACCGGCGCCGACTCCGCGGAGGCGGTGAACGCCTTCACCGCCGTCACCGAGATCTTCGACCTCGGAGCGACTTTCGATCGGATCCGGGCGGCCGCCGACACGACGCCGGCGTCCGGGACGAACGCGCTGACCGTGCAGACCCAGCGGCTGATCGACCGGGCGTCGCGGTGGCTGACCACGCACCGCCCGCAACCGCTGCCGCTCGAGGCCACGATCGCCCGGTACCGGCCGGTGGTCCGCGAACTCGGCCCGCGCGTGCGGGAATGGTTGCGGGGCGACGAGATCACCGCGGTCGAGGGCCGCACCGAGGCCCTGACGTCGCGGGGAGCGGACGCCGGGATCGCCGCCGACGTCGCGGACCTCCTGCACACGTACTGCCTCCTCGACATCGTGGACATCGCGGAGATCTCCCAGCACCGCGCGGAGGACGTCGCCGAACTGTATTTCGCGCTGTCGGCGCACCTGCACATCAACACCGCGCTCACCGCGGTCACGGCCCTGCCCCGGCTGGACCGGTGGCACGCCCTCGCCCGCCTCGCCCTGCGGGACGACCTCTACAGTTCACTGCGCGCCATCACCCTCGACGCGCTGTCCGTCAGCGAACCCGGCGACGACGCGGCCGACAAGGTCGACCAGTGGGAGCAGCACAACGCCGCCCGCCTCGCCCGCGCGCGGGCCCTGCTCACCGAAATCGAATCGGAGGTCGCCACCGAACCCACGTTGGCGCTGATCTCCGTCGCGGCCAGGCGGATCCGGGCGATGACGCGGTAGGCGGCTCCGCCGCCCGTGCGTGGTTAACGAGTGTCTGGACTCCTTAACCACGCACGAGTCGCGAAGCGGCCTAGAGCACCTGCGACAGGAACTGCTGCAGCCGTTCGGTTTCGGGCTTGTCGAACAGCTGGTCCGGTTTGCCGGTCTCGACGACGGCGCCGTGGTCCATGAACAGCACGGTGTCGGACACTTCGCGGGCGAAGCCCATCTCGTGGGTGACGACGACCATCGTCATGCCACCCTTGGCGAGGTCGGCCATCAGGGCGAGGACGCCCTTCACCAGTTCGGGGTCGAGTGCGGACGTGGCCTCGTCGAAGAACATCACCTCGGGCTTCATCGCCAGCGCGCGGGCGATCGCGACGCGCTGCTGCTGCCCGCCCGACAGGTTGCCGGGGCGTGAGTCGGCCTTGTTGGCGAGGCCGACGAGTTCGAGTTGCTCGAGCGCCAGCGACCGCGCCTCGTCCTTCGACAGTCCCTTGAGCTTGCGGGGGCCGAGCGCGATGTTGTCGACGACGGTCCGGTGCGGGAACAGGTTGAAGTGCTGGAACACCATCCCGATCCGCTGCCGCAGCTTGTCGGGGTTGTCCTGCAACACGGACTTGCCGTCCAGGAGGACGTCGCCCTGGTCGGGTTCGTGCAGCCGGTTGAGGACCCGCAGCAGGGTGGACTTGCCGGAGCCGGACGGCCCGATGACGGTGACGGTGTCGCCGGCGTCGACGTGGAGGTCGACGCCGCGCAGCACCTGGTTGGTGCCGAACGCGAGGTGCAGGTTGGTTCCAGTGAGAGAGACGGCCATCGCCCTATCCCCTTTCCACGACGATGGACTGCTCCACCGGGTCGAGCGTGCCGGACGTGTCGGCGCGGCCGGTGCGCAGACGGTTGTCGATGTAGTTGACGAGGTGCGTCAGCGGGATGGTGAGCGCCAGGTAGAACAGGCCGGCGGCGACGAGCGGCGACAGGTTGCCGGTCTGCGCGTTGAGGTCGCGGCCGACGGCGAACAGTTCCCGCTGCGTGACGAGCAGGCCGAGGAAGTAGATCAGCGACGAGTCCTTGATCAGGGAGATGAACTGGTTCATCAGCGCGGGCAGCACCCGCCGCACACCCTGCGGGACCACGACGAGTGACATCGACTTCCGGTAGCTGAAGCCGAGCGCCCGGGACGCCTCGAGCTGTCCGGGTTCGACGCTCTGGATGCCGGACCGGAAGATCTCACCGATGTACGCGGACGCCAGCAGCGACAGCGCGGCGGCGCCGAGCCAGTACGGGTTGTTGCCGGTGAGGCCCTTGACGACGGGTCCGACGCCGAGTCCGACGATGAGGATGATGACCACGGCGGGCAGGCCGCGGAACACGTCCGTGTAGACGCGGGCGGGCCAGCGCAGCCAGCGGGTGCGGGAGATGCCGGCCATCGCGAGCAGCATGCCGAGGACGGTGCCGACGATGCCGGACGCCAATGCCAGGATCAGCGTGTTCGGCAGACCGGTCTTCAGCAAATCCGGGAAGGCGCGCGTGTAGAGGTCCCAGTCGAAGAACGTGTCCTTCAGTTGCTGGAGCGTCGACTTGGGTTCCGCGACCGGGGTTTCGGTGGTGGTGTCCGCATTCTGGGCGGCGAGCGCGGCGAAGTCCGGCAGGTCGGGTGCCGGTGCCGCCTTGCTGCCCGGCTTCCAGCCCTCGGGCAATTCGCGGGGCACCCAGTCGGAGTACAGCTGGGCCCAGGTGCCGTCGGCGATGACGGCGTCGAGGCCGGAGTTCAGCGCGTCTATCAGCGGCTGGTTCTCCTTGTTGACGGCCCAGCCCACATAGTTGTTGACGCTGAACGTGTTTTCGACGATCGACGTCGGATCGCCCGGCGCGATGGCACCCTCGGCCTGCTGCGACGGCGCCACCCAGGCGTCGATCTGCCCGGTCTTGAGGTTGGCGTACGCGGTGGCGTAGTCGGGGAACTTGACCGGGTTCAGCTTCAGCGTGTTCACGACGTAGTCGTCCTGGACGGTGCCTTGGACGACGCCGATGCGGGTGGACGCGGTCAGGTCGTCGAAGCTCTGGATCGGTCCGCCGTTGGGAACGACGAGGGAGAAGTAGCCGAAGTCGTAGCCGTTGGTGAAGCCGACGGTGTTGCGGCGCTCGTCGGTCGTGGTGATGGACGAGGATCCGACGTCGAAGCGGCGCCCGGCCACCTGGGCGAGAAGGCCGGCGAACTCGGTGCCGACGAAGTCGACGCGCAGGCCCAGCTTCTCGGCGACGGCCCGCAGCAGTTCGTTGTCGTAGCCGGTGAACTGGTTGTCCGAGTTCACGCAGATGCTGGGCGGCGCGTCGGACAGGGTGCCGACGGTGAGCACACCGGGGGTGATGAGGTTCAGCTTCGACGTGTCGATCTGGTCGAGCGGGGTGGTCGACGGCGTCGTGTAGCGGTCCTCGGCCGCGGCGCCCGAGGCGGCGAGGTTGGTCGGGGCGGCGGTGGCCGCGCCGACTCCCGGCGGGGAACACAGATCCTGCGGCGCCGCTCCGGACGTGTCGCCGCCGCTCGAACAGGACGACAGGGTCAACGCCAGCAGGGCGGTGAGCAGTAGCGCCACCACCACGCGGATCTTCGCTCCGACGGAAGAAAACATGGTGAGCAGCGTAACCCTGGCAGTCGGGTTTTCCGGGCTCGGAGGACGTCCCGGGCGACGCCCGTCACTCTCCTTGTTTGTCATACAAACAAAGAAAAGTTATTGTTTGTCGTACAAACAACTGGGAGGGGCAGCCATGGTGCCGCAGACGGGCCGAGCAGCGCGCGGAACCCGGGAGTCCGGTCGTCAGACCCGCGACGCCCTGTTCACCGCCGCCACCGAACTCTTCCTCGCGCACGGCGACGGCGTCGCGATCACACAGATCTGTGCCGCCGCCGGGGCGCACCCCAACCAGGTGACCTATTACTACGGGTCCAAGGAGCGGCTCTTCGTCGAGGTCGCCTGCGCCGCCGTGCTGCGCGCCGGCAAGCGTGCCGAGGACGACGCGGCCACCGCGGAGACCGTCGGCGACTACACGGAGAAACTCGTCGGGTCCCTGCTCGGGCCCGGCGCCCCCAGCGTCGAACTGTTCGTGGAAGCGATGCTCGTGACGGGTCGCCGCGGCGAACTCCGCGACGTCATCACCGACACCCTCCGCACCCTGCACTCCTCGGGCGAGGACGCACTCATCCGCACGCTGATGCGCACCGGATGGCAACTGCGCGCCGGCATCGATGTGGAGGCGAAGGCGTTCTGGTCGGCGATCTTCGGACTGGTGATCCAGAAGACCGCCACCGGCGAGAGCTTCGGCTACTCGCTCGAGGAGGCCGTCGCGGTCATCTTCGCGAACCTGCAGATCCCCGACACCGTCCTCCACACCTCCATCGACTGACCACGTGAGCGGCACGGTGTGCTCCAGCACGCTTTGCCACTCACCTGGGGAAGGGCACCACCATGACTTCCGTCTCCGACAACCGCATCACCCATCCCGCCCCGCACCGGACGCACACCGTGCTCAACCAGTCGGTGCCCCGCACCGACGTCAACGAGTTCACCCTCGACACGGTGCTGGCCGAGGGCGTGCGCCGCCACGACGCAGACTGGGCCACCGGCGAACTCACCGACATCGGCGCACTCGTCGGCAGCGCCACGTTCCAGCACGACGCCGAACTCGCCAACACGATCGTCCCCGAACTGAAGACGTTCGACCGCTGGGGCAACCGGATCGACGAGGTCGAATACCACCCGTCCTACCACCGGATCATCTCCGCGGCCGTCGCGCACGGTGCCCACACGTCGGCGTGGGCCGATCCGAAACCGGGCGCGAACGTCGCACGGGCCGCGGCCTTCATGCTGTTCGCGCAGATCGAGCCCGGACACTCCTGCCCGATCTCGATGACCAACGCCGTCATCCCCTCCCTCGACCTGCAACCCGACGTCGCCGCGCTCTGGAAGCCGCGCGCCCTGTCCCGGAGCTACACTCCGGAACTCGACGCACCCGGCAAGGCGTCCGCGATCTTCGGCATGTCGATGACGGAGAAGCAGGGCGGCTCCGACGTCCGGGCCAACACCACCGTCGCGAAGCCCGCAGGCCGCGGCGGTCCCGGCGGCGACTACCTGCTCACCGGACACAAATGGTTCTGCTCCGCGCCGATGTCCGACGCGTTCCTCGTGCTCGCGCAGGCGGAAGGCGCAGGCGGCGAGGGCCTCTCGTGCTTCCTGCTGCCGCGCATCCTCCCGGACGGCACCCGCAACGTCTTCCGCATCCAGCGGCTGAAGAACAAGCTCGGCAACAAGTCCAACGCGTCGTCGGAGATCGAACTCGACGGCACCGTCGGCGTCATGGTCGGCGAACCCGGTCGCGGGGTCCGCACCATCATCGAGATGGTCGCGCGCACCCGCCTCGACTGCGTGCTCGGCAGCGCCGCCGGGATGCGGCAGTCCGTGGCCGAGGCCGTGTGGCACGCTCGGCACCGCTCGGCGTTCGGCGCGGTACTGGCCGACCAGCCGGCCATGACGTCGGTGCTCGCCGACCTTGCGCTGGAGTCCGAGGCGGCCACCGTCACCGCCCTGCGCCTCGCCCGCGCCCACGACGAGGACGCGAGCGAGCAGGAACGCAGCTTCCGCCGGCTCGCGACCGCCGTCGCGAAGTACTGGATCTGCAAGCGCGGCCCGCACCACGCCTACGAGGCGCTGGAATGCCTGGGCGGCAACGGGTACACCGAGGACTTCCCGCTCGCCCGCCGCTACCGCGAGCAGCCGGTCATGGCCGTGTGGGAGGGGTCGGGCAACGTCATCGCCCTCGACGTGCTGCGCGCGATGACCCGCGAACCCGACAGCGTCGCGGCCTTCGACGCCGAGGTGAACCTGGCCCGCGGCACCAACACCGTGCTGGACGCGCACCTCGACCGGGTCCGCCGTCAGCTCGGCGACCTCGCCGGACTCGACACCGCCGCCGCCCAGCTGCGCGCCCGCACCGTCGTCGAATCCATGGCCCTCGCGCTGCAGGCGTCGCTGCTCACCCGGTTCTCGCCCGCCGCCGTCGCCGACGCGTTCGTCGACGCCCGGCTCGGCCCCGACCGCACCCACGAATACGGCACCCTCGCCCCCGCCGCCGACCTGCGGGCGATCCTGACACGCGCATAGGCGGCTCCGCCGCCCGTGCGTGGTTAACGAGTGTCTGGACTCCTTAACCACGCACGGGCGCGAAGCGCCCTTGTCCCCCGCGGACAAATCGCCGCACGAACTCGAGCCCCGCGGAATATTCCACCCCTCGCATCCCCCGCATAGTGTCGTGGATCACACCACCACCGAAGGGGATCGAAACAGTGTCGGACATCGGCTATTTCGCCTGGAACCTCGCGACAGCACACGGTGACGCACCGTGCCTGCGCGACGACCACCTCGACCTCACCTACCGGCAGTTCGCCGACCGGGTGGACGCGTTCGCGGCGCAACTGTCCGCCGACGGCGTCCACAGCGGGGACGTCGTCGCGGTGATGCTGCCCAACCGGGTGGAACTCCTCGTCGCCCTGATGGCCGCGTGGCGGATCGGCGCGACCGCGACTCCCGTCAATCCCACGTTCACCGCCGTGGAGGCGGAGTACCAGTTCGACGACGCCGGCGCCGCGCTCGTCGTCAACGAGGGCCCCGACTCCCCGTCCGGCGGCCGCCCGACGATCGCCGTCGCGGACATGGCCACCACCCCGCGGCCGGGCCGGGTTCCCGACATCGGCACGTCCGGCGACGACGTCGCCCTGCTGATCTACACGTCGGGGTCGACGGGACGCCCCAAGGGCGTCATGCTCACCCACGACAACCTCCAGTTCATGAGTTCGTCCATGGTCCAGCACTTCTCGCTCACCTCCGACGACCACTGCCTGCTCATCCTGCCGCTGTTCCACGTCAACGCGATCTGCGTCAGCTTCCTCGCCCCGATGCTCGCCGGGGGACAGCTGAGCGTCACCGGACGCTTCTCCCCGGCCCGGTTCTTCGACGACGTCGCCCGGCTGCGGCCCACCTACTTCTCCGCGGTCCCGACCATCTACGCGCTGCTGGCGTCCCAGGACACCGTCGGCGACACCTCCTCGCTGCGGTTCGCGGTCTGCGGTGCGGCACCGATCTCCAGGGAACTCCTCGACCGCGCCGAGCAGCGGTTCGGCCTCGTCATCGTCGAGGGGTACGGGCTCACCGAGGGCACGTGCGCGTCGGCGTGCAACCCGCCCGGCGGGGTCCGCAAACTCGGCACCGTGGGACCGGCACTGCCCGGACAGCGGATCGCGATCGCCGGACCCGACGGCGAGCATCTGCCCGTCGGCGCCACCGGAGAGGTGCTCGTCGCGGGCCCGAACGTCATGCGCGGCTATCGGGGACGCCCCGAGGAGACCGGGCGCACGATCGTCGACGGCTGGCTGCACACCGGCGACGTCGGCCGCCTCGACGAGGACGGCTACCTCACCCTCGTCGACCGGATCAAGGACATGATCATCCGCGGCGGCGAGAACATCTACCCCAAGGAGATCGAGAACGCCCTCGCCACGCACGACGGCGTGCTCGAGGCGGCCGTGATCGGCGCACCGCACGAGGTGTACGGCGAGGTACCCGTCGCCTACGTCGTCACCTACCCCGACAGCGCCGTCACCGACGGACACCTCACCGAGCACCTCCGCGGCCGGCTCACGAAAGTGAAACTGCCCGTGGCCATTCACGTCGTCGACGCGTTGCCCCGCAACCCCGTCGGCAAGATCGACAAGCCCGGACTGCGCAGCCGCCACCGGACCACCGCCGCCCGCTGACCCAGCACGACCTCGGACCTCGGGACCCACCCGAGGCGATGACCCCTACCCCCAGGAGCCTCCCATGGGATTCAAGACCGGGAACTTTCCCGACGTCGACCCCGCCACCTTCCTCGACCGCCCGTTCTTCGACCGCATGCGCGCCATGTCGACGCACTGGGTCGACTACGGCTTCGGAACCCCGAAGATGGTGCACACCATCTACATCCTGAAACTGCTCGTACTGTATCTCGGTGCCGGCCTGTCGATCGCGACGTTCACCTCCGGGTATCACGTCCTCGACGTCGGGACCTGGTGGAGTGCCCCGATCGTGTACCAGAAGCTGATCCTGTGGACGTTGCTGATCGAGGCGATCGGTCTGGGTGGGTCCTGGGGGCCGCTCGCCGGACACTTCAAGCCCATGATGGGCGGCGCACTGTTCTGGTTGCGGCCCGGCACCATTCGGCTTCCACCGTGGCCGGGGAAGGTGCCGCTGACGTCCGGCGACACCCGCACCGTCTTCGACGTTCTGGTCTACCTCGCCATCCTCGTCAACACCGCCGTGGCGCTGGGGCTCGCCGGTGTACACACGCCGTCCATCGACGCGGTGCTGCCCGGCAATCACGGTCTGGTGAACCCCGCCCTCCTGCTGCCGCTGATCGTCCTGCTGGTCGTGATCGGGCTGCGCGACAAGGTCATCTTCATCGCCGCCCGCGGTGAGCAGTATTTCCCCGCCATCGTCTTCTTCGGTGTCCTGCCGTTCGTCGACATGATCGTCGCGCTGAAACTGCTCATCGTGTCGGTATGGGTCGGCGCCGGCATCTCCAAACTGGGACACCACTTCTCGATGGTCGTGCCCCCGATGCTGTCCAACACCCCCTGGTTGCCGTTCAAGTCGATCAAGCGCGCCCACTACCGCAACTTCCCGAACGACCTGCGGCCCTCGGTCGTCGCGGGCGGGGTCGCCCACGTCCTCGGTACCGTCGTCGAGGTGGTGACGCCGCTGGTGTTGCTGTTCAGCACGAACGGCACCGTCACTCTGCTTGCGGTCGCGTTGATGGTCGCGTTCCACCTGTTCATCCTGTCGACGTTCCCGCTCGCGGTGCCGCTGGAGTGGAACCTGCTGTTTGCCTACGCGTCCGTGTTCCTGTTCCTCGGATTCCCGAACGGCGCCGGCTTCGGACTGTCGGACTTCTCGTCGCCGCTGCTGCTCGCCGCGATCATCGCGAGCCTGGTGTTCTTCCCGATCCTGGGCAACCTGCGCCCCGACCTCGTCTCGTTCCTCCCCTCGATGCGCCAGTACGCGGGCAACTGGGCGTCGGCGACCTGGGCGTTCGCGCCGGGTGCCGAGGACAAGCTCGACCAGTTCGTCAAGCGACCGAGCCAGAACACCCGCACGCAGTTGCTGGCGACGTACCCGCCCGAGGTGGCCGACGTGGTGATGCATCAGCTGCTGGGCTGGCGGTCGATGCACAGCCAGGGCCGCGCCCTGCTCTCGCTGATGAGCCGGCATCTCGGCGACGACATCGACACCTACACTCTGCGTGAGGCCGAATTCAGCTGCAACTCGCTGGTGGCGTTCAACTTCGGTGACGGACATCTGCACAACGAGTTCCTCATCGCCGCGCTCCAGCGGCGTTGCAACTTCGCACCCGGCGAGTTCGTGGTCGCCTGGATCGAGTCGCAGCCCATCCACAAGGGCGTCCAGGAGTACAAGCTGATCGACGCCGCCCTCGGCGTGATCGAACGCGGCACCTACAAGGTCGCCGACGCCATCGCCGAGCAGCCCTGGTTGCCGAACGGCCCCATCCCGTTCGACGTCCGGTGGAGACTGGAGGGAGAGACCGAGGAGAGCATGATGACGGACGGCAATGTGGCGGTGCGGCCGTGACGACCGCAGTCGTGGTCGGCAGCGGGCCCAACGGGCTCGCTGCCGCGGTCCACCTCGCCCGCCACGGGGTCGAGGTGCAGGTCCTGGAGGCGGCCGACACCATCGGCGGCGGCACCCGCTCCGGCGAACTCACCGTCCCCGGACTCCTGCACGACGAGTGCTCCGCCTTCCACCCGATGGGCGCCGGATCGCCGTATCTGCGGACTCTCGACCTCGAACGCTACGGCCTCACCTGGAAATGGCCGGAGATCGACTGCGCGCACCCCCT
This sequence comes from Rhodococcus sp. (in: high G+C Gram-positive bacteria), assembly GCA_039206675.1. Classification (GTDB taxonomy): domain Bacteria; phylum Actinomycetota; class Actinomycetes; order Mycobacteriales; family Mycobacteriaceae; genus Rhodococcus_F. The sequence goes on along the minus strand of JBCEBZ010000337.1, from coordinate 3,648 downwards.
CGACGGTGGCGACGCCGGCCTGCTGCATCGCTCCGTCGACGCGACCGCCGCCGGACTCGGTGACGACGGGCCGCGCTGGCAGCGGATGTTCGGCGGACTCGCCGACGGCTTCGACGACCTCGCCGCCGACCTGATGCGCCCGATCGCGAACATCCCGCGGCACCCGATCAAGCTCGCGAGTTTCGGGCCGCGGGCACTGCTGCCTGCGACCGCGACGGCCCGCTGGTGGCGCACCGAGAAGGGCCGCGCGCTGTTCGGCGGGGTCGCCGCCCACGCGTACTACCGGCTGGATCGGCCCGCGACCTCCGCGGTCGGCCTGATGATCGTCGCCGCCGGCCACCGCTACGGCTGGCCGGTCGCCGAGGCCGGGTCGCAGTCCATCACCGCCGCGCTCGCCGCGATGCTCACCGACTGGGGCGGCAAGATCACCACCGGCACCCGGGTCCGCAGCAGTCGCGACCTCCCGCCCGCGGACATCGTCCTCCTCGACGTCGCGCCCTCGGCCGCCGTCGACATTCTCGGCGACCGGTTGCCGTCGCGGGTGGCCAAGGCCTACCGCCGGTACCGGCACGGGCCCGCCGCGTTCAAGGTCGACTTCGCCGTCGACGGCGGCGTGCCGTGGACGAACCCCAACTGTGGTCGCGCCGGAACCGTCCATCTCGGGGGCACTTTCGCGGAGATCGCGGACGCCGAACGGGATGTCGCGACGGGCCGGATGCCGTCGCGTCCGTTCGTCCTCGTCGGTCAGCAGTATCTCGCCGATCCCGGGCGGTCCCAGGGCAACCTGCATCCGCTGTACGCGTACGCGCATGTTCCGCACGGCTATTCGGGTGACGCCACCGAGGCGGTGGTCGCGCAGATCGAGCGGTTCGCCCCCGGCTTCCGGGAGCGCGTCGTGGCCACGGTGAGCAGCGGTCCGGTCCGGCTCGCGGCGTCGAACCCCAACTACGTCGGCGGCGACATCATCGGCGGCGCCAATACCGAAACCCAGGTGGTGCTGCGACCGCGAATCGCCCTCGACCCCTACAGCACCGGGATACCGGGCACCTACTTGTGCTCCGCGTCGACGCCGCCGGGGGCCGGCGCGCACGGCATGAGCGGGTACAACGCCGCCCAGTCCGCGCTGCGCTACGTGCGGCGGCGCGGCGGCGACGTGCTGTGAACCGGCCCGCGTGACCGGGGCGCTCGTCTAGTCGGGTGCCAGGACCGCCGGCCCCAGCCACTGGCACGCGAGGAGTGCGAGTTCGACGGCGAGCCGGTCGCGGGTGAAGTCCTCACCGCGTTCCTCGGCTGCGCGCTTGACCCGGTATTTCACGGAATTATAGTGCAGGCCCAGCTCTTTCGCCGCGGTGACGTTGCTGAGATTGTTCGCGAGATAGACCTGCACGGTCTCCCGCAGCCGGGCGGCGTTGTCGTTGTCGGCTGCCAGGCCGCCGAGGACGGTGCGCACCCAGTCGCGGGTCGCGGTCAGGTCGTCGATCAGCAGGGAGACCGTGGACGCCCCCGGTTCGTCGTAGGACGTGACGACGGGGGCGTTCCGGCCCGCGGCGAGGGCGAGCGCACGGGCGCGTTGCGCGCCACCGTGAGATCGGCGAAAACCGCTCGGCCCGTGCGCCACTTCGCCCACGGCCATGGCGAGCCCGGGGTACCGTCCGGTGAGGAATTCGCTCAGTTCGCGATAGCCGCGCGGCGCACGTGTTCGCGCACCGAGCGGGATCCACACCCACCCGGTCACGCGGTCGGCCGCCACGAACAACGGATCCGTCACGCCCCCGACGAAGCCGGCGACGTCGTGTGCCGCGGCCTCGATGCGGGCCAACATGTCACCCGAATCGGTGTCCGGTACCCAGATGATCGCGGCGAGGTGGCGTTGGAGCAGAACGTAATTGAGGACGGCACCGACATCCGGATCGTCGTTGCCTGCCAGGATCTCCTGCACGCGAACGGCCCGGACGCTGCTCTGGTGGGCGAGCCACCGCTCTCGTTCGCGCTCGTAGACCTCGACGACCTGCTGAGAGACCCTGTCGATGTACACCGACATGACGGTGATGATGCGTTGGAGCACCGGCACACCGAACTCGTCCGACACCGCAGCTCCGCGCAGTTCGTCGAAGACGAGTCCGAGTAGGTTGGTCTGTCCCAGCCGGTAGGCGCGCACCAGGGCATTGACGGGAACCCCGTGCTGGGCAAGTCTTCTCGCGTACTCCATGGCGGCGGCCGGCGCATCCAGAATCTCCGGGTCGATGTCGTGCTGGAGGGTGTGGAAGATGGTGTCGAGGTTGCCCTCCACACTGGCGCGGAGCAGATCGAACAACTGCCGATCGGCGCGCAGATCCCGTATCTCCGCATAGAGCACTTCGGTGATGTCGCTGGTCAGCGGCACCAGTCGCTGGTTGAGTGACGTTGCGATGCGTCCGACCAGAAGCGCGACGCGCTCGTCGTGTGAAGCCATGGTGAGGACAATAGGGCCTCGCGGAAGCGCCGTCATCACTTCACCGGATATCGCTTCTACCAGCGAACTGTCGCGCAGGAGCTGAACGGGCCGAGCTGGCTCTTGTCCGGACAGGACAACAGGCGGCCGATCATTGGTGCTTCCGAGACGTGGTCAAGCCCCGACGGATACTTCTACCGTGAGGGCGGCACCACGAGCGGTTCTCCTAGGGAAACGAAGGAATACGATGACAGACAACAGCTTCCATGGACGAACCGTGGTGATGTCCGGCGGGAGCCGCGGCATCGGCCTCGCGATCGCGCGCGCCGTCGCCTGTCGTGGGGCGAACGTCGTCCTGCTCGCCAAGACCGACACTCCCGACCCACGGCTGCCCGGAACCATCCATACCGCCGTCAGCGAACTGAACGAACTGGGTGGACGGGCCGTGGCCGTGGTCGGCGACGTCCGCAACGACAGCGACATCGCCCGGGCCGTCGACGCCGCCCGCGACAACTTCGGCGGAATCGACATCGTGGTCAACAACGCGAGCGTGCTGGACGTCTCGAAGACGGAAGACCTCGCCCTCCGACGGTTCGATCTGATGCAGCAGGTGAACGTGCGGGGCACGTTCGCGCTGACCCGCGCCTGCCTGCCGTACCTGCGGAAGTCGCCCGACCCTCACGTGCTGACTCTCTCGCCGCCGTTGAACATGTCGTCGCAGTGGCTGGGTGCGCATCCCGGATACATGCTCGCGAAGTACGGGATGACCCTGGCGGCGCTGGGGATCGCCGCCGAGTACGCGCACCTTCCGCTGTCCAGCAATTGCCTGTGGCCGCAGACGACGATCGCGACCGCGGCCGTGGGCAACCTGCTCGGCGGCGACACGAGTCTGCGACACGCGCGGTCACCGGAAATCATGGCGGACGCGGCAATCGAACTCCTCCGTCGTCCTGCCGGCACCGACAGCGGCCGCACCCTTCTGGACGTCGAGGTTCTCGCCGAAGCCGGCATCACCGACTTCACGACCTACGGAGGTGCCGAACCCCTGACGGTCGACATCTTCGTCGACCCGGTTGTTTCCGCATGACAAATCGCGGCGCACGGGTTGACACCGTGCCGTCCCCGCGGACAATATATGCAAACGCTTAGAAAATAAGCATATGCTTAGAACTGAGGGGCTGCAGGTCCGCACCGACTGCCGTCCACCACGTCAATCG
>JBCEBZ010000336.1:0-14653 GCA_039206675.1 Rhodococcus sp. (in: high G+C Gram-positive bacteria) | reverse complement strand
GTGATCGCCCGCGACGTCACCATCGCGTCCAGTTCCTGGGGCAACCGGCTGCTGCCGATGTTCGATCCCACGTCCAACGTCTTCCCCCGCGGCGGCGGCATCGGGCAGGGCCTGGGCATGGCCATCGGCTCCGCACTGGCCGACGAGACCCGCCCCACCCTGGCCCTCGTCGGCGACGGGGGACTGGCCGTCCACTTCGGCGAGATCCTCACCATGGCGCAGGAAAAGCCGTGGCTGGTACTGCTCGTGTTCAACGACGGCGGCTACGGCGTGCTGCGCAACATGCAGAAGGGCGGCGGCGAGGACACGTACGCCGTCGACCTCGTCACCCCCGACTTTCCGTTGCTGGCACAGTCGATCGGCGTGCCCTACCTGCGGATCGGCGGTGCCGCCGAGGCCCACGACGTGCTCGCCGACGCCGTGTCGCGGCAGGCGCCGGTGATCGTCGAGGTCGATCTCGCCTCCTACGGCGAGATGCCGGCACCGTTCACCCCGCCCGTGACCGTCCCCGGAAAGGACGTCCGATGACGACCATCGCCGTGTGTGGCGGCGGAATCGGCGGATTGGCAACAGCTCTCGCGCTGCGGAAGTTCGGCCTCGACGTCACCGTGTACGAGCAGACGCGGAAGTTCGCCCGCGTCGGCGCCGACATCAACCTGACCCCCAACGCCGTCCGGGCACTCGACGGCCTCGGCGTCGGGCCGGCGATCCGCGAATCCGCCGCCCGGCCGCAGTTTCGGATCAGCCGCACGTGGGATACCGGCGTCGAAACGTCGCGACTGCCGATGGGTGACGTCGCGGAACAGCAGTACGGCGCACCGCAGTTGACGATGCACCGCGGCGACCTCATGACCGCCCTCGAGAACCGGCTACCGTCGGGTGTCGTCGAAATGGGCAGCCGGGTCGGCGGCATCGCGGACGGGCGCATCGAATTCACCGACGGTAGAACTGCTTCCGCGGACGTGATCGTCGGTGCCGACGGCATCCACTCCGCGGTCCGGGCGGCGCTGCTCGGACGGGACCAGCCCACGTTCACCGGAGTCGTCGCGTTCCGTGCCGTCGTCCCCACCGAACGCGTCGGCCACCTGCCGAATCTCGACTGCTTCACCAAGTGGTGGGGACCGGACCCGTCGACCCAGATCGTGACGTTCCCGCTCAACCAGGGCAAGGACATCTTCATCTTCGCGACCTGCGCGCAGGACGAGTGGACCGAGGAGTCGTGGACGACACCCGGTTCCGTCACCGAACTGCGCGAGCTGTACCGCGACTTCCACCCGGAGGCGCGGGCACTACTCGACGCCTGCGACGAGGTCCTGAAATCTGCTCTCTACGTGCGCGATCCGCTGGAGTCGTGGACCGACGGCCGGTCGGTGCTGCTCGGCGACGCCGCGCACCCGATGATGCCGTTCATGGCTCAGGGCGCCGGCATGGCCATCGAGGACGCCGTCGTCCTCGCCCGCTGCCTGAGTCTGTTCGACGACCCCACGGTCGCGCTGCGGACCTACCAGGAGACGCGGCTGCAGCGGACCTCCCGCATCCAGCGCGGCTCGCGGTCCAACGAATGGCTCAAGGTGGCGGGCAACGGCGACTGGGTCTACGAATACGACGCCTGGCAGGTGCCGTTGGAACTGGCCCCGGCTCGAACGGAACTGTGAGTGGAACCGGTTGGGCGGCAGACGCTGTCGAGGCGGCGGGCGCTGACCCTGCTCGGTTCCGCCGCCGTCGCCGCGACCAGTTGCGCGTCGCACACCTCGGATGCGCAACCGAACGGTGCGACGCCGCCGGACGCCTACGAGCCGTCCGGTGACGTCGACGGCTACACGACGACGCTGATGCTGCTCGGAACCGCGGCCGGACCCATCGCCGTCCCGGGACGCAGCGGCGCATCCAGCGTGCTGGTCGTCGGCGATCGGCCGTATCTCGTCGACGCGGGTCCGTGGTCGAGCCGGAAGCTGATCCAGGCCGGCATCTCCGCCGACTCCCTCGGCGGCGTCTTCGTCACCCACATGCACAGCGATCACATCGCCGACCTGGTCAACGTGTTCTGGCTGGTCGGTGGCACGCCGTCCTACACGGCCCGGGGCGTCGTGCCCGTGTACGGGCCCGGTTCGGCGAGCGCCTTGCCGACGCCGAGGGCGGGCAAGGCCATTCCGGTCCGGAATCCGCTCACACCCGCACCCGGGCTGAGTCAGCTCTTCACCGGCGTGCTCGACGCATATGCCTACGACATCAACATCCGCAACGCGGAGAAGGGCGCCGGCACCGACTACAGCCGGATGCTGTCGCTGCACGACGTGCTGCCGCCGGAGTCGTCGGGTGCGTCCGCCGCGAACACCGCACCGGAGATGGAGCCCTTCCCGGTGTTCGAGGACGACCGGGTGCGGGTCACCGCGACGCTGGTCCCGCACGGCCCCGTCTACCCGTCGCTGGCCTACCGATTCGACACCGAGGACGGCGCCGTCACGTTCTCCGGCGACACCGCGAAGTCGCCGAACCTGGTTCGGCTCGCGCAAGGATCCGACGTCCTCGTCCACGAGGTGATCGACGTCGACTTCTACGCCGCGACGTCGGGTCCGGCACTGGTCGAGCACATGATTCACGCGCACACCACCGCGCAGGACGTCGGACGCGTCGCCACCGACGCCGACGTCCGCCAGGTGGTTCTCTCCCACATCGGACCGGGCGACCCGCGGCAGGTCACCGACGACCAGTGGGAGCGCGGCGTGAAGTCCACCTTCGCCGGCGCCGTGACCGTCGGGCACGATCTGGTCCGGATCGGCGTCGGGCAGCGACGGTAACTCCCGCCGATCTTGCGCGCCGCCGCCGTCCCGAGAAGGCTGGACCTCACGACACCGCGACGTGATCGGAGCCCGGGATGGACACCACGATTACCGAGATCGCTCCCGACATCTACCGGCTGTCCACGTATCTGGACGAGCCGAACCTGATCATGAACCAGTTTCTCGTCGACGGGGAGGAACCGCTGCTGTTCCACACCGGTCAGCGTGCGCTGTTCCCGGTCGTGTCCGAAGCGATCGGGCGGCTGATTCCCCTCGGCCGGCTGCGGTGGATCACGTTCGGTCACGTCGAGGCCGACGAGTGCGGCGCGATGAACTCGTGGCTGGCCGCCGCGCCGAACGCGGAAGTCGCGCACGGGGCGATGGGGTGCTTCGTGCAGGTCAACGACCTGGCCGATCGCCCGCCGCGCCCGCTGCAGCACGGCGACGTGCTCGAGACAGGCACCCGGCGAGTTCGTCACCTCGACACCCCGCACGTACCCCACGGGTGGGACGCCGGGCTGATGTTCGAGGAGACCACGCAGACGCTGTTCACCGGAGACCTGTTCACCGCGTTCGGCCATCACCCCACGACCACCGAGGAGGAGATCGTCGGCCCGGCCATCGCGGCGGAGGACATGGGCAGCGCGACGTGCCTGACGCCGGCTCTCGGGCCCACGATCCGGGACCTCGCCGCTCTGGAGCCGCTGGTGCTGGCGCCGATGCACGCGCCGGTCTTCGCCGGCGACTGCGCGCAGAGTCTGCACGACCTCGCAGCGGCGTACGAGGACCGGCTCGCGGCGGAGACCGCGCGGTACGGCGCGGGGCAGTAGCGCACAACTTCGAAGAGTTTTCCCGCCGACTGTGGCGCAGAATACATCTTAGTGCTAAATTATTGAGCACTAAGGAACTATGCCTTCGGGTCGAGCTTGGGAGTGAGCGATGACAACAGACGCGGACACCGTCCCCATGATGGTGCGTCAGATGCGGGTCGAGTCCTCGGGCGTCGTCTCGCTCCGCCTCGAACGGCAGGACGGAGGCACGGTCGACCGGTGGACGCCGGGCGCCCACCTGGACCTGCACCTGAACCGCGGGACCATCCGTCAGTACTCCCTCTGCGGAGACCCCGACGACAAGACCGGGTACCGCGTCGCGATCCTCCACGAGGTGACCGGCCGCGGCGGTTCCCGGCACGTCCACGAGACGTTGCGTCCCGGCGACAGCCTGTCGGTGAGCGCGCCCCGCAACAACTTCGAACTGCTGCCGTCGAAGCGCTACGTCTTCATCGCCGGTGGCATCGGCATCACGCCGATCCTCGCGATGATCGGCGAGGCCGAGCGCATGGGTGCCGACTGGGAACTGCACTACGGCGGCCGCGCCCGCGCGTCGATGGCGTTCCTCGACGAGCTGTCCGCATACGGCGACCGCGTCCACGTCGTCACCGAGGAGGCCGACGGCATCCTCGACCTCCCCGCGGTCCTCGGCGCCGCCCGTGACGAGACTCTGGTCTACGCATGCGGCCCCGAGGGGCTGCTCGGCGCGGTCGAGGGGTTCGCCGGCTCCTGGCCGGACGGCGCGATCCGGCTCGAACGGTTCAAGGCCAAGGAAGTTCCCGCCGACACGCTCGCCGGCGACCGTCCCGTCCGCGTGATCTGCGAACGATCCGGCATCTCCGCCATCGTCGCGCCCGACCGGACCATCCTCGACACCCTCGAGGAATCCGGCGTCGACGTCCCCAACTCCTGCCGCGAAGGCATCTGCGGAACCTGCGAAACCCGCGTCCTCGCCGGCACCCCCGACCACCGCGACTCCCTGCTCTCCAGCTCCGAGCAGGAGTCCGGCACCACCATCATGATCTGCGTTTCCCGCGCCCGCTCCGACGAGCTCGTGCTGGATCTCTAGAAGGGAAGAACGATGAGCCTGTATCTGCAACCACGCCAGTCCGGCACGGCGCCCACGCCGTACGAACGGAAGCTGGCCGGTGCGATCGAAGAGGTCTTCGGCACCGGGGTGCACCACCTCGAAGGCCTGGTGAAGGGGCTGAACGCCCTCGGCATCCACAGTCCCGGCGGCGACGCCTGGACCACCGACACTTTCACGGACGAGATCCGACGGATGGGGGCCTGACCATGGTGAACCGACTGCGCAAGGCGGCACTGACCGGCGACGAGATCTTCGCGACCGGGATGCGCGACCAGTGGCACGCGGTGTGCCCGTCCGACTTCGTCGCGCGTGGCGACATGAAGAAGATCCGCCGCCTCGGCGAGGACTGGCTGCTGTTCCGTCAGTCCGACGGCACCCTCCGCATGCTCGCCGACCGCTGCCCGCACCGCGGCGCCCCGCTGTCGCAGGGGCAGCACCTCGGCGACCGCGTCGCCTGCCAGTACCACGGGGTGCAGGTGGACGGCGGCGGCACCGTCGTCTCCGTCCCCGGAATGCCCGGGTGCAACCTCGAGGGTAAGCGGCTGGTGACCAGCCTCCCGGTGCGGGAAGTGGCCGGCGCCGTGCTCGCCTGGTTCGGCACCGACCCCGACGCCGAACCCGCGCCGCTCGAACTGCCCGAGCGCCTCACCGACGACGGCATCTCGCACTTCCTCTGCTACGCGGAGTGGAAGGCGCCGTGGCGGTTCACGCTCGAGAACCTGCTCGACCCGATGCACGGCGCGTTCCTGCATCGGGAGTCGCATTCGATGTTCGGCGGGGAGACGTCCGCCAAGTTCCGGATCCGCGAAACCGATCGCGGATTCTTCTTCGAGAAGACCGACCAGCGGGGTGTGAACTTCGACTGGGTCGAATTCTGCCGGACCGGTATCGACTGGGTGGACCTCGAGATCCCGTACCCGCCGACCGCGGGCCCGGGCGGGTCGTTCGGCATCGTCGGCATGGGCACCCCGATCGACGCGGAGACCACCGCGGTGTTCTTCTGGCGTTACCGCCGCGTCGAGGGCTGGGAGCGCGACGTGTGGCGGTTCCTGTACCGCACGAAGCTCGAGGAGCGGCACTGGGTGGTGCTCGAGCAGGACCGCACCATGCTCGAGGCGATGGCATTCGACGCCGACCAGGCGGAGAACCTGTACCAGCACGACCTCGGCGTCATCCGGCTCCGCAGGCTCTACCGGGCGCAGGCCGAGGCTCAGGCGAAGGCGCTTCACGAGGCGTAACGTCGCGCGGGTTGACTTGAATGAACTGTCAACTAAGAATGTGTGACGGCCGACACGTCGGGCGCCGGCCGGGGTGCGAGGAGGCGCGTGCGGTGCTTACGAACGGTGACGATCGAGGTCGGCTCGCGTTGGTCGAGGCGGCGGGGCGGTGCTTCGCCGAACTGGGATACGAACGCACCACCGAGGCGGTCATCGCCGCTGCCGCCGGAGTGTCCGAGGCGGAGTTCCGCGCCCGGTTCGCGTCCCGCGACGAGGCCTTCCGCGCCGTCGCCGCCTCCGTGGTCGACACGTTCGTCGAGGCGCAACGCATCCCCGTCGCGCCGGACGCGGACCCGCGCAGCATCCTGAGCGCGGCCACCGCCGCGTTCATCGAGACCGTCTACAGCAGCGGCCGCCTGTTCACGATGATCGAGGACCGCGCGGCCGTCGACCCCGTGATCGGTGAACAACTCGAGGCGGCACACAACCGCATCCTCGGCCGGTACATCCGGTTCATCGAACGACTCAATCAGGCCGGCATCGCGACACCGTGCGCCGAACCCGCCCAACTCGCCCGGAAACTGTCCGAGGCGCAGTGGACGGGCGCGGCGCGCCTGATCGGTGCGTCGCCCGACGAACAGCGGCGGTTCATCGTGGAGATGACGGCGGCCTCCGAACGATTCATCGGATTCGGTGAGGTCGCCGATCTGACCACCCGCGCGGCCAGCTGAGCTTCCGGCTCAGGCGGTGGGGGCCTGGTTCTCGACGATCGAGTGCTCCAGCTTGCGCAGCAGCCCCGCCAGTGACGCCTGATCGTCCTTCGACATTCCACTGAGGATCTGGGACTCGTTGGCGAAGTGGGCCTCCGCGACCTTGTTGATCACCCGCAGACCCTCGTCGGTGAGTTGCGCGTGGACGATGCGACGATCCTCGGCATCCCGCTCCCGCTGCACGAGACCCGCCTTCTCGAGGCGGTCGACGCGCAGCGTCACCCCACCGGTAGTGACGAGGGCGGACTCCGCCAGCTGTCCGGACGTCATCCGGTACGGCGGACCCGACCGCCGGAGGGCGGCCAGAACGTCGAACGACGCCATGTTGATGCCGTGCTCCTCGAATACCGCGGCGAGGGACGACTGGTAGCGCAGATACGAACGGTGCAGGCGGCCCAGCACTTTCAGCGGACTCACATCCAGGTCCGGCCACTGGTGGGCCCACTGGTCGACGATGTCGTCGACGGCATCGCGATCTGGAACGGGGCGTTGCGTCACCGGGCGCACCTCCTGAATCCTCGAGGGTCTCATCTGTTTAGTACCAAGATATCGAAACGAGCATAGGTGACGACGACGCGCCGCGGGTCCCCGTCGATTGCTCGAAACGGGGACCCGCGGCGCGGCCGGACGTCAGTGCGGTCAGTGGCCCGCGACCGCCGCGACGGCGTCGATCTCGGCGATGGCGCCGTAGGGGAGGCTGCTCACCTCGAGGAACGTACGCGCGGGGCGCGGCTCGGCGAAGATGCGCTCGAACTGGCGGTTCGCCTCCTCGCGCAGCGACAGGTCGGTGACGTAGTAGGTGAGCTTGACGACGTCCTGCAGCTGTCCGCCGACGGTGGCGAGGCGGTCGACCATGCGGTCGACGGCGGCGTCGAGCGCCTCGGTGCGGCCCGGGACGGCGGTGCCCTCGGCGTCGACGGACAGGGCGCCGGAGACGAATGCCAGTCCGCCCGCGACCACGGCCGGGCTGTAGGGGTGGTGGGCGGTGACTTCGGTGAGGGACATGGAGGCTCGCTTTCTCGGTGGGCTTCTCCGTCCACTATATCTTAGCGCTAAACTAATTGACAGGGTTGTGCGACCGAGTCTCCGCCCGAACTTCTGGCGCGACGGACCGCCGAGGACGAGATTGAGTGCATGACGAATTCGAACCAGACCATGACGGCAGTCTCCTACTCGTCCTACGGCGGTCCCGAGGTGCTCGAGACCCACGACGTGCCGGTGCCCGAGCCCACCGGCAACCAGGTGCGTCTCGCCATCCGGGCCGCCGGCGTGAACCCGATCGACTGGAAGCTGCGGTCGGGGTCGATGGCCGAGGTGATGTCCGTGCAGTTCCCGAAGATCCCCGGCAGCGAAGTCGCCGGCGTCGTCGACGCGGTCGGGCCCGACGCGACCGGTGTACTGGTGGGCGACGACATGTTCGGCTGGTCCGACACCGGCGGCTACGCCGAGTACGCGCTCGCCTCGATCGTCGTGCCGAAACCGAAGGGTCTGAGCTGGACGGACGCGGCGTCGATCCCCGTCGCCGGCGAGGCCGCGGATCGTGGACTGCGGCTTCTGAGGCTGAAGTCCGGTGAGACGCTGCTGGTGAACGGTGCGTCGGGTGCGGTGGGAACCATTGCGGCGCAACTGGCGTCGGACGCCGGCGTCACCGTGATCGGCACCGCCAGCGAAAAGCACCACGACGCGCTGCGAGAGCTGGGCGTGACCCCCACGACGTACGGCGAGGGACTGGCGGACCGGGTCCGCGAACTCGCCCCGAACGGTGTCGACGCCGTCCTCGACCTCGGCTTCGGCGGGCTCGACGCGGCGATGGACCTGCGCGGCGGCACCGACCGGATCGTGACGCTGTCGGACGGTGCCGCGTTCGGCCTCGGAATCACCTTTTCCTCCGGCAACGCCGGCGACCGGAGCGCGGAGACCCTGCGCCGGCTCAGCGCCCTCGCCGTCGCCGGGAAGTTGATCCTCCCGCCCACCCGCACGTTCCCGCTCACCGACGCCGCCGACGCCCAGCGCGTCGGAGAGAAGGGCGGAAGCCGCGGGAAAATCCTTTTGCGGCTCCGCCGCCCGTGAGTACTTATCAACCGCGGGCGGTTGACAAGTACTCACGGGTCAAGCGGTGGTGGCCAGCGCGGCGGCGAGACCGAACGGAACGGCCATCACCACCACCTCGAGGACCGCGCGCCGCAGGGAGCCTTCCGCGCTGATCCGGTGCGCGGCGGCCTCGACGACCCACGTTCGCCGCCACCACCAACCGAGCCCGAGCAGCGCCGCCAACGTCACCGCCTTGGCGAGCACGATGCGGCCGTAGCCGGTGTCGAACAGGGGAGCGACCCCGCCCAGCCGGACCGCGGCGTCGATGATCCCGGTCGCGGTCAGCAGCCACACGCACCGCCACGCGACGACGGAGTACCGCGGTAGCCACGACGACCAGTCGCCGCGCGAACGGAGCATCAGGCCGAGCGCTGCGAGGAGCCCGAACCAGACGGCGGCGGCCAGCGCGTGGACGACATCGAGGACCGAGCCGAGAACCTGCTGCGACATGTGCCCCGTGATCGGCCGGGCCACGAGTGCGAGCGCCGCGAGCACCAGCACCGGGACGGGAAGCCGGGCGCTCGGGCGGCGGAACGCGACCGCCGACCACCCGGTGGCCGCGACGGTGCACACGAGAACGGCCAGGTCGACGCGTCCCGCGCTGATCTCGGTGACGTAGTCGCCGAACCGCCCGACCGACAGCTGCGACAGGGCCAGGGCGTCCGCCTCGGCCGCCGTCATCGACAGCAGCACGGCCTCGGCGAGCATCCACGCGCCGGCGATCGCGGTCGACAACCGCCACAGTCGCTGGTTCCGGACGAGGGGACGGTTGTCCGCGCGACTCCACCAGCCCAGCGCGGCGAGCCCGAGCACCGCCGAACCGAGCACCAGGCACAGCGCCCGGACAGCGCTCGACGGTGACGGGCCTTCCGGTTGCGCCAACGCCCAGCCGCAGGCGACCCCGGCGAGCGACGTGGGTACGGCGAACAGCAGCCACGACTGTCGCGCCGTACCCACCGCGCTCAGTTCTCGCCGCGAGGCTTGCGGAGCGCGAACCACAGGCCGCCGCCGAACACGACCACCCCGGCAACGATGAACGGCCACAGCGGAACTCCGCCGCTGCCGGATTCACCGGAGCTGTCGGCGGCGGCGCCGGGAGTGCCCGACCCCTCCTGGGTGAGCGTGAACGTGCGGGTGCCGCTCACCGGATGCCCGTCGGCGGAGGTCACGCGAAACGCGACGGTGTACACGCCGGCCGGTCCCAGCTCGCCGAGTTCGGCGCTGACCGTGGGTCCCTCGACGGCGGGGTCGCCCTTGGTCCAGAGGTTGCCGTCCGGGCCGACCACGGTCAGCGACGCGAACGATTCCTGCAACGCCTCGTTGAATGTGACGCTGACGCGTTCCGGGCCGGCCGCGATCTCCGCGCCGTTCTCGGGGGTGGAGCTGATCACGACGGAATGGGCGAGAGCGGGGCCGGCGCCGAGCATGCTCGCGAGCATCGTCAGCAGCCCGACCGCGATCACCTTCACCGACGTGACCGTGGTGCGTCGTCTCATGAGCGACGGCTCCGGACCATCGCGCCGAGACCGAGGGCCGCGCCGAGCGCGCCCAGGACCAGACCGATGCCGCCGAGCCAGCGGGCGGTGTCGTCGGTGCCGGACGCCGTCGTCTCGGTCTCCTCGGACGTCGTGGCGCCGCCGGCGTCGTGGCTGTGGTCTTCACCGCTCGCCGCGGCCAGGGTGAGGGTGGGAGCCGGTTTGTCGGGCTCCGCGCCGTCGGGCCCCTCCGCCTGATCCCAGTTGACGACCTCCCCGTCGCTGTACGTCTGGACCGCCGGGAACGACACGTCTTCCTGCTCCGGCAGGGGTCCGGCGGACAGTTCGAACTGCTGGAACTGCCCGGGCGCGACACCGACGCCGGGGTCGGCGGTCCACGTCACGGACTTCGCGAGCTTGGACGTCGGGTCCTTCTCGACGACGGACGTCCACCCCGGCAGCGGTGTGGTGCGGGCCGACTTCAGGTCGGGGAGGGTGACGGTCAGCTTGGTGGTGGACGCCGTCTCGGACTCGGTGGGGACGCGGAACGTCAGGACGGAGTAGCCGCCCTGCTCGGCGCCGGGGGCGACGACGGTCACGTGGGCGGCGGCCACACCGGCCGCGAGAAGCATGGCGCTACCGGCCGCACCGGCCGTGAAAAGGGCACGGGAAACGAGGGAATTCATCGAAGGTCCTTTGAAAGGTCTGAAGGGAGAAGAGATGAGAATCAGACCGGGACCGGGGGACCGCGACGCGAAATACTCGCGCGCAGCAGGGCGTCCACGGGATTGGCGGGACGCGCCGGGACATGCACCGTCGACGCCGCCGACACCGGCTGCGGTGCGCCGCGCAGAACCACCCGCCAGACGTGGACCAGGGGACCGTACAGCCGCTCGGCGTTCGCGATCAGCAGCGCGCAGACCGCGGTGGCGGCCGCGTGTGCGGCGAGCATCGGCACGGCGGGGACCGCGGAGTGCGCGTGCGAGGTGAGCGTGAGCGCGAAGTGCGCGGCCACCTGGCCGGCGCCGAGGGCCCCGACGAGCGTGAGCGGTCCGCGGAAGCGGGCGGGCAGTTGCGCGGTGACCGCGCCGACACCGCTGCACGTGACGAGCAGCAGGGTCAGGGCCGCGGATTCGGGAAGGCCGCCCCCGCCGATGCCGAGCGCCGCGACCGCGAGACCGGCGACGAGCGCACCGACCGCCGACCCCCGAAGGGTGGCGGTCGCGGCGGGGCGGGCGGGGGACATCGGGGTGATCGGGTCGTTCAGCGCACGCCGAGGCGGGCGAGGAGATCGGCTTCGACGCCGTCGAGTTCGGACGAGATGGCGTGATGGGCGGCCTTGCGGCGGGCCTGCGGCATCTGCTCGGCCGCGCGGACGGCGGTGTTGAGGTCGCCGAGGCGGTCGCGGATGGCGGCGGCGAACTTCTGCGTCTCCGCGTCGTCCGGCTTCTGCGCGAGGATCTCCGTGGTGGAGCTCTCGGCACCGGCGATCCGGGCGCTGAGCTTGGCGCCGTGTCCGGTGAAGTTGGCGAGCTGGTCGACGTCGACGCCCATCCGGTCGGCACGCCGGGCGTCGATCTGCCCGCGCACGACGGTGGCGGCGCGGTAGGCGATCGGCAGCAGCACCGGGGTCAGCAGTCGAGCGACACCGAGGTACTTGCGGACGGTGGCGACCGTGAAACCCTTCTGGGCGGCGGCCTTCTCCTCGGCCTTCAACGCGGCGATCTGAGCCTTCTCGACCTTCTTCAGCGACTTCAGTTCGGCAGCCTCGAGCTTGCGCCCGGCAACGGCGGCCTGCTTGTCGCGCTTCCGTTCGTTCCTCGCGCTCAGCTTCGCCTCCACCCCAGCCTTGTGCTTGAGTGCCTTGGCTTCCGCCTTGCGGGTGGCTCGGGACTTACGTTTCTTGAACAACCCCATCGAAAAGACCCCTTTTCCTGGTGTTTCAGCGGAGCCCACGCTACCAACTGCATCCGGTGCTTCGGGATCAGCCTAGGGGAGCACATAATCTTCGTCATCGTGTGTTCCCATATCGGTCAGCAATCAGAACCCGACGCCTCTCCCGGAAAGGTGTCGGGGACGGTGATCGATGCCAGCGCCCTGACGCGGTGCCGCCACCGGGTGCACCTCGACGCGGCGTTCCCCGAACAACTCGCGGCCGCGCCGGAAGACCCGGGCGTTCGCCAACGCCAGGATGCCGCCGCCGCCAAGCGCGAGGACGTCCGCCGGACGCTCACCGAGCACGCACCGGATCGGTGGGTGCAGATCGACACCGAGCAGAGCCTGCGCCGCCGCGCCGAGGACACCCTCGCCGCATGCGAGGCGGGCGCGGACCGCATCTGGGGAGCCGTGTTCCCCCTCGACCGCGACACCGGCCGGAAGGCGCGCTGCGAGATCCTCCTCCGCGACGAGGACCACGGCGGGTACATCCCGGTGATCGTCGTCAACCACAAGGTCACCGATCCCGGTCGCGGCGCGTTGACGTCGGGACTGTTCGAGTGGAAGCCGCAGGAGGACTCGGCGCGGAAGCCGCGCAGCCAGGTCCGGGACCAGATGCGCGTCGCGCAGGTGTACCGGATGCTCCAGCGGCACGGGCTGGCAAGCCCCGCCCTCGTGGCCGGCGCCATCGGCTACGGCTCCGACGTCATCTACGTGCACGACCTCACCACCATCCTCGACGACTACGACAAACGCTTCGCCGACCGGCTCGCCGTCGCCCGGGGGGAATCGGCGACCGTGCCGTCTCGGATCGGCGAATGCCGTTCGTGCCCGTGGTGGCCCGGATGCGAGGAACAGCTCACACAGACCCACGACGTGAGCCTGGTGGCCAACGGCTCCCGCGCCGACATGCTCCGCGACGCGGGATGCCACACCATCGACGACCTCGCGGCGTGGGACCGCGAACCCCTCGAGGACTGGCCGCACGGCGCGTTCGAGGACGCCGTCGTCACCGCCAAGGCCTGGCTCGCGGGCGCGCCACTGGTGCGACGCTTCCCCGAGATCCGGGTGACGCGCGCGGACGTCGAGGTCGACGTCGACATGGAGAGCTACCAGGAGCACGGCGCCTACCTGTGGGGGACGCTGCTCAACGTGGACGGGGTGTCGGCGTACCGGCCGTTCGTCAGCTGGGACCCGGTGCCGACACAGGACGAGGCACGGTCGTTCGCGGAATTCTGGACGTGGCTGATGGCCGAGCGGGAAGCGGCGGCGCTGAGCGGCAGAACCTTCGCCGCCTACTGCTATTCACGGTCCGCCGAGGACAAATGGTTGCTCGACTCCGCCCGCCGGTTCGCCGGGGCCCCCGGAATCCCCACCGAAGCCGAGATCCGCGAATTCATCGACAGCCCACAATGGGTCGACATCTACCAGGCCGTCAGCGACCAGTTCATCTGCCCCGGCGGCAAGGGCCTCAAGAAGATCGCGCCCGTCGCCGGCTTCCGGTGGCGCGACGCCGACGCCGGCGGCGAAGCATCGATGAGCTGGTACCGCGAAGCCGTCGGCTACGACGGCGAACCCGACCTCACCCAGCGCGAACGACTGCTGCAATACAACGAGGACGACGTCATCGCCACGAAGGTGCTGCGCGAATGGATGTCGGATCGGGCCGAGAACGAGATCCCGCTCGCCTCCGACCTCTAGGCTGCAAGCAGGCCCGAGACGGTAGGGGTGGTCAGGTGGACGTGCCGAAGACATCCACGACGCTGCGGTTCGCGCTGCTCCTCACCGCCGCGGGTGGCTTCCTCGACGCCTACACCTACATCAGCCGCGGCGGCGTCTTCGCGAACGCCCAGACCGGCAACGTCATCCTCATGGCCATCGACCTGTCCGAGCGGCACTTCCACGCCGCACGCGCACACCTGTGGCCGATCCTCGCGTTCATCGTCGGCGTCGCATTCGCCCACCTGCTCAAGGGCGAACTCGCCCACAGCGTCTTCGACCACCCGATCCGGATCGCCCTGGTCGCGCAGATCCTCGTCCTCGCCGCGGTCGGGTTCGTGCCCCCGGACGTCCCCAACGCGCTGGTCACCGTTTCCATCGCCTTCGTCGCGGCCATGCAGTTCGGCCTGTTCCGCACCATCGGGTCGCTGTCGTACATCGCCGTCGCCACCACCGGCAACCTCATGCGCTTCACCGAGTCGGCCTACGCCGCCTACATCGAGAAGGTTCCCGAATCACGCCAGCACACCCGCGTATATGCCGCCATCGTCGGCAGCTTCGCCGGTGGCGCCGTCGTCGGCGCGTACGCCACTCGCTACTTCGGCGGACCCGCCGCCTGGATCCCCGCCGCCCTCCTCTGCATCGCCCTCGTGCTGTTCTACGTCGACGACGTGCGGCGCCGCCGCCCGTGAGTGGTTGACGAGTCCAGGGACTCCTTACGCACGCACGGGCGGCGGAGCCGCCTA
>JBCEBZ010000335.1:0-3659 GCA_039206675.1 Rhodococcus sp. (in: high G+C Gram-positive bacteria) | reverse complement strand
AGCCGGATTCGGCGGCGTGGGCGTGGTAGTTCAGGCCGACGGCGAACACCTGCCGCGGTGCCGGCGACGGCGCCCCCAACCGTGCTCGCTCGATGGGGTAGCTGTACTCGGCCAGGGCGGACAGGTCCTGGTCGGCGGCCCAGGCGGTCAGGTCAGCCCAGGCCTGGTACACGGCGGGCAGGTCCGGACGGAACCTTCCGCGGGAGGCATGGGCGAGGTCGATGCCCCGCTCGGCGCCCTCGTCGCCGAGGACGAGTGCGGCGCGGTGGTCGATATTGGCGATACGCATGAAACAAGTTCTCCTACGATTTTGCGAATAGTGTTGAGCAGGGCTTCATTTTGCGGCGCAGCACAGGCGGACGACGGGAGCGCTCAGATCAGCGGCGTGATTCGTTCCTCGACACCGAGAATCGCTTTCCCGTAGGACTCGAACGCCACCGCCGGGGCGACGACCGCATGGCGGGCAGCGGTGGAGGAGTCACGCCAAATCCGCTGGAGGGGATTGACGTCGGCGAAGCTGCCGGCACCGTGCGCACTGAGCAGGATGTTGATGGCCTTGACGATGCTCTCGGCGACGAGGCCGGTATCGGCCCGCAGCCGGGCGCGTTGTGTGAAGTCCGGGTAGGTGCCGGTTGCTGCCGCGGTGTCGATGTCGTCCGCCGCCCGGTACGCGTGCAGATGTGCAGTTTCGATCAGCATCGCGGCTTCGGCGACGTGCAGCTGAAAGGCGACCGAATCGGACTGCGCAGTGAAGTAGGTGTAGGCGATCGGCTTGTTCGCCTTGGCCTGCACGAGCTGCAGGGCGGCTCGCCCCAAACCGAGCTGGGGCCCGACCAGGACGAGCGCGAGAATCGGGACGAACGCGGAACGGTACAGGGGCTCATCGGCCAGATTCTCCGACGGGTACGTTCCCTCGATCGCCGGCGGTACCGCCATCACACGGTGGTCGGGCACGAACACATCCGTCGCCACCAGGCAATTGCTGCCGGAAGATTTCATGCCGGCGACGAACCATGTGTCCTCGAGCTGCATCTCGCTCGTCGGGATGAGAGCGAGCCCCTGGTCGATGACCTCACCGGCGTCATTGGTGATCGGGATCCCCAGAACCGCCCAGCTGGCATGCCAGGATCCCGAGTTGTAGTACCAGCGGCCGGTGACCCGGTAACCACCGTCGACCCGGATGGTCTCCGACGTCGGCGTCAGGACACCGGAGACCTTCGCGTCCGGGTCCGCGCCGAACACCTCGTCCTGAGCCCGGGTCGGGAACAATCCGGTCAGCCATGCACAGACGTTGGTCAGCGTCAGCACCCACGCGGTGCCCCCGTCGGACTCGG
Source organism: Rhodococcus sp. (in: high G+C Gram-positive bacteria) (assembly GCA_039206675.1). GTDB lineage: Bacteria > Actinomycetota > Actinomycetes > Mycobacteriales > Mycobacteriaceae > Rhodococcus_F. The sequence goes on along the minus strand of JBCEBZ010000335.1, from coordinate 2,325 downwards.
CAACGGCGGCAGAGACATCGAGCATGGTGCGCATCGAGGTCTCGTAGCCGCCGTACCGTTTCGGTACCGCGAGCTTGAACAGCCCGGCATCGGTCATCGCCTGGATCGATTCCTCGACGACGCGGCGGTTGCTCTCCCCCTCGGCCGCATTCTTCGTCAAGACAGGCGCAATGTCGCGGACACGGCCGACGAGGTCGGCGGCGGTCGGGACGGAGGCGCTGGAGGTTGTAGCGCGTTCGGTGACGGTTGTCATGGTGGAACCTTCCGGAAAATGGGGTGGATGTAGACAGGGAGGAGCGAATTCAGCTCGACGCGCAGGCGGCAATGTGGTCGATGATGGGTCGGCGGGGACGTTCGGCGTAGCGGGAATGGGTGCCGAAGGTGCGGTGCGCGTACACCAGCGGAGGCAGTTCCGCCTTGCTCACCCTGGTGACCAGACCGAACAGCAGCAGATGGTCACCGCCCTCGACGGTGTCGTACAACTCGCAGGCGACCCAGCCGGCGGCGCCGTCGATGCGCGGCAAACCGGTGTCGTGATGCCACGAGGTGCTGTTGAACCGCTCCGCGCCCGCACCACGGCTGGCGAACACCATCGCAAGATCGTCCTGTCCGTGCCCGAGCAGGTTGATCCCGAAGCGGCCACTGGACCGGATGCGCTGCAGTAGCGCGGATCGGCGATCGAAGGCGACCGTGATCAGCGGCGGGTCTTGCGACAGGGCGGCGAACGAGCTGGCAGTGGCTCCATGGGGGCCGTCATCGTCGGCAGTGGTCACGATCGTCACCGGTGCACAGACCCGGGACATCAGATCCCGGAAGTTCTTCGAGTCGATGCCGGCGGATACGGTCGGCTCACGGCCAGGTGCGGTAGTCATGTGAGTGCTCCTCGGTGGGGTGGCTCGCAACACCACGCAAGCGGGCTGTTGCGCAGGTCACTCTGTCGTGCTAAATCCAAGGTAAAGGTGCATCGGGCGGCCTGAAATCCTCATTACGAGAGGGCCTGGCCGCTTTGCGAACCCGCATCCATCGGCCGATGCGGCAAGCATGCCGAACCCGGCGTCGACTGCGCCCGAACAGTTAGAAGAGGACGTAATGCCTGTGATCGATCCCCAGGACCCACCAGGAGCCGCACCGGGCTTCCCGGTCGAGTTGCCAGGCGGCACGGTGTACCGATCGGACGATCTCGACGTCTACCGGGCCGGCGTCAACAGCGTCTTCTACCCCGCTCGCCTCGACCTGGTCAGTCCGCACACACACCTGACTCACGCGCGGCTCTCCGCCGTGCAACTGAGCCACCTCACCCTCGGAATCGTCCACTTCGGCGCCGAGGTCCTCATCGACCCCGGCGATGTGGGCGGCTACCACATCAACATCCCCCTGTCCGGGGCAGTGGATTCCCGATGTGGTGCACAACAGACCATCGCCACCCCAGGACATGCCGCAGTCTTCACCCCGAACGAGCACACCGTCCTGCCCTCGTGGAGCGCCGACGCCACCCAGATGTGCATCAAGATCGACCGCGGCACACTCGAAACCGAACTCACTCACATCCTGGGGCGGCCCCTCGATCGGCGAGTGAAGTTCGACATCGCTCTCGACCTGACCACACCACCGGGGCGCCGGTGGTGGTCGACACTGCAAATCCTCGTCGACACCATCAACGACCCGGGCCCGGTCCCCAGCCGCGTCCTCGCCGCCCAGGTCGATCACCTCGAACGCGCACTCATCACCGGACTGGTGCTCAATCACCGCAATTCCTTGACCGAAGCGCTCCACACCGACGACACCCCCGAGAACCCGCGGGCATTGCAGAAGGTCGTCGATCTCATCGAGAACACTCCCGGCGCCCAGCACACCATCACCGACCTCGCCCGCGTTTCCGGTGTGGGGGCACGCCAACTTCAAAAACTCTTCCGCGATCGATACGACATGACCCCCTCGGTGTACGTGCGCAATGTCCGCCTCGAACGCGTGCGGTCCGACCTGCTGACCGCGTCCGACGACACGGCCAGCGTCAGCGACATCGCCTACCGATGGGGTTTCAATCACCTCGGCCGCTTTGCCCGGTTCTACCAGCAAAAGTTCGGCGAACCGCCCTCCCACACACTGCGCCGATGAAACCACCGATCCTCAGCGAGACGGGACGGCGTCGGCCGTAGCTTCACATCACTGACCGAGCCGAAGAACCCTATTCGTCGACTCCGCTATCTGAGCGGTGCGCTTGTCCAGAATTCGCGAAGCGGACGATCGAGGACGCAATGCGGCTACTCGTCGAGCACTGCCGGCTCTAGCGTAAGTCCCGTTCACCTAGTGAGCCAGGTAACACCA
>JBCEBZ010000334.1:0-14683 GCA_039206675.1 Rhodococcus sp. (in: high G+C Gram-positive bacteria) | reverse complement strand
CGAGGTCGAGACCTGCCAGGCGTTCCTTGTCGGTGAGGGTCTGCTCGATCGTCATGATGGTGCCTTTCCTTGCAAGGGTTTTCGGATGCTGGGAAGGGGGTGCGACTGCGCACCGGGGGAGCGGCGAATGCCTGACACAGAGGTAACCGGCCGTCGGCCCGGTCGTCAACCGGCACCCGCACATCTAGCCGCATCGACGGATGAGGGCGGTCCCGCCCCCGCTTTCCTATACAATCTGAATACTTCAATGGGGCAATAGAAATGGACTGCGATGGTTGCGCGGAGTGAGATCGGCGTCGGAGTGCTCGCTCGCGCGGTGGCGATCCTCGATGTCGTGGAGGCGAGCCCGATGGCCGCGAGCGACCTCGCCCGCGAACTGGACCTGTCCCTGTCGACCACGTACCGGCTGGCAACGGACATGGTCAAGCACGGCCTTCTCCGCAAGGACCAGGAAGGCCGCTTCTACCTCGGCCAGCGTTTCGTCACGACGGCGCTGAGCGATCTCGCTGTTCCGGCTCTGCGCGAATTGGCCGAGAAGACAGGCGAATCCGCCCAGCTGTGGGTGCGGCGGGGCGAATCGCGGTTGTGCGCGGCCAGCGTCGACTCACAGCACGAACTGCGGGTCGCGCTGCCCGTCGGAACGATGGTGCCGCTACCGCAGGGGTCCAGCGGGCACGTGCTGTCCGGAGACTGGGAAGCCGACCCCGAGGCGGTGAAATCGGGTTGGTGGGTGTCGATTTCGGAACGAACGCCGGGTTCCTCCTCCATCAGCGCACCGGTTCGCAGGCACGGCGAGATCGTGGCAGCCGTGTGCGTGTCGGGTCCCGAGGGGCGCATGGGGGAGGACCTGGGTTCCCGGATGGGCCGCGCGGTCGTCGCTGCCGCGCGGCAGATCGAGAAGTCCGTTCCCGGCGACTGACCCGCTCAGGCGGTGTCGAACGAGGTGACGTCCGCCGATCGATGTTGCTGCGCCAGTTGACGGTAGACGGCCGCGTTGGCGGCATTGTGGGCCACCTCGTCGTCGGTGAGTTCCCGGCGGACCTTCGCGGGCACACCCGCGACGAGTGAGCGCGGGGGAATGCGGGTTCCTTCGAGGACCAGAGCGCCGGCCGCGATCAGCGACTGCGTGCCGATCACCGCACCGTTGAGGACGGTGGCCCCCATGCCGACGAGGGCGCCGTCCTCGACGGTGCAGCCGTGCAGGACGGCGTTGTGCCCCACGCTGACGTCCCGGCCGACGACCACGGGGAAACCCGGGTCGACGTGAACGGCCACTCCGTCCTGGATGTTGCTGCCCTCGCCGAGGGTGATGGAATCGCAATCGGCACGCAGCACGGCGCCGTACCAGACGCTGGTCTCGGCGCCGAGTGCCGCCGCGCCGATCACCGCCGCGGTGGGCGCAACCCAGGCGGTCTTCTCCGCGCGCGGCGTACTCCCGTTGATCGCAACGACGTGTGGTTCTCTCACCGTGTTCTCCTCCTGTCGAGCAGCGGATTCGCGCTGCATCTCGCAGCGTTCCGTCGTCCATTGTCATGTGGCGCGGACTCCGGGCATTGCCAATTGTGACTGCTACCACTACCGTAATTCTTATCAGACGGGAATCGCACTGCCAAATAATGAGAAACTGCAGGCAGCGGTCCCGTGGATATCCGGCACAGATCGACGAGGGAGAACTCTCACATGCAGGTCCCAGAGAACGGCCCACTGCACGGCATCCGTGTACTGGAACTCGGCAACTTCATCGCAGCTCCGATGGCGAGCCGCATCTTCGCCGACTTCGGCGCCGAGGTCGTCAAGATCGAGCGACCGGGCGTCGGCGACGAACTGCGGGGCTGGCGCCGCCGTCGTGGCGCGACGTCGATGATGTTCCGCACCATCGCCCGCAACAAGCGTTCCGTCACGCTCGACCTCCGGACGGACGAGGGCCGCGCGATCATTCTCGACCTCGCCGCCGAGTCGGACGTCGTCATCGAGAACTTCCGGCCGGGAACGCTCGAGCGGTGGGGAATCGGTCCCGATCAGCTCACGGCCGCCAACCCGGACCTCGTCCTCGTGCGGATCTCCGGTTACGGGCAGACCGGCCCCTACCGGGAGCGCACGGGGTTCGGCGGTGTCGCCGAGGCCTTCGGCGGACTGCGGCACGTCACCGGCTACCCGGACCGCCAGTCCGTGCGGGCGGCAGCCCCCGTCGCCGACACCCTCGCGGGGCTGCACGGCGCGATCGGCGCCCTGATGATGTTGCTGGCCAAGGCAAGACAGGGTGATCACTCGACGCCGCGGGTGGCGGACGTGGCACTGTACGAGTCGGTGTTCATGGCGATGGAATCGCTCGTTCCCGACTACGACGCGTACGGCATGGTCCGCGAGCGGACCGCGGGCAATCTGCCCGGCGTGGTGCCGAGCGGGGTCTATCCGTGCGACGGCGGCTCCGTGATGATCGCCGGCAACTCGAGCGGCGTGTTCGGGCGGCTGATGCAGGCCGTGGGGCGGGGCGATCTCGCCGACGACCCCGAACTGGCCGACGGGGATCAGCGATTCCGCCGCGAAGCCGAACTCGACGACGCGATCTCCTCGTGGACGTCGCAGCGGCGTCCCCGCGACGTGGTCGCCGAACTCGGCGCCGCCGGCGTGCCCGTCGGCGAGGTCTACGACGCGGTGCAGATCGCGGAAGACGAGCACTACAACGCCCGCGGCATGCTGCAGAGCCTGAAGGTGTCCGTCGACGGCGCGCCCGAAGAGATCCGGTTCCCCGGGGTCGTCCCGCAGCTCGACGGCGAGCCCACGCAGATCCGCTGGGCCGGCCCCGAGCTGGGTGAGCACACCGACGAGATCCTCGGCGGACTGCTCCAGCTGCCAGGCGACCGGCTCGACGACGACCGCGCCCGCGGCATCATCTGAATCGGAGGAGTGAAATGACAGTCACCATAACGGATGTCGTGCTGCGGGACGGTCTGCAGGACGAAGATGCGGTCGTCTCCACCGACCACAAGATCGCCGTCGCGGACGCACTCGTCGCCGCAGGTGTGACGCACATCGAGGCGGCATCGTTCGTCTCCCCCACGCGGGTTCCGCAGATGGCGGACGCCGACGACGTGATCGCCCGGCTGCCCCGCACCGGTCCGCCGGTCACCTACAGCGCCCTCGCGCTCAACCCGCGTGGGGTGCACCGCGGCGCCGCGACCGCAATCGACGAAATCCAGGTCGTGACGTCCGCCAGCGCCGGGCACAGCACGGCGAACACGGGCCGGAATCCGGACGAGGCGCTGACCGGACTCGCCGAGGCGTTGCAGAAGTACCCGGACCGGAGTTTCCTCGGAGGTGTGTCGACCGCGTTCGTCTGTCCGTTCGAGGGCATCATCGCCCCCGCCGCGCTGGTGCGGGTGGCACGCGCGATGGCCGCGATGGGTGTGCGCCGACTCGGGCTGGCCGACACCCTGGGAACGGCCACCACCGAGCAGGTCCTCGCATCGGTCGGGGCGGTACGCGACGCCCTCCCCGACGTCGAACTGAGCCTGCACCTCCACAACGCGCACGGGCAGGCACTCGGCACCGTGATCGCCGCACACCGGCACCTCGGCATCACGCACTTCGACAGCGCCATCGGCGGGTACGGCGGCTGCCCGTTCGCCCCGGGCGCCCACGGCAATCTCGCCACCGAGGAACTGGTAGCGCACCTGCACGCGCACGACATCGACACGGGAATCGATCAGCAGGCCCTCGGCCTCGCCGTCGGCACCGTGAAACATGCTCTGGCTCAAGCTCGGCCCCTCTCCGCAGTGTGATCTGCGAACTCACCCCGAAAGGCCGATCATGGTCTACGCACTCTCCATCGTCGCTCTGATCGCGATCTTCACCGTGGCGACACTCACCCCGATCAACATGGGCATCCTCGCGTTCGCGGGCGCATTCGTCATCGGCGGCTGGGTGTCCGGGATCCCGGTCGAAGACATCATCGACGCCTTCCCCGGCAGCACGTTCATCATCGTCGGCGGCATCACGCTGCTGTTCGCCATCGCGAAGGCGAACGGGACCATCGACCTCGTCATCGAGGCCTCGCTGCGCCTCGTGCGCGGCAGGCGGTGGGCGATCCTCTGGATGATGTTCCTGCTGTCCGGTCTGCTGATGGCGCTCGGGTCCGTGCTCGCGGTGGGCATGCTCGCCCCCATCGCGATGCCCCTCGCGGCCAAGAACAAGATCAACCCGTTCCTGATGGGCATGGTCATCAGTCACGGCGCACTGGCCTGCGCGTTCTCGCCGATCAACCTCTACGGCGCGTTCATCAACGGACTGATGGACTCCACCGGCGTGGGCGCGAACCCCCTGGTCCTGTTCGCTCTGCCGTTCGTCCTGAACCTGGCCATCGCGATCGTGTTGTTCCTGATCTACGGCCTCGACCTGATCGGGCACCGCACGCCTCGCCCCGCCGGGACGGCAGACGCCGGGGAGGCATCCGACGGGGGCGGGTCCGGACGGTTCTCGCGCCGGTCGTCCGCCGGCGGCGCCCCGGGCAGTGGTCCGGGCGGGAACACCGCGACCCTCACCGATCGCGAGATCATCGAGGAGGCATTGAGTCACGAAGGCCTGAAGCCGGTGACGATGAACAAGTACCGGTTCGCCACACTCGCGGGCATCGGGTTCCTCGTCGTCGGGTCGGTCGCGTTCGGAATCGACGTCGGCGTCAGCTCGATCTGCATCAGCGCGGTCCTGCTGTTGATGGCGCCCAAGTCGCACCCCAAGGTCGTCGACAACGTGGCATGGCCTGCCGTGGTGCTCGTGTGCGGGATGCTCACCTACATGGCGGTCATGACGCAGAACGGCACGCTCGACTTCCTCGGTGATGCGGCGTCGGCTCTCGGATCGCCGTTGCTGACCGCATTGATCCTCTGCTACGCGGTCGCGATCATCTCCGCGTTCGGATCCTCGATCGGCACGCTCGGCATCGCGCTGCCCCTCGCCGCGCCGATGCTCGCGATGGGGGAGGTGGGCGCCGTGGGATTCGTCGCCGCCCTCGCGTTCTCCGCCACGGTGGTGGACGTGAGCCCGTTCTCGACGAACGGCGTGATGGTTCTCGCCAACGCACAGGTCGAGGACAAGGCACGGTTCCAGCGCAAGATGCTCGCCTACTGCGGCCTGATCGTGCTGTCGGCCCCCATGTTCGTCTGGGCGCTGGTCGTCGTGCCGACGTCCGTGTAGGTCTTCCGGGCCGTGCCGGTCACCGTCTTTCGTGGCGGTGACCGGCACTTCTCACGGTGCGGGGTCGGCGGCGGTGAACTTTGTGTACTTTAATATTCATCGAATGGACTGTTGTCCAATAGCTTTCGACGCTCCTGAACGAAAACTGCTGGCACAGTGACACATGCCACAGGATTGCGTCCGTTTCGGGCGTTTCGTCGTTCTCCGCCCGTAAGGTGTCGACATGTCGTCGATCCTCGAGAACGAGAAAGCACCCCCATCCGGTGCCCCCGCCCCCGGGCCGACCCGCGGCGAAAGGTGGCGAGACAACGCGCGATACGACCTACCCGCATCACTCGTCGTCTTCCTCGTCGCGCTGCCGCTGTCGCTCGGTATCGCCATCGCATCCGACGCCCCGATCATGGCGGGGCTCATCGCCGCGATCGTCGGCGGTGTGGTGGCGGGATCGATCGGAGGCTCACCGCTCCAGGTGAGCGGGCCCGCCGCCGGATTGACCGTGGTGGTAGCAGAATTGGTCGCCACCTTCGGCTGGAAGGCCACCTGCGCGATCACCGTCGCCGCCGGATTCCTTCAAATCATCTTCGGACTCAGTAGAATTGCCCGTGCCGCCCTGGCCATCGCGCCGGTCGTCGTCCACGCCATGCTCGCCGGCATCGGAATCACGATCGCCCTCCAGCAGATTCACGTCCTCCTCGGCGGCAGCTCCCACAGCTCGACCGTCGAGAACATCACCCAGCTGCCCGGACAGCTGACGTCCGCCCGGTACGGCGACGTCCTCGTCGGAGCGGTCGTCATTGCCGTCCTGCTGTTCTGGAAGAAGATTCCCGGCAAGCTCCGGATGCTCCCGGGTCCGCTGGTCGCCGTCGTCGCCGCCACCGTCCTGTCTCTCGTCCTCCCGCTCGACCTCGATCGAATCACGTTGGACGGCTCCCTGTTCGACGCCGTCGCGCTGCCCTCGATGCCGGAGGGCCCGTGGCTCGCCGTGGCCACCGGTGTCCTCACGGTCGCTCTGATCGCCAGCGTCGAGAGCCTGCTGTCCGCGGTCGCCGTCGACAAGATGCACGGCGGAACCCGGTCGGAGTTCAATCGGGAACTCGTCGGTCAGGGCTCGGCCAACATGATCTCGGGTCTCATCGGCGGCCTGCCGGTCACGGGTGTGATCGTGCGCAGCTCCACCAACGTCGCCGCCGGGGCGAAGACCCGGGCGTCCGCCGTGCTGCACGGCGTGTGGATTCTCGTCTTCGCCGCACTGCTCACCGCACTCGTCGAGCAGATCCCGATGGCCGCGCTCGCCGGACTGCTCATCGTGATCGGCATCCAGCTCGTCAAACTGGCGCACCTGCGCACGGCCCGCCGCACCGGCGACCTGTGGGTGTACGGCGTCACCGTGGCCGGGGTGGTCTTCCTGAACCTGCTCGAGGGCGTGATCATCGGTCTCGCACTCGCCGTGATCCTGCTGCTGTGGCGGGTCATCCACCCCAGGATGCGGGCCGAACCGGTCGGCTCCGAAGACTCCGGGCGGTGGCGCGTGACCGTCGAGGGGTCGTGCAGCTTCCTGTCCATGCCCGCACTGACCGGACTGCTCGCGAAGGTGCCCGAGGGCGCACACGTCACCGTGGAACTGGCGGTCGACTTTCTCGACCACGCCATGTTCGAAGCCATCGACGACTGGAAGCGGCACCACGAGAACAACGGCGGAACCGTCGTGATCGACGCGCTCGGTCCCGTCGACATGGACGCCGTCGGTGCGTCGCCGCCCCGGCGCGGCGTCGGGGTGGCGAGCCCCCGCGGGTTCGCCCCGTGGAAGAGCTGGCAGCCGCGGCACCACGACACCGGGGAGAACACCACCCCGGCGGCACTGCGGCCCGTCCTCGCGGGAGTGTCGGAGTACCACCGGCGCAACGCGGCTCACCTGCAGCCGCACCTCGACGACCTGCACCACGGGCAGCGCCCCGACTCGCTGTTCCTCACCTGCTCCGATTCACGCGTCGTGCCGAACGTGATCACGAGCAGCGGTCCCGGCGACCTGTTCACCGTGCGCAACGTGGGCAACCTGGTCCCGGCCGGGAAACAGGACGTGTCCGTCGAAGCGGGCCTGGCCTTCGCCCTCGACGAACTCGAGGTCAGCTCGGTGATCGTGTGCGGCCACTCCGGCTGCGGCGCGATGAAGGCCGTCCTGGCAGCGGCGCCGGAGGGCACCGACGGAGCCGGGAACCCCGTCGAACAGTGGCTGACGTTCGCCCAGCCGAGCCGGAAGGCGTTCCTCGGCGGACACCCGGTGGCGCGTGCAGCGGCAGAACTGGGATTCGACGAGGTCGACCAGCTGGGAATGGTGAATGTGGCGGTCCAGGTGCAAACCCTCGGGCGCCATCCCCTCGTCGGCGCGGCGGCGGCCGAGGGCCGAGTACGCGTCGCGGGAATGTTCTTCGACATTCCGTCCGCGCGCGTACTCGAGATCACCTCGACCGGGGTGTCCTACCTGGACCACGTCCCCACGTGATTCAGAGGAGGTGGACCCGCTTGTAGAGGCGCTTCGACGGGCCGCCGACGAGGCCGACGCCATCGAGGAACTGCATCAACTTGGAACCGGACGTCCGGACGGTGTCCTTGTAGTGCTGGTTGCTCTTGGCCTCGGCGGCGGCCCGCTTCGGGTCGAGGCCGGCGTTCTCGTAGACCTCCTTGCGGATCATGCTCTTCATCACGAAGTACACGACCGCGGCGGTGTTGAGGCGCTCGAGCTGGAGGCGGGCCCAGCTGGCGCCCTGGATGCGCCGTCCGACCTCTTCGCGGGCGAAGCGGATGTGGCGGGCCTCTTCGAGGACGTGGATCTTGCTCACCGTGCGGGTGACGGGCTGCACGCGCTCGTCCTTCATGAAGTCGCGCTGCATCATGTCGAGGATCTCCTCGGCGGCCATCACGCTGGCGTACGCATTGGCGCCCTTGAAGAACCCGCCCCAGATGCGCCCGAGCTTGTGGATCACCGGGTGCGGGCCGTAGCTCGGCATCCCGAAGCGCTCACCGGCGCGGGCGAACATCACCGAGTGGCGGCATTCGTCCGCGACCTCCGTGAGGGCGAACTGGACGTGGCGGGAGTGCTTGTCGCGGCCGTACACGTCGCGCAGGAGCATCTGCATGAGCAGGATCTCGAACCACAGTCCGACGCTGGAGACGCTGGCGGCCTCGTGCTTGGTGAGCTCGATCTTCTGCGCTTCGGTCATCTCGTCCCACAGGGCCGTGCCGTAGAGCGTGCTCCATTCGGGGGTGAGGCCGTACTTGTCCTCGGGAAGCGGCGCCTCCCAGTCGACCTCGACCATCGGGTCGTAGGACTTGCGTGCCGACGACGCCAGCAGGCGCTGGGCGGTCTCTTCGCGGTCGGAGACGACGATCGATGCGGTCATCACTACCCCTTGATCTGTGACTAGTTGATCTGTGAATTGGGCGGTCAACTAACTGTGACATTCAGTTACTGATACTGAACGATACAGCGACGGCGGTCACAAGGGCAACGCCCGATCAGTCGACATCGGCCAGTTCCTTCGGCGATTCGGCCGTCGGTGCGGAGCCCTTCCTTCCGGGCGCCCACACCGCGAGCAGCAGAGACGCCGCGAACAGCACGCAGGCCAGAACGATGGACGCCTCGTCGAAGCCCTTCAGGAACGAATCCCGGGCGAACGTCGCCAACTGCTCACCCTGCGGGCCCGCGACGTCGGCGACCTGCAGTGCCGCCGCCAGGGAACTCGATACAGGCTCCTTCGCGACCTCCGGAACGGCGTCGACCGCGGGCTGCACGTGTCTGCCGTAACCCGCGGCCAGGACGCTGCCCGCGAGTGCGACCCCGATGGCCGAACCGATCTCACGCGCGGTGTCGTTGACGGCCGACGCGACGCCCTGCTTCTCGTCGGGAGTGTTCTGCACGATGGCCGCCGTCGCGGGCGCCGTGCACAGTCCGATGCCGAACGCGGCCACGATGAGCGGACCGCACACCTCCGCATAACTCGAATGCGCGTCGAGCCGCACCAGCAGGAGAATGCCCAGGCCGAGCAGTGCGGAGCCGGACGCGAGCAGCGGCCGGAGCCCGACGTGCGGGACGACCATCGGCATGACCGCGGACATCGCCACCACCGGCACGGCGAGCGGGGCGAGCGCGAGCGCCGACTGCAGGGGGGAGTAGTTCAGCACCAGTTGCAGGTACTGGACGAGCAGGAAGAACAGGCCGAGCGAGGCGAGGAACTGCAGGAGGAGCGACATCGACCCCGAGCCGAAGGCACGGTTGGCGAACAGCCGGACGTCGAGCAGGGGGTGCTTTCTGCGGAGTTCCACGACGGCGAACGCGGCCGCGGCGGCGAGCCCGCCGACGAGCAGTCCGAGCACGGCGGGATCGAGCCACCCGCGCTGCGGCGCCTCGATGGTTCCCAGGACGAACAGGCCGACCGCGGCGGCGATCAGCCCGGTGCCGGGCAGGTCCAGCGGTGGGCGCTCCGGCTCCCGGGAAGAGGAGATGGTGAAGCCCGTGACGAAGATCAGCGCGGACACCACGGTGAGGCCGATGAAGATGGCGTGCCACGACCACTTCTCGAGAAGGAATCCGGAGACCAGCAGGCCGGCGATCGCACCGGAACCGGCGACCCCCGACCAGATGCCCACGGCCCGGCCCCGGTGTGCCGGCGGAAATCCCGCGGTGAGCAGCGACAGCGTGGCGGGCATGACGAGGGCGGCGCCGACACCTGCCATCGCCCGGGAGCCGATGATCCACTCGGGTGCGTCGTCGACCAGCGGGATCGCGGTGGAGGCGCCGAAGATCAGCAGTCCGATCATGAGCAGCCCGCGCCTGCCGTACCGGTCGCCGAGCGCGCCCGCCGGAAGCAGCAGGGCGGCCAGGGTGAGGGTGTAGCCGTCGACGATCCACGTCAACTGGCTCTGCGTCGCACCCGTGTCGCGGGCGAGGTCGGGGAGCGCGGTGTTGAGGGCCGCCATCGCCGCGACGACGAGGGCGACCGCGCAGCACGAGACCGTGAGCATCCAGATCTGCCGAAACGTCCAGCCGGTGGGAATGTCCTGCGGGTCCCGCGAGCGCACGATGTGGTCCCTCCATCGAAGTAACGAGACTGTCAGTATCGTTGGTAGACTGGCAGTTCACAAGTGGTCGGGAAGCGGCAGGAACGGGCGGCGCAGATGAGTGAGCAGGATCCCCGCAGGCAGCGCTCCCGGGCGCGACTTCTCGACGCCGCGACAACGCTCCTCGCGAAGGGCGGCACGGACGCCGTCACCATCGACGCCGTCACCAAGCTGGCGAAGGTGGCCCGTGCCACGCTCTACCGGCACTTCGACAACGGCACCGAACTGGTGGCCGCGGCGTTCGGGCGGCTGATCCCGCCCGCCCCCACGGTGCTCGCGGACGGCGACCTCCGGGACCGGCTCGTCGAACTGATGGTCAGTCAGGCTTCGCTCATCGAGAGTGCCCCGATGAACGTGACCGCGATGTGCTGGCTCGGCATGGGCCCCGCGCTCGACGACTACTCGAGCGCGGACGCCGTCGAAGCGGACAAACCGGAACTGCGGACGCTGCGGCAGACGATCGTCGCGCAGTACCGGGCGGCGTTCGACCAGGTCTTCGGCACACCCGAGGCGGCGGAACGCCTCGGCGAATTCGACTACGACCTCGCCCTCGCCCAGCTCATCGGACCGCTCGTCTTCACCCGGCTCGCCACCCTCACCCCGCTCGGACGCGCCGCGTGTGAGCAGATCGTCGACGACTTCCTCGCCGCGCGCGACGCCCAGGTCGAAGCCGGTGCCGGCCCACCCGCGCTGCGCGAGATACCGCCTGCTCAGGCATTGTGACGTCGACAGCTCAGGCCGTCGTCATTACCGTGGCAGTGCGCGCGGCACCCGATGCCGCGCCTGTCGAATGAATGGTGTGGGAAGGTTTCTCGATGATCACTGATGCACTCAACTGGCTCCTCGGCGCGTGGGGCGGCGTCGCCGCGGGCAGCAGCGGATACTCCATCCCGCCCGGAACCCTTCCCTTCGGAAGCTGACGGTCGTCAGGCGTCCCGGTTGCGGCGCAGCACGAATTGTTCGAGCCTGCGTATCCCTCGAACGCGTCGTGGGCGCAGCTGTTTGAGGTAGTAATCGGGAATGCCGTCGAGTTCCCGGGCGAGTTCCTCGTCGATCAGCACCGTGCCGGGACGCGCCGAACCGGTGAGTCGCGCCGCGGTGTTGACGACGGAACCGTAGAGGTCGCCGAACCGGACGAGAACCGGACCCATCGCGAGACCGACCCGCAGTTCGGGGTCCGTCTCGTCCGGCAGGACCCGCTCCTGGAGTTGCACGGCGATCTCCGCCGCGTCGGCCGGCGATTCGACGGCGAACATCACCTCGTCGCCGACCGTCTTCACCACCCACCCCTGATGCCCGCCGATCACCGTCGTCGAGGCCGACTCGAAGCGTTCCAGCAGGTCGGCGAGATCCCGGGCTCCGAGCTGACGCGTCAGGGACGTGTATCCGACGATGTCCGCGAACCCGACCACCAGGTTCCGGCTCGCGACCTCCTCGCCGGGATTGCCCACGTTGCGGCCGGTGGTCGAGGCGACGTGCCTGCGCCACACGTACGCCTGCAGCGACTCGACCGCCGGGAGGATCTCGGCGGTGAGCCCCCGCACCTGCTCCCGGATCGCCTGCTCGTCGCTGCCCGCCGAGTCCGCGAGCTGATCGACGATGTGCGTGCTGATCAGCGACACCTGCCATTCGGCGAGCCGCGACAACGACTGACCCAGCGCGCGGGCCGCCGCCACTTCGCGTTCCGGTGAGATGATCCCGCGGTCGACGAGCGACGCGATGGTGCGCAGTGCCGCCGCGTCCCCCTCGGTGAACATGACGCTGTCCGGGTCGGTGTCGACCGCGAAACCCATCGACACCCACAGGCGGTCCGCCCGGTCGAGGGACACACCCGAGACGTCGGCGATCTCCGCCCGCGTGTAACGGCGGGGCCCGCCCAGAAGCGACTCCTCGAGGTCGGCCTGGACGTCGCGGAGCAGGGTCGGCGAGATCTCCGTCGGCGCTACCGCCTCGTCCGGCTCTTCGCTGTTGTCGGAGGGTTCCGAGGTCACGTTCTTCCTCTCGATGCGTTCGCCCGCAGGCGCGGTCGCGTGTGCGTCGCCGCCCTCGATCTTCCACTGTGCGAGCCCGTCCGATGCGGAAACGTCGGTGGCGTGTGCGAGAGTTGCGGTGCTCACGAGCGTAACCAGGAGACAGACCAGAAAGGACAGCGCATGCCGCCCCGTAGACGTTCCGGCGCAGCCGCACCGGATCACCTGACCGCGGAGAATCTCGAGACCCTCGCTGCCGCGATCGCGGAAGGCAAGCGGGCCACCGTGTATCTGCGCGAGGCCATGCCCAGCCTCGGGCTCGAGGCCGGCGCCTCGGCGAAAGTCATCTCCGTGCAAGGCAATACGGCCTTGATCCGCCCCAAGGGTGTCGACGACGAGCTCCCCTTCGAAGCCGAGGAGCTTCTGATGAGACGAATCCCGGCGGCCAAGCCGGCGCCCGCCGCCGCGTCCGCCCCCGCGGCGCCGGTCGTGCACCAGGAGATCGAACCCGGTCCGCCGCCCGCCCCGAGGAAGCCCGCGACGAAGACCGTCGCGGTGCCGCAGCCGGCCGCCGCCGCGGTCCCGAAACCTGCCGCGGCACCGGCCAAACGTACCGGCAGGAAGGTGCCGGCCGGAGTCAGCGTCACCATCCACGCCGGCGCCGACAACGACTGGAGCGTCACCGTCGCGCACGGAGCCAAGCGTCCCGGCAAGGCCGTCCCCGTGTCTCCGGACGCCGTCGAGCGCGCCGTCCGGGAACTGGGCGAGGAGACCGCGATCGAGGCGGTCGAGTCGATCATCGTCGCCGCACGCAACCTTGCCGCGGCCCGGGTCGACGAGCTGAGCCGGCAACTCGAGGACGCCCGCAAAGCGCTGGAGGCCCTCGGCGCGAGCGACTAGCGCCCGGGCGAGCACCGGTCGCGGTCCCTACATCGGCATTCCCGCACGCAGGGCTTGTGCGGGTGGGATTCTTATGGAGAGACACGCGGCCGTCGGGGCTCATCCGGGAAGGTTCGAAAAAATGTTGAAACGATTCGCGGCGGTTGTTGCGGCGACAGCGGGAATTCTGGGATTCGTTGCGGCAGGGTCCGCGACAGCAGCTCCGGCCGCCGTCCTCGGGGGCGGTTCGGGGATCGTGGTGAACGACGAACTCGTCTGTTCACTCACCACGATCGGACACGACAACGCGGGCCGGCTCGTCGGCCTGACGGCGGGACACTGCGGTGAGGTCGGCTCGTACGTGGTGCCCGAGGCCAGTCAGGACAGCGGCATCGTCGGCAAGTTCGTCATCTCCAACCCCGCTCTCGACTACGCGGTGATCCAGTTCGATCCGGCGAAGGTCGTCCCGGTCAACCGGGTCGGCGGCGTCACCATCACCCGGATCGGCGCACCGGCAGCTTTCCCGCAGGTCGCGTGCAAGGAAGGCCGGACCACGGGAAACACCTGCGGCATCGTCTACGGAGACCTCATGCAGACGGGGGAGACGTGGACCCAGGCCTGCGTGATCGAGGGTGACTCGGGCGCACCGATGGTCGTCGGCACCACTCTCGTCGCGATGGTCAACGCCTACCTCGCGGCCCCGTGCATCGGCCCGGAGATCGGCACCAACCTCAACTCGATCGTCAACGACATGAACGCGAACGCCGGTCCCGGCGCCGGGTTCCGGCCCATCTAGGCCCTCCGGGCTCGTGAGTGGTTGACGAGTCCCTGGACTCGCTGACCACTCACGGGCGCGGAGCGCCTACCCGCAGACGGCGCCGCCCGAGGCGGAACCGACGAGCTTCGTGTACTTGGCCAGGACCCCGCGGGTGTAGCGCGGGGGCAGCGGCTCCCACCCGTCCTTGCGGCCGGCGAGTTCCTTCTCGTCGACGAGCAATTCCAGCGTGCCCGTTCCGACGTCCAGGCGGATCTGGTCGCCGTCGCGGACGAACGCGATCGGCCCGCCGTCGACGGCCTCGGGCGCGACGTGCCCGACGCACAGGCCGGTGGTGCCGCCGGAGAATCGGCCGTCGGTGAGCAGCAGGACGTCCTTGCCGAGGCCGGCGCCCTTGATGGCGCCGGTGATCGCGAGCATCTCGCGCATCCCGGGACCGCCCTTCGGGCCCTCGTAACGGATGACGACGACGTCGCCGTTCGTGATGGTGCCGTCCTCGAGGGCGTCCATCGCGGCGCGTTCCCGTTCGAAGACGCGGGCGGTGCCGGTGAAGACGTCGGAGTCGAACCCGGCGGACTTCACCACCGCGCCGCCCGGGGCGAGGGAACCCTTGAGGATCGTGATGCCGCCGGTCGGGTGGATGGGCGAACTCATCGCGCGCAGCACCTTGCCGTCCGGGTCGGGCGGCGCGATGTCGGCGAGGTTCTCGGCCATCGTCCGGCCGGTGACGGTCAGGCAGTCGCCGTGCAGC
>JBCEBZ010000333.1:0-14693 GCA_039206675.1 Rhodococcus sp. (in: high G+C Gram-positive bacteria) | reverse complement strand
TGGCCAGCTGCGGCAGGTCGGAGTTGTCGAAATAGACGGCAGTCGCGATGTACTGGTGTGACGCGTTGAATTCGTTGCGAATCTGGTCGTGAAGCAGAGCGTGGAATTTCGTCTTGTGCGCGTCAGTGGAAGTCATGAAATGGATAATATCGCTGGTCAGAGTACGTGTCATCCAAGTTCATCCTAATTTTGGCAAGCGTTCCCAAACTAAAGTCAACCTAATTTCGGGACCATTCTGATGTCGTTTTCCTAACGTGAACTGGCGACTAAGGGTTGGTCGGGAACCGGGCAATCCGCGTCGCGGCCCCCGGCCGGTGTATAAGATTCACACCGTTCCGACGGTGCGGAGGGGCAGGCGGGCACGTGTTGAGACGATCCGGTGCGTGGGTGGCGTTGATTCTCGGTGCCCTTTTCCTGGGCGCGACGATTCCGGCTCCCGCACAGGCCGACCCGTTGTATCCCTGGCCGGACCCCGACCCCTTCTATTCGGCCCCCGCCGACCTCGGGGTCCTGAATCCCGGCGACGTCGTGCGGACGCGGCGGATCGACACCTGGATGTACGCCAACTCCGACGGGTGGCAGATCGCGTTCCGGTCGACGAACTCGGCGGGACATCCGATTCTGGCCGTCACCACCGTGCTGCTTCCCCGTGGTGTCGCGAACCCGCCGCTCGTGTCGTATCAGGCCATCGTGAATTCGCTCGGAACCAAATGCGCCCCGTCGCGCTCGTTGTTCAATCTCGAACTGCAGGAGTCGCCGGGGTTGTATCTCGGATTGCAGCGTGGGTGGGCCGTCTCGGTGCCCGATCATCTCGGCCCGACGGGCGCGTACGGGGCCGCGAAACTCGGCGGCATGATCACCCTCGACAGCGTGCGGGCGGTGCAGCGGGTGGCCGAACTGGGGCTGACGCACAGCCCGGTGGCGCTGGCCGGCTATTCCGGGGGTGGGATGGCCAGCGCGTGGGCGGCGGCGCTCGCCCCGAGTTACGCACCGGAATTGAAGATCGACGCGGTGGTGGCCGGCGGGATCCCGGCGGACCTCGAACAGATGGCCCTGGGGCTGGGGTTCAATCCGCATCCGGGGTTCGGGCTCGCGTTCGCCGCCGCGATCGGCCTGGAACGCGAATACCCCGACCAGTTGCCGATCTCGTCGCAGCTGAACGAGACCGGGCTGTGGTTGCGCGAGTGGATGTCCAACGAATGCCGCCGGTTCCTGCTGTTCCACGGCGCCTTCCGCAGCGCGGGACAGCTGGCCGCGACCACCAGCCTCATGGCCAGTTCGGGCGCGCATCAGGTGCTGCGCGAGAACAGCCTCCGGTACTTCGAGGGCGTCCCGACCGCGCCCCTGTACCTGTGGCACGGCACCCTCGACGGGCTGACGCCGTTCGATTCGGTCGCGGAGACCGCGCACCGCTACTGCGCTGCC
Source organism: Rhodococcus sp. (in: high G+C Gram-positive bacteria) (assembly GCA_039206675.1). Classification (GTDB taxonomy): domain Bacteria; phylum Actinomycetota; class Actinomycetes; order Mycobacteriales; family Mycobacteriaceae; genus Rhodococcus_F. The sequence goes on along the minus strand of JBCEBZ010000333.1, from coordinate 13,268 downwards.
GGCGCCCGACTGACGTTCGTACCGTACGAGATATCCGAGCACATGACGACGGCAGTGGTGGGCTTTCCGGACGCGTACGAATACGTGGCCGCGCGGTTCCGCGGCGAACCGGCGCCCACCCGCTGCTGACCGGAAAGGGTCAGACGCCGCCGCCCGCACGCTTGGGCGCACCCGGCCGGATCGACGAGTTCCCGCTCATCTCGCGGGCGATGAAATCCTCGATGTCGAACAGATTGTCGCCGGCGCGTTCGACGATCGTCAGGAGCGTGTGCATGCTCGCGACCTCCTCGACCTGCTCCTCGAGGAACCACTGGATGAACCGCTCGCCGAGGTAGTCGCCGGTGTCACGGGCCGTTCGGGCGAGCGTGGTGATCTGTTCCGTGACGACCCGTTCCCGTTCCACCGAGAGGGCGACGGGTGCGCGCACCGAGTCGAACTCGGTGACCACGTCGTCGATGCCGGGGACCTTCGCCTCGAGATTGTTGTCGATCAGGTACTGGATCATCATCAGCGCGTGTCCGCGCTCTTCGGCCGCCTGGGAATAGAACCGGCGAGCCAGTTGCGGGAGATCGAGCGAGTCGAAATACACGGCCACCGCGATGTACTGCTGGGAGGCGGTGAACTCGTTGCGGATCTGCTGCTGCAGGAGGGCGTGGAATTCGGTGGGGGTCTTGGTTGCCGGTTGAGACATGGGTGTCAGTTTACGGCCGAGCCTCACGGTCCGGTGGTGACAAGTTCGGCCGGAACCTGACGATCGTCGGCCAGCGCGTCGAAGAACTGCGACGCCCGGTCGTGATCCCAGAGCAACACGTTCCCGGCGCCGTCGACGTCCTCGAAACCACCGACGGGAACGGTCGTGGTGACCATGTCGCCGCGAACCGCCCACGCGAGTGCGGCGAGATTCCAGATGTGATCGCTCTCGTCGACGCGCAACGATGCGGCGGTGTCGGTGACCAGCGGCCAGACGCGGAACGGGTTGAGCCACGTCGCGGGACTGGTCGCCTTCGACATCAATGCCGCCATGAACATCCGCTGATGGTTCATCCGGTCGATGTCGGCGAGCGCGGTCGCGCGGCTGCGGACGAAGCCGAGCGCCTGCGCCCCCGACAGTTCCTGGCAGCCGGGCGCGAGGTTGATCCCCGCGAGCGGGTCGTCGATGGCGGTGTCCAGGCACATGTCGACGCCGCCGATCGCGTCGACGATGCCGGCGAAACCACCGAACCCGATCTCCGCGTAGTGGTCGATGTGCAGACCGGAGGCCTCCTCGACCGTCTGGGTCAGCAGTTGCGGACCACCGAACGCGAACGACGCGTTGATCTTGTCCTCGCCGTAGCCGGGGATCGACACGTAGGAGTCGCGCGGGATGCTCACCATCGTCGCCGGGCCGCCGCCGCTGGGGACGTGCACCACGATGATGGTGTCGGTGCGGTCGGGGCCGCTGTTGCCGCCGGTCGACAGTTGCTGTTCCTGCTCGGGGGTCAGCCCGGTGCGGCTGTCCGAACCGACGAGCAGCCAGTTCGTGCCGGGGGTGTCGTCGATCCGGCCGGGGTAGTCGGCCAGCGCGTCGATCCGGTTCAGCGAACTGTCGAGGTAGTAGGTCATGCCCGCGAGCGCCAGGACCAGCACCAGGAACAGGATGCCGATGCGGCGCCCCCAGTGCCGTGGCCGCCGGGGCCTGCGCTGTTGCGGCGGCTCCGGGGTCCGCGCCGGTGCGGGCGGCGGAGGTGGTGGCGGCGTGCGCGGGGGACGCCGGTCGGGCACCCGCTGCGGTGGTGGTGCGTCGCGGTACGGCTGCGGGGTCTGGGTGGGTGCGTAGCCGCGCGGACCCTGCGGCGGGGCCGAACGGGACAGCTGCGGCTCGGGGGCCTGCGACCACGCCTGCTGGGGCGGCGGCGGGGCGCCGCGGCCGTCGCGGCGGATCACCTGGGTGCCCTCCTGCGGCGGCGCGGGTGGGCCCTGGCGGGGCGCGGGGTGTCGCGGGCGGGGCGCGGGAGGCCCCTGTGGTGGCGGACCCTGCGGCGGTGGACTCTGCGGGGGCACCCGCCGCGTCTGCGGGGGAACTCGCTGGTCAGGGGGTGGCATTCGGCGGTTCGGGGGCGGCGGCACCGGCTGACCGCCCTGCGTCCGCCGGGGCGGACGGGGCGGCAGCGGGGGATAGGGGGCGTCGCCGGTCACCCGCACGACTTTACTGGTCCGGCCGGATTACGGAATCCAGCCGACGTGCCCGCGCAGGGCGGCGTAGCCGACGAACGCGACCGAATCGATGGTGGCGTGTGCGATCACGAGAGGCCACAACCGCCCGGTCTTCTGCCAGTACCGGCCGAACACCAGACCCATCGCGACGTTGCCCAGCCCGCCCCCGAAGCCCTGGTAGAGGTGGTACGTCCCGCGCAGCAGCGCCGACGCCAGCAGCGATGAATTCTCGCTCCACCCGAGTTGCCGCAGCCGCGTGATCAGATACGCCACGACGAGCACTTCCTCCGCGCCGGAGTTCGCGATCGCCCACAGGATCAGGGCGGGCAGGCGCCACCAGTGGTCCCCGATCGTGCTGGGGACGACGGTGAGGTTGGCGCCGATCGCGCGGGCCAGCAGGTAGAAGCCCAGCCCGGGCAGGCCGATGAGCGCGGCGAGCCCGGCACCCTGCGTCGCGTCGGGGCGCCAGCGGAACCGGCCGAGCCCGACGTCGCGTGGGCGGAGACCGCTCCGCCACAGGAGATACAGCCCCAGGGCGGCCCACGCGAGGAGTTTCACGACGCCGAGCAGTTGCCGGGCGACGTCGATGATCTGGTTCTCGGCGCGGGAGACGTTGAGGGCGACGGCCTGGTCGGCCAGGTTGCCCGGGGTCAGCAGCGATTCGGTCAGCGACAGCAGTCCCGACAGCCCGCTCGTCCCGAACGTGACGAGCAGGACGATCGTGATCTCGATCCACAGCGCCCGGCGTTCGGTGCCGGTGGCCACCGGGGCGGCCGGTTCGGGTGAGGCCGGCTGCAGCCAGGAGGCGAGCGTTGCGCGCGAGATCACGCCGCACACGCTAGCGTGCGGCGAACCGGAAGGCCGGTCAGCCGCGCGCGCGGAGTCCGTTCACGAACGGGCATCCCACCAGCAGCCGGATCGCCCTGCTCAGGGCGACGGCGTCGTCGACCGGCGCGGAGAACGGCATCCAGCCGGCGCGGTCCCCGTGAGCGTTCTCGACGCGCAGCCCCAGACCCTCCCGGTGGCTGCCCAGGGGGCGGACGCGTCCGCGCCGCATGTGGGGCGGCAGTTTGCGGGACAGCATGTCGATGAGGTCGCGGTGGTCTTCGTCGAGGTGCTGGAGCCAGGCGGTCTCCATCTCCCAGAACGGGTCGGGCCGGGCGGCGAGCAGGTCGTCGAGGGCGACGGGTTCGGCGCCGCTCGAATCGGCGACCACCGCCGATTCGAGGTGCAGTTGCAGCAGCGTCGCGTCGTGTCCGACGTCGAGAAGTCCGGGGTGCGGGAATTCGGAGGCCACCTCGTCCGCCAGCGTCCGGGTGTGCGCCTCGCACAGCGCGTGGAGGGTGCCGCGCAGCCAGACGAGCGACCGCACGGGCTCGCGCAGCGGGAGCGGGGAGTTGTCGGTGAGTTCCAGGACCGCGGGGATGCCGCCGCCACCCGCGAGCCAGGACAGCGTGGCGGCCGCCGAATCCGTGGGGACCGCGACGACGACGTCGCCGCTGGACCGCAGGTGGTGCACGGACGTGACGGTCGGTGCACTGCCTTCGACGGCGAGTACCGCGTCCTGGGTCCGTGCGCACGAGCTACGCACACGCTCGGCGGTGGACGGACCGGTGGTCGTGACGGGCATGGAGCCTCCTTCAGGGTTCCGCGATACTGAGGTAACCCTAACCTAATGTGACGGAGTCGGCGATGGCAAGACCCCGCAAAGATTCCGGTCCACGACGCGGGCATACGGTGGGACGGTGGCCATACCTCTCTCCCTCGGTGTCCCGCGCTCCCGCGGACCGCAGTCGTTGCTCGCGGATCTGCTCAGCGGGACCGGGGACGCGAGCCCGGCCGCCGGTGGCGCATTCGGGCCACGGGTGGTCGCGGCGTCCGCGCTCCTCGGCGCCGTCGGGACCGACGCCGGCCGCGTGATCGTGGGGCTCGACGTCGACCCGGCCGTTCTCCGCACCAGCGAGCAGGCCTCCTACGAGGCGGTCCGCTTTCACCTCGACTGCCCGGCGGGCCAACTCGGCGACACGGTCGCGCTGCGACTGCCGTCCCCGCTCGCGGTGTTCGTCACCGCGGACGGCAGCGACGACGCCGGCCTGGCCGAGACGGCGCAGCAACTCGCGGACGCAGGCCGCATCCCGGGACTCGCGAGCGGGCACTCCATCGGCGAGGTCGCCGACTTCCTCGCCGTCCTCGCGCACGCCGACGTCGGATTCGTGGCGCGCGCCCGCGACACCGCCGAGGTGCTCGCCCTGCTGTCGGGGACGGTCGCGTCCCTCCGCGGCGACGACGTGCGGGCGGCGCTCGCGACCCCGGATCCGACGAGACTCACCTCGCTGATCCCCGAGGCCGCGGAGGCCGTCCGCGAGGTGCTGCTCGGGGTCGAGGTCGACGACCCGGTGCTCGTCGCCCGCGAGCTGGCGGACGCGGGTCTGCGGTAAACATTCACCGTCAATGCGCCGGTCCGTCAACGCTCGGTGCGTAATCTCGTAGTCGTGCCAAAGATCGCGTATTTCGGACCCTCGGGAACCTTCACGGAGATGGCCCTCGCCCAGCTCGAGGCCGCGGGTGCCTTCGACGGGCCCGTCGAGCGGGTGGCCGCGACGAGCCCGCCCGCCACCCTGGCGATGGTGCGCGACGGCGTCGTCGACGGTGCCGTCGTTCCCATCGAGAGCTCCGTCGAAGGCGCCGTGGTGCCCACCCTCGACTCGCTCGCGCTGGGCGAGCGCCTGCAGATCGTGGCCGAGACCGAACTCGACGTGGCGTTCACGATCCTCGGCCGGGAGGGCGTCGAGCGGCTCGACCAGGTGCGCACCGTGCGGGCCTACCCGGTGGCGGCCGGCCAGGTGCGAATCTGGCTGGAGGAGAACTGCCCCGGCGCCCAACTCCAGACGGCGTCCTCCAACGCCGGCGCCGCCGAGGACGTGGCGAACGGCCTCGCCGACGCCGCCGTGTCCACCGCCCTCGCCGGCGAACGGCTCGGGCTGCGCAGCCTCGCCGACGGGGTGGCCGACGAGAAGAGCGCCCGCACCCGATTCGTTCTCGTCACCGCACCTACCCGGGTGCCCGCACGCACCGGCGGCGACCGCACCTCCGCCGTCCTCGAGCCCCACAACACCCCCGGCTCCCTCGTCGGTGTGCTCTCCGAGTTCGCGACGCGCGGAATCGATCTCATCCGCATCGAATCGCGCCCGGTGCGCACCACCCCCGGCCTGTACCGCTTCTTCGTCGACTGCATCGGGCACATCGACGACCCACTCGTGGACGAGGCGTTCCGTGCGCTGCACCGGAAGTCGCACGTGCGGTTCCTCGGGTCCTGGCCCGCCGCGAACCCGAGCGGCCCGCCCCCGCCGTCCGACGGAGACGCGGCGGACTGGATCGAACGAATCCGTCAGGGAGAGAGGGAATCGTGAGCGGCAAGCTGATCCTGGTCCGGCACGGGCAGACCGAGGCGAACGTCGAGCGCAGGCTCGACACGAGGCTGCCCGGCGCCCGGCTGACACCCGAAGGACTCTCCCAGGCGGAGCGGCTCGGCAACGACCTCGCCGTGCAGGCGACGACGGCCGCCCTCGTGTCCTCGCAGGCACTGCGCGCCCGGCAGACGGCGCGGTTCGTGGAACTGGCGTCGGGCATCGCCGTCCAGGTGCGGGAAGGCCTGCACGAGGCACAGGCCGGTGAACTCGAGGACCGCAGCGACGAGGAGTCGCACAAGCTGTTCATGAAGACGTTCCACCTGTGGCACACCGGCGAACTGGACGCCCGGGTTCCCGGCGGGGAATCCGCCCACGACATCCTCGACCGGTACGTCCCGGTCGTGGACTCCCTGCGCGAGCAGTACCTCGACGACCCGGCGGCGTCGGGCGACGTCGTGCTGGTCAGCCACGGCGCCGCCATCCGGCTCGTGGCAGCACAACTCGCCGGGGTGCCGGGGCTGTTCGCCGCCAACAACCATCTGGCCAACACCCAGTCGGTGGAGTTGACCCCGCTCGCCGGCGGCGGCTGGGAGTGCGTGCGCTGGGGAACCGTGGAGCCGCCGTTCGAGCACCGGGTGATCCCCGGCGCCGACGACCCGATGGGGTGACACGACGACCTGATCGCCGCCGGTCGGCGTCGTTGCGCGCACCCCGGGGTTGCGCGACGATGGAGGAAACCGTCCTCGAGGAGTGACGGCGATGGATTGGTTCGTTGGCGAAAACTATTCGCTCGGTCGGCTGCTCGTCACCGAGGGGCTCGCCGCGATCTACCTCGTCGCGTTCCTGGCCGCGAGAAACCAGTTCAGACCGCTCGTCGGCAGCACCGGGATGCTGCCCATCCCGAACTTTCTCCGCGCCGTCCCGTTCACGCGTTCGCCGAGCCTCTTCCATCTGCACTACTCGGACAGGTTCTTCGAGGGCATCTGCTGGACCGGCGCCGGACTGTCCCTCGCGGCGCTGCTCGGTCTGACGCAGGTCGTCCCGCTCGCCGTGTGCATGCTCGTGTGGTTCGCCCTGTGGGTGCTGTATCTGTCGATCGTCAACGTCTCCCAGCTCTGGTACAGCTTCGGCTGGGAGTCGCTGCTGCTCGAGGCGGGTTTCCTCGCGATCTTCCTGGGCAACGCGTCGGTCGGGCCGCCGATCCTGGTGCTGCTGATGCTGCGGTGGTTGCTGTTCCGCCTCGAATTCGGGGCCGGGCTGATCAAGATGCGCGGCGACCGATGCTGGAAGAACCTCACCTGCCTGTACTACCACCACGAAACCCAGCCCATGCCCGGGCCGTTCAGCTGGTACTTCCACCGGCTGCCGAAACCGCTGCACCGGGTCGAGGTGCTCGGCAACCACTTCGCCCAGCTGGTGGTGCCGTTCGGGCTGTTCGCGCCGCAACCGGTCGCGGCCGCCGCCGCGGCGGTCATGATCGTCACCCAGCTGTGGCTGGTGGCGAGCGGCAACTTCTCGTGGCTGAACTGGACGACGATCGTGCTGGGTCTGTCCGTCATCCCGGACAGCGTGTACGAGGCGGTACTGCCCGTCGACGTCCCGGCGGGCGGCGACTCGGCGCCCGTTCCGTTCGCTGCGCTGGTGATCGCGGTGACCGCGCTCGTCGTCGTGTTGAGCTACTGGCCCGTGCGCAACCTGATCTCCCACGGACAACGCATGAATGCGTCGTTCAACAAATGGCACTTCGTCAACACGTACGGCGCGTTCGGCAGCATCACCCGGGTCCGGTACGAGGTGATCGTGGAGGGCACGTCCGACGCCCATCCCGGCGTGCGTTCCGAGTGGAAGGAGTACGGCTTCAAGGGGAAACCGGGTGACGTCAACCGGCGGCCGCGCCAGTTCGCGCCGTATCACCTGCGGCTCGACTGGTTGCTCTGGTTCACGGCGATCTCGCCCGGCTACGCCGAACCGTGGTTCCGGGGTTTCGTCGAGAGGCTGCTGCGCAACGATCGGGACACCCTGAAGTTGTTGCAGCACAACCCGTTCCCGGATCAGCCGCCGAAGCACGTGCGTGCGCGCATGTACCGGTACGAATTCACCACCTGGAAGGAGCGCCGCGAGACCGGCGCGTGGTGGAAGCGGCAACCGGTGTAGGTCAGCGGAGCCGGTCGGCCAGCGACTCCAGCGCCTGCCGCAGGCGCTGCGGGGTGCCGGGGCTGAGCGACGACCACGCCACCCCGTGCGCGGACACACTGGACGTGCCGACGATGCGCCCGGCACGTGTGTCGAACACCGTGACGGGTCCGCCGACCGGATCGTATTGCCCGTCGCCGTAGACGATTCCGACGATCTCGGCGTAGGTGGTGCAGCCGGTCATGGCGTTGCCGAGGACGGTCGCGTCGGCCGCGGGCACGCCGAGCGTGGCGAGGGCGGCCGCGAGCGACTTGCCGTCCCCGCCCTGATCGAAGGCCTCGCCGAGCTGGACCGTCGGTGCGTTGACGACACCGACGTCCAACGGTTCCACCGCCCCCAGCGCGCCGATCACGGGCGCGAAGATGTCGGCGCCCGCATCCTGGACGACGAACTCGTCGCCTGCCCGCAGGGCCAGCACCGACAGGGTCTCGCCCTGGGACACGCACAGTCGCGAGATGCTGCCGTCGACGTACCAGCGCAGGGCGATCTCCCACAGCGGCCGAGCGAGAACCCGCAGGCGGTCGGCGAGTTCGGGGTGGACCCCACCGCCCGGGAGCAGATCCCGGGCGGCGAGGGTGCCTGCGGCGCCGGTGAACGCAGCGTCCCTGGCGTCGTACGTGTCGTACCGCGGGGTGGCGTCGAGCACCACCGGCAGCACGTCGAGCGCGAGCGCGTCGACGAGATAATCCAATTCGTCGAGGCTCAGGGTCACCGCCGGCAGGGTCGGCACACAAGGCTGGGTGCCCAGGTCGATCACCGTCCGGACTCCCGGTGGTCGGGGTTCGCGCCGATGACGGAGGGTATGACCGTGCGTCCGTCCGAGAAGTGCTCGAAGTTCTTCAGGTAGTCGGGGGTCTCCCGCTCGTCGTCGTCCTGTGAACCGGCCGCGCCCGCCCCGCGACCGACCGGCATCGGTCCGCTGCCGGTGCCGCCGCGCGCCGCCGCGGCCGGGTTCACGTCGGCGCGAACGTCTCCGATCACCCCGCCGGGTGCCGCCGCCGGTGCGCCGGGCCGTGCCCCCTGGCCGCCGTCGGTCCTGCCCCAGCCCTCGGGCAGCGTCGCCCCGCCGGCCACGCCGGCGCCCAGGCCACCGACGGAGGTGCGGGCCGCCGCGGCGCTGGTCGAGGCCGACCCGCCGCCGTACGCGCCGCCGGACAGCATCGGCGCGCCGCCCATCATCGGGGTGGCGCCGCCGCCGGTGACCGCGGACAACGCCGCGCCCCCGATGTTGCTCGCCGCAGACGTGGCAGTGGAGACGGTGGTGCCCGCGATGCTGCCGACGTGTGACGCGGCCGTGGTGACGGCCGGGTTCTGGCCCGCGGCCATCAGAGCGGCCGCGGCGGCGCGCGTCGGATCGAATTCACCGTCGGACGGGATCTCGTCGAAACTCCCGACCTCCTTCGAATCGGCCTTGGTGACGATCCGAGGGGGCTGCCGGTATGCGCGCTTCAGCGCCAGGATGTTCGACGCGGCCTCGTAGCCCTCCATCACGAGCCCCGCGCGGATGTCCATCGCACGGTCCGCTGCCTCCGCGGCCGCGGCGGTGCCGTTGAGCGCACCACCGGTCGTGTACGCGGTGGCCTTCGCGGTCTTCACGGCGACGATCTCGGGAAGGCTCGGCATGATGAGCGCGGCGGTGGTGTACGCGCCCGCTTCGAGGCCCGCCTTCGCGGCCGTGTCCGCGGCGAGTTCCGCGCATTCGGCCGTCCACACCGTGAACGGCGTGATCTTCGCGAGGGCCGCGACCGCGGACACACCCTGCCAGCCGGCCGCGAGTTCGGCCATCACGCGGACCAGCGTGAGGTTGGCGTCGACGAAGCTGGTGGACAGTGCCGTCCACGCCGCGCTCGCCACGCTCAGCGGCACCGGTCCCGCGCCCGCGACGAGGGTGGTCGAGTTGACGGTGGCCCCTCGGGGCAACCAGATGACACCTGTCAGTCCCATGGTCATGTCTGATCTCCTGGTGGTTTCGAGGCGCCGGCCGTCACATGCCCGCAGCGAGGGTCGCGCCGAGCGCGACGTCCTCGGCGACATACAACGCGGCCTGGGTGCGGAGCGTGTTCGCGGTCTCGCGCATCTCGAGAATGCCCTGCGCGACAGCGGGGGTGAACGTGTTGGCCACCGTGTTGAAATAGCCGGCCGCGTGCAGGGAGACCTCCTCGCTCCCGGAGGGGAGCACACGGATGGCCGCGGAGTTGAGGGCGACCGCCGCCTCGAGACGCGCGGCGAGCGCGTCGAGTTCCACGGCGGCGGCGACGAGAGCTTCAGGTGCGACGTGCAGATCCGGCATGTGCGTCGAACTCCTTCTTGACCTAGGCAGGCGGAAGGCAGTTGCCCCCCGGCAAACGAACTGCATGTGCAGCTGTCCCTACACACTTGGACGCCGCACCGCGCTCTTCGGTTCCCCCCGATCCCGAGAAATTCTTCTCGGGAAAACCGTTCATCCCCAGCCGAGCTCGTGCAAGCGATCTTCTTCTATCCCGAAGTAGTGCGCAACCTCGTGTATCACGGTGACGGCCACCTCGTGGACGACTTCCTCCTCCGAGCTGCAGATTTCGAGGAGGGCGTCGCGATAGACGGTAATCGTATCGGGCAGCGATCCGCCGTAATGACTGTCCCGTTCCGTCAGGGCGATCCCGTGGTACAGGCCCAGGAGATACGGGTCCTCGTCGTTGCGGTCGTCCACCAGGACGACGACGTTGTCGATCGCGGCCGCGAGCTGGGGTGGGATCAGATCGAGTGCGTCGCCCACCAATTCCTCGAATCGGCCGGGCGTCATGCTCACCGCCACATCAGTTCCCGGGGGGTGGGGCCGCGCCGGGGAGCGGCGTCGGCATGGACCTGCCCTCCGGGACCGGCGGCGGAGGCACGGGCGCGGCGCCGTTGATGAGGATCTCGCCCTTCGCCGAACCGGTGATGGTCGAGAAGCCGCCCGCGTCGGTCTCCTTGCCCACCGAGCAGTTCACCCGCCTGCTGCCCGCGAGCCAGCTGTCGAGTTCCAGGTTGTCCCAGAACAGCGTGAGCGTCTTGTTCCGCAGCGCATCCGCCGAACCGAGGTATTCGTTGGCGGCCTGCGTGCACACGCCTTCGAGATACTTGTCCTGATCCTCGACGGACGGCATCGACGAGGGGAACTGGGTGGCCAGGTCGACGACGGAGATCACTTCGAAGGCATGGGGTTGCGCGCAGTCGACGGGATCGGTCGGCACGTTCTGATTGATCCCGATGCAGGTGCCCGGGTCCCAGATGTTGGATTGGTCCTGCTCGGCCACCTTCCCGGTGAACGGCAGCAAAGTTCCTGCCGTGCTCGAGAATTGGAGGCCGCACCGCAGGGTGCGTTCGCCCGCCGCCCAACCGGACTCGCTGGGGAACATCAGGCCCACACTGAACTTGCCGTACGGATCGAACTTCGCGCCGAGATACGTGTCGACGGCGGGCACACAGTGCTCGTCCCGCAGTGCGGCGAACCGCAGCGCACCCGGGTAACGCGAACCCGGGCCGAACTCGGCGCCCGGATACACGCTGAGATCCAGCGGCGCCGCCACCTCGAACCGGTGCTCGTCCGCGCAGTCGACCTTCGCGACGTCCTTCCGGTCTTCCTGGGGGTCGTTCGACGGCGTCCAGTCGAGGCAGTCGCCCGCCGTCGCCGAAGAGAACGCGTCGCCCTCCACCGAACCCGTCGCCTGCGGTCCGGCGCCCGTCGAGTGCGTGGGGAGGTTCTCGCTGCGGTTGAAACCGCCGGCGATCGCGAACGTGGCGATCGCCGCCACCACGGCACCGACCGCGACGGCCGCGAGCGCGCGACGCGTCGTGGTCGCGGACATGCTGCGGGGAGCCTTCTCCGGTTGCCCGGCATTCTGCGGCTGGGGGTCGGCGCCGTTCGACTGATCTGAGGACATCGATTTCCATAATGCCCGTTCCGATCGAGGAAGCAGAACAACTCCCGCAATCGGCTCGAACCCGGCGTAACTTCGACCACCATGAGCGAAGACTCTCAGCGCTCCGCCGAACCGGTGGATCCCGAACTGCAGGAGCTCGCCGGGCGCGTGTTCGACACGGCACGATCCGGCGACGCCGTGTCCCTCGCCACGTACCTCGACGCGGGCGTCCCGGTGAACCTCGCCAATCAGAACGGCGACACGCTGGTGATGCTGGCCGCTTACCACGGTCACGCCGAGGCCGTTCAGGTCCTGATCGACCGCGGGGCCGACGTCGACCGGCTCAACGACAAGGGGCAGTCGCCGCTGGCAGGGGCGTTGTTCAAGGGCGAGGACGCCGTGGTGCGGGCCCTCGTCGCCGGGGGTGCCGACGCCACGGCGGGCCATCCGACCGCGCTCGACGCCGCCCGGATGTTCGGCCGCGAGGACCTTCTGAACCTGCTGGAACCGAAACCGGAGTGAGCGGCTCCGCGGCGCCCGGTAGGGTTTGAAGCCGTGATTGACCTGAAGTTCCTCCGCGAGAACCCCGACGCCGTCCGCCAGTCGCAGCGCACCCGTGGCGAAGATCCCGCCCTGGTCGACGCGTTGCTCGAGGCCGACGCGTCCCGTCGCGCCGCCGTTCTCGCCGGCGACACCCTGCGTGCCGAACAGAAGGCGTTCGGCAAGAAGGTCGGTCAGGCGTCCCCGGAGGAGCGTCCGGCGCTGCTCGAGGGATCCAAGGAACTCGCGGCCAAGGTGAAGCAGGCCGAGGCCGAGCAGCACGAGGCGCAGGCCGCGCTCGACGCCGCGCACCGGGCGATCTCCAACATCGTGCAGGACGGTGCCCCCGCCGGCGGCGAGGACGACTTCATCACCCTCGAGACGGTCGGGGAGATCCCTACGTTCGACTTCGAACCCAAGGACCACCTCGAGCTGGGTGAGTCGCTGGGGCTGATCGACATGGAGCGCGGCGCGAAGGTGTCGGGCGCCCGCTTCTACTTCCTCACCGGCTTCGGTGCCATGCTGCAGCTGGGAATGCTGCAGCTCGCCGCGCAGAAGGCGATGGCCAACGGCTTCCAGATGATGATCCCGCCGGTGCTGGTGCGACCGGAGGTCATGGCGGGAACCGGGTTCCTCGGCGCCCACGCGGACGAGATCTACCACCTCGCCGACGACGACCTGTACCTCGTCGGCACGTCCGAGGTCCCGCTGGCCGGGTACCACTCGGGGGAGATCCTCGACCTCGCCGGCGGCGCCAAGCGGTACGCCGGCTGGTCGACGTGCTTCCGCCGCGAGGCCGGCAGCTACGGCAAGGACACCCGCGGCATCATCCGCGTCCACCAGTTCGACAAGGTGGAGATGTTCACCTACTGCAAGCCCGAGGACGCCGACGCCGAGCACCAGCGCCTGCTCGCGTGGGAGCGCGACATGCTCGCCGCCATCGACGTGCCGTACCGGGTGATCGACGTGGCCGGCGGCGACCTGGGGTCGTCGGCGGCCCGCAAGTTCGACTGCGAGGCCTGGGTGCCGACGCAGCAGGCGTACCGGGAGCTCA
>JBCEBZ010000332.1:0-3674 GCA_039206675.1 Rhodococcus sp. (in: high G+C Gram-positive bacteria) | reverse complement strand
GCGACGTCCGGCTGCTCGTGACGGGCAGCGCGTCACCCGAGGCGTTCGAGCAGCTCACGTCGGCCGCGGCGGACGCCCCGATCCTCGCCGCCTGACGGCGCGGGCGGGGATCAGCCCTCGTCCTCGGCGTGGGCGAGCGCAGTCTCGACGCGCTTGCGGGCCCCCGCGAGGTGCTCCTCGCAGCGTGTGGCCAGTGCCTCGCCCCGCTCCCACAAGGCGAGTGAGGCGTCGAGGTCGAGGCCGCCCTGTTCGAGCACCTTGACCACGTCGACGAGTTCGTCGCGCGCCGCCTCGTACCCGAGCTCCGCGATGTCGGTGTCGCTTCCGGTGGGGTTGCTCATGGTCCTACTTGTCCTTTCCCATCACCGCGGCGCGGATTGCGCCGTCGGCGACTCGAACGCGAATCTGGGTGCCCGGCGGGGCGTCGTCGATCGAACGCAGTACCTCGGGGTCGCCGTCCGGCACGATCCGCTGGACCACGGAGTAGCCGCGGGCCAGGGTCGCGGCGGGGCCGAGGGTCGTCAGCCGTGCCCGGAGGTGTTCGACGGTGGTGGTCTCCGCAGCGATCGCCCGGCTGATGTCGCGCCGCCCGGCCTCCCGCAGTCGCTCGACCTCGTCCGACCGGTGGTCGAGTGCGCGCAGCGGATCGGCGAGGACCGGCCTGCTGCGCAGCTGCGAGATCAGATGCGACTCGCGCTGCACCCAGTTGCGCAGGGCGGCCGCGCTCCGCGACCGCAGTTCGCCGACGAGTGCCTGCTCGGCGACCGCGTCCGGCACAACCCGCTTGGCGGCGTCCGTCGGTGTCGCGGCCCGCAGGTCGGCGACGTGATCGCTGAGCGGACTGTCCGGTTCGTGGCCGATGGCGCTGACCACCGGGGTGCGGCACGCGACGATCGCCCGGCACAGTGTCTCGTCGGAGAACGGCAGCAGATCCTCCACGCTGCCGCCGCCGCGCGCGAGGATGATCACGTCGACGTGCGGGTCGGCGTCCAGTTCCTTCAACGCGTCGAGGATCTGCGGCACCGCGGTCGCGCCCTGCACCGGAGTGTTGCGCACCTCGAAGCGCACGGCGGGCCAGCGGCGCTGCGCCACGCTGAGGACGTCGTGCTCGGCGGCGCTGGCGCGTCCCGTGATCAACCCGATGGTGCCGGGCAGGAACGGCAGCGGACGCTTCAGCCGCGGGTCGAACAGGCCCTCGGCGGCCAGCAGCGCGCGCAACCGCTCGATCCGGGCCAGGAGTTCGCCGATCCCGATCGCGCGGATCTCCGTGACCCGCAACGAGACCGAACCGCGGCCGGTGTAGAACGACAACTTGCCGAACATCACCACCCGGCTGCCCTCGGTGAGCGGGACGGGGGAGTTCTGCAGCAGTTGCGGGGAGCAGGTCACCGACAGCGACATGTCGACGGACGGATCTCGCAGCACGAGAAACGCCGTCCGGGTGCCCGGACGTGCGTTGATCTGGGTGATCTGTCCCTCCACCCAGACGCTCCCCAGCCGGTCGATCCACTGTGCGACCTTGGCCGACACGGTGCGGACCGGCCAGGGCTGCTCGGCGGTGCTCGGTCCGGTACTTGCTGCGCGGGGCTGTGCGGAGGTCACTTGGCCTTGGCGGTGGTGATGCGGTTGGTCAGCATGGTCTGGTAGGGCGCGCGGGCCAGGGTCGCGTTCTCGTAGTCCAGCAGCGTCGTCAGGTCGTCGACCGACAGGGTGCGCAGACGCGCCCGCAACTGGGCGAGGGTCAGCGTGCCGTAGTCGAGGACGACGGCGATCTCGGGTTCGGCGACGGCAGGCCTGGTGGCGACGGGCTTCTTGCTCGCCGGCTTGGTGGGGGCGGCGCCGTTGGTGGCGGCGGGCGCTGCCTTCGGGGCCGAGATCTTCTCGGGTGCGCCGGCGTCCTGCGGGCTCAGCGAATACAGCGCGAACCGGCCCGGTCCGGCAGGGCGCTCCTCGGAGGCGCCGTCGGCGCCGGGTGCCGGTTCGATGTCCTCGTCGAAGACGGCCCAGGCGGGCTGCTCGTCGTCGTGGGTCCAGTTGATCAGTGCGAAGGCCTGGTCGCCCTTGATGGCGAGCGCCGTCATGGACTGCTGAACGCGCATCGTGGTCTGCAGCACCTGGCTGACCGCGGTCATGGGCAGGGTGGCCGCGGTGGTCGGCAGTTTCCTGGCCTCTTCGACGGCCGTGACGGCGATTCCGGCGGCGACGCGCGCCATGAACGGGGGACGAATCATTCCCACAGCCTGCCTGACAACGGCACGTTTGGGTAGCCGACGTGCCCACAGCGTCGACGACTTCGGTGCGACGATGCGCACACTACCCCGCCGCGGACCCGCGAAAGTGTCGTCCGTCCGGGGTGACCCGTAGTCTGGAGCCATGTCTTCGGCTGTTCCACTCAATGTGGGTATCACACGTTCGGCAGATTCGGGAGCGTCGCGTGCCGACGGCGAGAAGCGCGTACTGCTCGCGGAGCCTCGCGGCTACTGCGCCGGCGTGGACCGCGCCGTCGAGACGGTGGAGAAGGCGCTCGAGAAGCACGGCGCCCCCATCTACGTGCGCAAGGAGATCGTCCACAACCGGCACGTCGTCGAGACGCTCAGCGATCAGGGTGTGGTCTTCGTCGACGAGACCGACGAGGTTCCGGAGGGTGCGCTGCTCGTGTTCTCCGCGCACGGCGTGTCTCCCGCGGTCCACGAGTCGGCCGCGGCACGCAATCTGCGCACCATCGACGCCACGTGCCCGCTGGTCACGAAGGTTCATCAGGAAGCCAAGCGTTTCGCCCGCGACGACTTCGACATCCTCCTCATCGGCCACGAGGGCCACGAGGAAGTGGAGGGCACGGCCGGTGAGGCCCCCGATCACGTGCAACTCGTGGACGGCCCCGATTCCGTCGACGCCGTGACGGTCCGCGACGAATCGAAGGTCATCTGGTTGTCGCAGACCACGTTGAGCGTCGACGAGACGATGCAGACGGTCGCCCGCCTGCGGGAGCGTTTCCCGAGTCTGCAGGACCCGCCGAGCGACGACATCTGCTACGCCACCCAGAACCGTCAGGTGGCGGTCAAGGCGATGGCACCCGAATGCGATCTCGTCATCGTCGTCGGCTCCCGCAACTCCTCCAACTCGGTTCGTCTCGTCGAGGTGGCGCTGGGTGCGGGCGCGAAGGCGTCGTACCTGGTCGACTATGCCCGCGAAGTGGATCCGGCCTGGCTCGACGGCGTCCGGACGGTCGGGATCACGTCGGGCGCATCCGTGCCGGAAATCCTGGTGCGGGGTGTGATCGATCTGCTCGACGAGCACGGATTCCACGACGTCCAGCCGGTCACCACGGCCAACGAGACGCTGGTCTTCGCACTGCCGCGCGAGCTTCGCGCCGCGCGGACCTGAGCGGCCCGCCGCCGGCGCTGTTCCCGCTCTAGCGGGGCTGCTCCGACTCGAACGGCGGCTCGTACCGGTCGCGGTAGCGCACCTGCGGAATGGGGTGCGCGGGCACGTCGGGGTTGGGCCGCGGCCGCGGTGTGGTCCGAGGCGGGACCGAACGCGGTGCCTGCGTGGTCCGCGGCGGTGCCGAACGGGGTGCCTGCGCTGCCCGGTCGACCATCGGTGGTGGGGGCGCCGTGCGCCCGCCCGAGGAGGACGAGCGGCGGGGTGGCGGGGTGGCTGCCCGCCGCGCCGAA
>JBCEBZ010000331.1:0-3701 GCA_039206675.1 Rhodococcus sp. (in: high G+C Gram-positive bacteria) | reverse complement strand
GCCGCGAACCAGTTGTTGTTGCCTCCGTAGAGGACGACCTCGTCGTCGTTGGCGACGCCGCGTGCCGACAGCAGATCGGAGAACTGCTCACGGTCGAGGAAATCACGACGGACCCCGTCCTGCAGATCCTTCTTCCAGTCGAGTTTGATGGCGCCCTCGATGTGGTCGCCGTCGTAGGCGGACGTGTCTTCGTCGACTTCGACGAACACGATCTTGGGCGCGTTCAGGTTCTGCAGAGCCCAGTCGGTGGAGACCAGGACGTCGGAGCGAGCCATGTTCTTTCCTTCACTGTGAACTTGCCGGGGTGCTGCGTTGTGGGTCGGGTGGTCGGTGGATACGGACGGTCGGAATCGGGCGACGAGCGGATAGATCTGGCAGCCGAGGCAGATGCCGAAGGCCGCGTTGAGGAACGCCGCGAACAGTGCGAAGCCGGTGAAGACGGCACCGACCACGGGCGCGCCCAGCGCGAATCCGAGCAGTCCGACCGCAGCGAAGACGAAGCCGACCAGCTGGGCGAACCGCAGCGGCGCGGTGGGTTCACGCTCACTCGGCGGCGCGATGCGTGGGGCCACCAGCTTTCCGAAGATCCGGCCGTAGGGGCTGCGCCGCGGTCCGACGACGGCGGCGACGGCGAACACGACGGTCTGAACAGCCAGGATCACACCGGCGACGACGGTCGAGAAGGACGCTGTGAGCAGGACGGCAACGAGAACCGCCGTGGTGATCCAGGCGGCGAATCGGGGACCGCGGACATCGACCTGGTCGACGGCCGCGGCCGTGGCGGTGGTGGGTGTTGTTGCTGGTGTGGTGGACATTGACTGTGCTCCACGAAATGTGTCGGATGGCCGAGGAATGCGATGGAACGCGATCGAGTCGATCACCGAAAAGGCGGGAAGTCAGCAATTGGCCGCAGGGCGATTCGAAAAATGACGCAGAACGGCGGTCAGCGACGCCAGAGACAACAGCAACCGCCGACGCGGCACAGGTCGACTGTGCGGCGACGAGTGAGCAGCAGCTCGCGGCGGGTCTGCACCCGCCAAATTCTACGCGCAGCACCCCGGACTGGAGACGGACAATTCCCGTCTCCACGAACTGCGCCACGGCTCCGCGCGTCCTACGGGATCAGGATGAACTTCCCCGCAGGGTGGGATTTCGCGAGTTCGGCGTGGGCCTGCGCGGCATCGATGAGGGCAAACGTCTTAGCGATGGTGACCGTCAGACGTCCGGCGCCGGCTTGCTCGACCAGTGCGGCGCGAGCCTTCAGCCGGGCTTCGGCGCTTGCCGGATTGCCGCCGCCGACCGACGCGAAGCCGTCGTCTTGCGCGCGACCGAACGCGGCGATCGTCACGATCCGGGTCTTGTCCTCGACCACCGCCAGCGACACGTCGACGGCCTCGTCGGTCCCGGCGGTGTCGAGTGCCGCGTCGATGCCCTGGGGTGCGAGCTCCCGCACCCGCTCCTCGAGGCCGTCTCCGTAGAGGACGGGAGTTGCTCCGAGGTTCCGGACGTAGTCCTGATTCGCCGCTCCCGCGGTGCCGATGACCGTCGCGCCGCGGGCGACGGCGAGTTGCACGGCGAGGGCACCGACGCCACCGGAGGCGCCGTGGATCAGGATGGTGTCGCCGGAACCGGCCCGGATGGTGTCCAGGGCATCGACCGCGGTGCCGCCCACCAGCAGCAGTCCGGCGGCCTGCTCCCAGCCGAGGCCTGCCGGTTTCGGGGTGATTGAGGAGACGGGCACGACCACCTGCTCGGCGTAGAGGCCGGTGCCGGGGCTGACGATCACTTCGTCGCCCACCGCGATCTCGGTGACTCCCGCGCCGACGGCCGCGATCACACCGGCGGCCTCGCCGCCGACCTTGATCGGCAGCTTCTCGGGATCGTCGCCGAAGGCGCCACTGTAGAGCTTGTAGTCGATGGGGTTGACGCCGATCGCCTTGACGTCGACGAGCACCTCTCCCGGTGCGGGTGGCGGAACCTCCACGTCGACCACGGCCAGGGCACTGGATGTTCCGTATGATTGCGCGACAACAGATTTGGTCATGTGTGGCGCAACCTTCCTCCGGAAGCTGCTATTCCTGATGTTCGAGATTTACTCCGACGGATCCGAATACTTGCTCGGGGGAGCGAAGCAGCGGCCGGGGGCGCAGCAATCGCTCCACCCACCGCGACCCTCCGGCAGAGGTAGCGGGATGACCACAACGAGGGCATCGCCCGGGCCGTTCCGCAACCAGCTCGCCGACATCAGACCAGTGCACGGATGCCAGACTGCTGAGCTGCCAGCGGATCGACAACAGTTTGGCGCACACAGAATCTGTGGGCGCGAGCGATTGCAGTGTGGTGGGCCTATTCCGATGTAGGCGAAAGTCGTTCGATGTGTTCGAGCAATTCGACAAGTTCACCGATGGTGAGTTCAACGGTACCGAAGTGGGGATCACCGTTCATGGCGGCGCGGGCGACGGCCTGTCCGATGCGGGCGGTGAGTTCTTCGATCAGTGGGTCGGCGGCCATGACCGAGAATTCTCCCGGAAGGCGGGAACTTTGTCTGCCGAATCATTTCCGGCCACGGGAGACCGGGTGGGTCACCGTTGTGGTGAAACGAATCCGTCGCCGTCAGCGTGCTGGCACGAGAACGCTTCGGTGTCAGGGAACGGCAAGTTCGGCGATCAGGGCCTCGACGCGCGCCCGGATCTCGTCGCGGATCGGACGTACGGCGTCGACGCCCTTGCCTGCCGGATCGTCGAGCGCCCAGTCCCGGTAGCGGACCCCGGGGAAGACGGGGCAGGTGTCGCCGCAGCCCATGGTGATGACGACGTCGGAACTTTCGACGGTGTCGGGCGTGAGGATCTTCGGGGACTGGCCGGAGATGTCGATTCCGATCTCGGCCATCGCCTCGACGGCGGCGGGGTTGATGGTCTCGGCGGGGGCGCTCCCGGCGGAGCGGACCTCGATCCGATCACCGGCGAGGTGGGAGAGGAATCCGGCGGCCATCTGGGAGCGGCCTGCGTTGTGGACGCAGACGAACAACACGCTGGGCGGAGTCATGCGGATGAGCCTTTCGTGACCGACGTGGGCTGCGCGCGGAACCGCGTACGAAGCGCCAGGGCCACGTAGACCAGTCCGACGAGGACGGGGACCTCGATCAGCGGTCCGACGACACCGGCCAGGGCCTGCCCGGAGGTGGCGCCGTAGGTGGCGATGGCCACGGCGATGGCGAGTTCGAAGTTGTTGCCGGCGGCGGTGAACGCCAGGGTGGTGGTGCGTTCGTAGCCCAGACCGATGGCCGCGCCGTAGGCGTAGCCGCCGACCCACATGATCGCGAAGTACGCCAGCAACGGGATCGCGATCCGGACGACGTCCCACGGCCGGGACGTGATCTGGTCGCCCTGCAGCGCGAAGAGGATCACGATCGTGAACAGCAACCCGTACAACGCCCACGGCCCGATGCGGGGAAGGAATGTCGACTCGTACCATTCGCGGCCCTTGGCGTTCTCGCCGAAACGGCGGGTCAGGTAGCCGGCGAGCAGGGGGATGCCCAGGAAGATCAGTACCGACTTCGCGATCTGCCACGGCGAGGTGTCGATGGTGGTCTGCTCGAGACCGAGCCAGCCGGGCAGCACGGACAGGTAGAACCAGCCGAGCGCGGCGAACATGATCACCTGGAACACCGAGTTGATCGCGACGAGGACGGCGGCGGCCTC
>JBCEBZ010000330.1:9934-14827 GCA_039206675.1 Rhodococcus sp. (in: high G+C Gram-positive bacteria) | reverse complement strand
TCGCGGCGCTGATGGAGTACCCGCCGCCGCCGCAGATGCCGAGCACGCCGATCCGGTCGGCGTCGACGTAGGGGAGGGTGACGAGGTGGTCGACGACGTAGCCGAAGTCCTGGACCCGTTGGGCGGGGTCTTCGATGAATCGGGGTTCGCCGCCGCTGGCGCCCTGGTAGCTGGCGTCGAATGCGATTACGACGTAGCCGGCGTCGGCGAGGGCGGTGCCGTACACGTTGCCGGACGTCTGCTCCTTGCAGCTTCCGATCGGGTGTGCGCTGATGATGGCGGGGTATTTCTTCGTGTCGTCGAATCCGGGCGGGAAGTAGATGTCCGCCGCGATGTCCCAGTACGGGGTCTTGACGCCGACGGTCTCGATACTCTGCGAGGCCATGAACCTATGTCCCTTCGTTGTCCGCCGGAGCCCGACGGTGTGAATCGCGGTGCGTCGAGGAAGATGTCCTCGACCCGCATTCACCACTCTGCTGCGATCCGCGGGTCGGCGACAGAGGCCCGTTATCGGGGGTACCCGCAGCCTCTCCCTCGGACCGTCGGAGGTCCCTAGGCTGCAGATATGGAGATCGCCAAGGAGATCAAGGACTTCCTGACGACGCGCCGCGCACGCATCACGCCCGACCAGGTGGGCTTGCCCGTCGGGGGCCGCCGCCGGGTGGCGGGGCTCCGTCGCGAGGAGGTCGCGTTGCTCGCGGGGGTGAGCGCGGAATACTACGTGCAAATCGAACGGGGCAGTGTCGCGGGTGTGTCCGACGAGGTGCTGGATGCCGTCGCGACGGCGCTGCGGCTCGACGAGGAGGAGACGAAGCATTTGTTCGCACTCGCCCGGGCCGCCGCCACGAAGCCCCGCAGGCGTAGGCCCGCGCGGGCGCGCGTCGGGGTGCCGGAGCCGGTTCAGGCGCTCATCGATGCGATGCTCACCGCTCCGGCCGTGGTGCAGAACGGTCACCTCGACATCGTCGGTACCAATGCGCTCGGTCGGGCGTTGTACGCCGATGTGTTCGACCGGTCGGACGGTGTGCCCAACCTGGCCCGGTTCATCTTCCTGGACCGCCGCGCCGACGAGACGTTCCCGGACTGGACTCACGCGGCCGACGACGCCGTCGCGATGCTGCGGGTGGAGGCGGCGCGGTCGCCGTACTCGGCGGCGGTCACCGGCCTCGTCGGGGAGCTCGCCACCCGCAGCGACGAGTTCCGCACCCGGTGGGCGGCTCACGACATCAAGGCCCATCGGCGGGGAACCAAGCGGTTCCATCATGCAGCCGTCGGGGACCTGATCCTGCGGTTCGAGGCGCTCGAGGTCGCCAGCGCGGACGGTCTCACGTTGTTCGGGTTCACCGCGGCGCCGGGTTCCTCCTCGGAGGAGGCCTTACGCCTGCTCTCCAGCTGGATCGCCTCCGACAGCCCGACCGTCAGCATTCCTGACGGTTGCGAGGATCCCGGGTGAGGTAGGCGGCCAGGGTGAAGAGGATGACGACGAGTGCGAGGACGACGGCGTAGGACGGCAACTGATACGCCGGGATGGATGCGGTCACGAGCACGGCGGCGCCGACGACGCGCGGAACCCAGCCGGTGCCGGTGGTGAGCCGGAAGTAGGTCGCGTGTGAGAGCAGATAGATCGCCGGCCCCGACAGCATCAGCACGCCGCCCACTCCCGCCCGGTCGTCGCCGGCGTGGGCGAGCACCAACTCGCTGCCCGCGGCGAACATGACGAGTCCGGTGACGACACCGTAGATCACGTTGATTCCGAGGTGTACGGATCGGATCGGGTTCTCGGTGGTGGCGATATGACCTTCCACGAGCTGTTCGGCACGCCCGAAGTAGATTGCCCACAGGCAGACGAGGGCGACGAAGCACCCCGCCGCCAGCGCAAGGGTCAGTGCGTCGGAGTGATGCGCGGCAATCACACGTCCCAGGGTCAGTACCGTCTCGCCCAGCAGGATGATGAGGAACAGTCGCATCCGCTCGAGCATGTGCTCGGCGTCGAAGGGAAGTTGCCGCGTCTGCGTGCCCCCACCCGGCAGCGGGTGTGCGCTCCAGGTGCCGACGAGATCGATGAGCGCGGCCACCGCCCACAGCCAGAGGCGCCACTTCGGGTCGAGTGCGGCGCCGACCACCCAGAACGGTGCGGAAACCGAGAACCAGATCAGCACGTGCATGAAGTGCCTGCGGAGACTGGCTGTGGGGGCGGCGGCCGCCGCGTAGGCTGCGGGCCCGATCAGTGCCAGCAGCATGGGAACGACGAAGAGCCAGGGGCTTTCGTCGAATGCGTGCCCGATGCCGGCGTTCATGAACAGGCCGAGGCCCATCACCGTGATCGTCACGGCCCGGGTGGCCGTGCGTTCGATGTCGAGGAGGGTGACTTCGAAGGTGGTGAACGCCCAGACGCCGCACACCGCGACGAGAGCCACGAGGGTTTCGGCGGCGCCGTGCCAGGTCAGGTGTTCGACGAGATGGTGGGTGAGCTGACCGATCGCCAGCACGAACACCAGATCGAAGAACAGTTCGAGCGGTGAGACCGCGCGGTGGGTGCTGCGCGTGTTCCGGACCATCATGGATTCCTCCTCGGCGCCCGAATCCTACGCCTTGACACCACCCAGTCCGTAGATAATGTATTATATTGTCACTCGAACTCATGGAGGCATGCCCATGCAGCACAAGCCGCTCGACGGGATCCGCATCCTGGAGATCGGGGGGTACATCGCCCTTCCGTTCGCCACATCGATCCTGTGCGCGCTCGGCGCAGAGGTCGTGAAGGTGGAGAAACCAGTTGTCGGAGAGGACTTCCGCCGCCATCAGAACGACGGCAGCCCCTACTTTCGCCAGTACAACACCGGGAAGCGGAGCCTGTCGATCGACCTGAAGCGTCCCGAAGGCGTCGCGCTGGTCAAAGCCCTCGTACCGCATTTCGACGTCGTCCTCGAGAACCTGCGCCCCGGCAAGCTGGCGGCGCTGGGCCTCGGGCCCGACGAGTGCCGCGCGCTGCGACCCGACCTCGTCTACGGGTCGGTGACCGGCTTCGGGTCCGGCGGCCCGCTGGCGAGCCGCCCCGCCTACGACACCATCGGGCATGCCTTCGGCGGTCTCTACTCCCTGTTCGGCGACGACGCGCGGCCGCAGCTGGCCGGCGGGCTGAGCGCCGACTTGATCACCGGGCTGAGTACGGCCACGGGCGTCCTCGCGGCGCTGGTCGGACGGCTGCGCACCGGCGCGCCGCAACACGTGGAGACGTCGATCATGGAGGCCGTCAGCGTGCTGGCCACCGATGGGATCACACAGTCCTTCGAACTGGGATACGACCCGAGCAGGCAGAGCAGGCATCCGCAGGCGCAGAACTTCTGCGTCAAGACCGCAACCGGGGAGTACCTGGCGGTCCACCTGTCGTCGTCGCAGAAATTCTGGCGTTCGCTGTGCGCGGCAATGGACCGGCTGGACCTCACCGAGGATCCCCGTTTCGCCGAATACCGGCCCCGGGAGGCGAACTACCACGAGCTGGCCAAGATCGTCGAAGCGGAATTCGAGAAGCAATCGCTGCAGCACTGGGAGGACGCGCTCTCGGCGGCGGACGTGCCGTTCGCCCCGGTGCTGTCGATGACCGGATTCGTCGAGCACGAGCAGGTGGAATGGCTGGAACTCGTCGAACGGCAGCAGGACGGGCTGGCGCTGATCCGGCCGCCGTGGCGGTTCGCGGGCGAACGCCCCGACCGGGCCGGCACCGCGCCGCGGGTCGGCGCCGACAGCCGCGACGTCGCCTCGGAGGTGTACTCCGCCGAGCAGATCGACGACCTGGTGCAGGCGGACGTTCTGTTCGTCGAACGCTGACCCTGCTCGAACCACTGCTGTATTACATGTATTCACAGAACGATGGGTGACCACGCGATGACTGCCGACGTAGTGACCGAAGAGGCTGCGGTGCTCGAACAGCTGCTCACCACCCGCTGGAGTTGCCGCGCGTTCGAGCCGCGCGAGGTTCCGCGACCGATCATCGAGCGGATGCTCACGCTGGCGCAGCGGTCCGCGTCGTGGTGCAACACCCAGCCCTGGCAGGTCATCGTGACCAGCGGTGCGGGAACCGATCGATTCCGCGACGGTCTGGCGGAGTACGCGCGGAACCACGGTGCCGCTTTCGAATTCGAGGCGCCGGCCGAGTACCGCGGTGTCTACCGCGACCGTCGCCGGGAGAGTGGGTGGCAGCTGTATCAGGCCGTGGGAGTCGAGCGCGGTGACCGGGCCGCGTCCGCGCGGCAGTCCTTCGAGAACTTCCGCCTGTTCGGCGCTCCGCACGTCGCGATCGTCACGACCGACGCCGAGCAGGGGGTGTACGGTGCCGTGGATTCCGGGCTCTACCTCGGCACCCTGCTGCTGGCCGCCCGGAGCCTGGGGATCGCCACGATCCCGCAGGCCGCCCTGGCGAGCCAGTCTCCCTTCATCCGTGAGCATTTCGGCATCACGGATGATCGCAAGATTCTGGTGGGGATCTCCTTCGGCTATGCCGACCTCGACCACCCGGCGAACAGCTACCGGACGGCACGGGCGACGCTCGACGAGGTCGCCGTCTGGCACGACCGGTAGCTGCGGGTACCCCTACGCGTCCGGTGTCAGCGGCAACAGCAGGGTGCCGACGACGTCGTCCACCTTCTCCAGGTACAGCACGTCGTGAATCATCGTGTCGACCACCGACTCGTCCAGCGCTGAACGCGGTGCGGTCGCCGGCGAGAACGGGGACGGTGTGCTCGGTGAAGCGGGTGATCCTGCCGGTTGCGAGGATGTGCTCGCGCACCTCCGGCGCAGAGAACGTCGCCAAGACGATCCCTGGTGACGACGCGAGCGCGTGCACCGCCGACCTCAGGTCCTCCATGTACGGCAGCGCGACCTCCCGGAGGGTGA
>JBCEBZ010000330.1:0-9834 GCA_039206675.1 Rhodococcus sp. (in: high G+C Gram-positive bacteria) | reverse complement strand
TGCACCGCCGACCTCAGGTCCTCCATGTACGGCAGCGCGACCTCCCGGAGGGTGAGGGCACTCGACGACCGGGCCACCACCTCCCACAGGCGCGTGCCGATCCGCAGCCTGTGGTCGGGGTCGCGTTCGAGGAAACCCACATCGACGAGTTCGGCCACGATCCGATGTGCCGACGGCATCGGGATCGCGGTCTTCCGCGCGATCTCCGAGGCCGTCAGCGTTCCGCTCACGGTCTTGAACGAATCGAGCACCTGCACGACCCGCTCGATCATTCATTCACCGCGAACGGGCATCGGTCCTCCACTGTGATAACTAGTCGAGATTGATGTAGACCGCCTTCGGGTAGAGGTAGCCCTCCACGTGCTCTCGGGCGCCCTTCCAACCGTAGCCGCTCATCTTGGTGCCGCCGAAGCCGATGGCCGGGTCGAGAACGCCGTAGCAGTTGACCCAGATCGTCCCGGCCTTGATGTTCTGCGACACCTTGTGCGCGGTGGACAGGCTGCGCGTCCACACGCCGGCCGCCAGGCCGAACGGCGTGTCGTTCGCGAGCCGCAGTGCGTCGTCCATGTCGTCGAACGGGATGACCGACGCAACCGGCCCGAAGATCTCCTCGCGGGCGATGGTCATGTCGTTCGACGCGCCGGCGAACACGGTCGGCTCGACGAAGAAGCCCGACGCCAGTTCGCCGCCGAGACGCGTGCCGCCGGCGGCCAGCCGCGCACCCTCGCCACCGCCGAGATCGATGTAGTGCATGACCCTGTCGAGCTGTCGCTCCGAAATCAGCGGGCCCAATTGGGTATTCGGGTCGAGCCCGTCGCCCACGCGGATGGTCTTCGTGAACTCGGTCATGCGCTCGACGAACTCCTCGTGGATCGAACGCTGCACGAAGATCCGGGTGCCGGCGACACACACCTGCCCGCTGTTGGTGAACACACCCATGGCGGCGCCGGGCACGGCCTTGTCGAGATCGGCGTCGGCGAAGACGATGTCGGGCGACTTGCCGCCCAACTCCAGTTGCAGGCGCTTCAGGTTGCCGGCCGACGCGCGGACGATGGTCTGTGCGGTGCCGATCGATCCGGTGAAGGCGATCCGGTCGACGTCCGGGTGTTCCGCAAGGGCCTGACCCGCTTCGGCGCCGTACCCCGTCACCACGTTGATCACGCCCTCGGGCACACCGGCTTCCATCATCAGCTCGGCCACCCGCAGCACCGACAGCGACGCGTCCTCGGCAGGTTTGAGGACGGCGGTGCACCCGGTGGCGAGCGCTGGACCGAAGATCCACCACAGGCCGATCAGGGGACCGTTCCACGGGATGATGCCGCCGACCACTCCGACGGGGGCAAGGGACTTGAGGGTCAGGAAATCGCCGGGAAGCGAGTTCGGGGGTGCTGACACCGTCGCGGCGTCGCACTGGGATGCGAAGAACTGCAGAACCTGCGAAGTCCACTCCGCGAGTCCTGCCGTCCGCTTCAGCGGCGCCCCCATGTCCAGCGTTTCGATCATCGCCAGTTCGTCGAAGTGGTCGAGGACGACGTCGTGGATCTTCAGTATCAGCTTGCGGCGCTGATGCGGCGTCCATCGGCTCCATTCGCCCTCGAAGGCCTGCCGCGCCGCCGCGACGGCACGGTCGATGTCCGTGGCGTCGCCCCCGGCGATGCGGCAGAGCACCTGTCCCGTCGCCGGGTTGACGGTGTCGATCTGCCGGCCGGAGGCGGCGTCGAGCCACTTGCCGCCGATCAGATTCTTCTTCGACCCTTGAATGAAAGCGGGTAGCGTACGCGATGTTTCGTGTTGGGTGAGCATCTTGTTCTCCTCCCGTCCGGCCGCGGGCCGAGACGGTCGTTGTCGTCTGTGCGGGTGGCCGGGGCGGTAAATCAGAATTCGAAGACGCCCTTGCCGTCCGATTGCTTGTCGAACCACTGGTACGCCTCGACGGCCTGGTCCAGCGACCAGCTGTGGGTGTAGAGGTCGTCGATGGGGAGTCCGTGCTCGACGACGAACTCGGCACAGCGCCGCTGCTGAATCGTCGACATGGTCCAGGACGTCATGATCGTCCACTGCTTCTTGTACTGTTCCTCCGTCCGGAAGTGGACCTCACCGGGAAGCCCGATGAAGCACGCCCGTCCCCACTTGCCGAGGATGCTCAGCGCGTCGGCACCGGCCACCCCGGAGGTCTCCAGGACCAACTCCACTCCCCGGCGGCCGGCGAGAGCGGCGATTGTCGTGGACAGGTCCACCTCGGCCGAGTTCACGACCTCGCTCGCGCCGAATGTGCGTGCGCGTTCCAGCCTCGAATCGTTGACGTCCACCGCGATGACCCGGGCCCCGAGTGCCGACGCGAGCATGGTTCCGGACAGTCCGACCGGCCCCTGCCCGAAGACGACCAGCGTTTTCCCGCCGATGTCGCCGAGCCGCATGAGGCCTCCCCAGGCCGTTCCGGTGCCGCAGCCGATCGCGGCGCCAGCCTTGTAGCTGAGGCCGTCCGGAAGCGGCAGGAGTGTCCGGGCAGGCACGACGGCGTACGGTGCGTGACCGCCGTGGGTGGTGATGCTCATCGTGTGGGCGTTTCCGCGGTCGCACATCTGCGGCCATCCGGAGCGGCACTGCTCGCACACGTCGCAACCCCAGTAGTGGTGGATCATGACGCGGTCGCCGACGGAAGCGGTGTCGGGCGACACCCCCTCTCCGACGGCGTGTACGTCACCGCACGGCTCGTGGCCCTGGATGGTGTCGGCGCTCCCCCCGAAAGACACTGAACCCCGATAGAAGTGGAGATCGCTGCCGCACATTCCGGACGCCCGCATCCGGACGACCACTTCTCCCGGCCCCGGTTTCGGCGCGGGGAACTCCTTGAGTACGACTCGGCCATCCCCCGGAAACGTGATTCCCTGCATTGTCGACTTTCCTCCTCGGTTCGAAGCGATTGCTCGGCGCGGACGCATTCAGTTCGGTTGGTTGCGGAGCGCTGCGGTGGCCTGCACGTCGATGCGCAGGCCCTCGGGATCGGACTTCGGGTCGCCGATGACGACGACGCCGTAGTCGCGGGCGGCACCGGCGACGCTGACGTACTCGTTGCGCACGTCGGCGAGCACCCGTTCGGGGTCGCGGGCGAACGGATCGCCCCAGCCGCCACCGCCGTTGGTCAGGCACCGCAGGATCGACCCGGACTTCGTCTGCCACACCTGCCGGCTGGCGAAGTAGTGGTATTCGCCGTCGATCGGGTCCAGCGCCTTGGTCGCGGGGTCGAGCACCCCGGCAACGGGTTCGCTGTCTGCATAGACCTCGGGTGTGGTGCCCAGTATGCCGGGGCCGTCCGCGCCCTCACGCGGCGGGAAGATCCAGATGGCGCCGTTCGGGCCCGGTTCGCCGCCGTTCGCGCCGACACCGCTCGGAACCTTGGTGCGGAACGGGGACAGGTAGTGGTTGCCCTCGCTCAACCACAGCGTGTCCTTGAGATTCGCGGCGCCGCCGCGGAACGTACCGGGACCGCCGGTGTCGATCGCGTGTTCCTTGCGGAGCATCACGACCGGCGAATCGTGCTCGATCGTCTCGGTGGCGGGGTCGAGGTTGTTGAGGAAGAACAGGACGGTGTAGCTGTCGCCGTCGCCTTCCTTGGTGGCCCCCCACGGCCCGTGTTCGCCGCCGCACTGGGTGGCGCTCGTCCACGGCGTTCCGTCCGCAGTTACGCCGGAGGCGTTGTGGGTGTTGGTGGAACCGTAGTCGCCGGCGACGCCCTTTTCGCCGAGGGCCGGGTTGAGGGCGTCGAAGACGGCGGAGACCACGGCACCCGAGGCTTCCCAGAACATCATGATCCCGCCGTCCGGCGGCAGGGACGACACCAGCGTGCCCGGCGGGGTGGCGAGGTCGATGTTGCGCCAGGTGCCCGACGTGAACGGCACCTCCGGGTCGAGCAGCATCGTGAGGGCGACTCCGACCGCGGTCTTGGCGTCGAGCACACCGCAGTTGATGCACGTACGGGCCTGCGGCGACGTGCCGGACAGGTCGACCTCGATGTCCTGGCCCTGCTTGCGCAGCGTCACCTGCACCGTGTAATCGATGCTGTCGTCCAGGCCGTCGGCGTCGATCAGCGCCGAGCCGGTGTATTCGCCGTCCGGAACGAGGGCGATGGCGTCGCGCATGCGCTCGGCCGAGGTGTCGCACGCATAGGTCAGCGTGCCCAGGTAGGCGTCGAGGCCGTAGCGTTCGATGTTCTCGAGCACGAGCCGCTCGCCGAGTGCGAGTTGCTGGTAGATGCTCTTGAAATCGGGCAGCAGCATGCCGCCCCACCGGGTGTTGTCGAAGATCAGGCTGAACGTCGAGCGCACCGGTTCGTCCCTGGACCACAACAGCATCGGCGGTATGACGAGACCGTTCTCGTACACGTTCGATTTCGTCGCGGAGAATCCGCCCGGCACGGTGCCGCCCATGTCGAGTTGGTGGGCGCGCATGTTGACGAACGAGACGATCTCGCCGTCGACGAAGACCGGGCGGATGAAGCACACGTCGTTGACGTGAGTGCCGCCGCGGTAGGGGTCGTTACAGATGAGAACGTCTCCGGGGGAGAGGTTTTCGGGCCCGAACTCCTCGACGGTGTTGCGGACGGCGTCGCCGAGCGTGCCGAGGAAGACCACGAGGCTGTTGCTGACCACGGCCATCGGATAGTTGTGCTGGGGCGGACCGCTGATCGTGCACGCGAAGTCGTACCAGTCGCGGATGATCGGCGAGAACGCCTCCCGCATGAAACCGGTCGACATATGTTCCACCGCGTACCGCAGCCGGTTGAGGATCACCGCCGCCGTGAACCGGTCGCAGCCATAGGCGCCGGTGAACTCGGCGTCCGAGATGTCGCGCAGGCGAGCCTGTTCGGTCCCCGTAGTGGCCGGGGACGTTTCGAGAGTGGTCATTGGGATTTCACTTCCTCCGGATGAGCAGTTCGCCGTAGCGGCCGACGGTGGCCCGCTGGCCGGCGCCGATGTGCGTCGTGGACAGGCCCTCGTCGACGATGGCGGGGCCGTCCAGTACGTCGCCGGCACAGAGTGTCTCGCGGTCGTACACGTCGGCGGTCTGTGCGCCCTCGCCGTCGGCGTCGATGTCGCCGAGGTAGCGCAGCACCGTCGTCCGGACGGGCGCGAGCGGTGTGGCGCCGCGCTGCGGGGCCTCGGGATAGTCGACCTTCGGGGTGTCGAGGACCGCCCGCACGCGGAACGTCACACCTTCGACGGGCATCGACTCGAATCGGTTGCTCGAACGGTTCTCGTAGGTGTCGTGGAACGACTGGACCATGGTGGTGATCGCGTCGGCGTCGATCGTGCCGTCGGGCACCGGGACGAACGGCGTCTCCCAGCTCTGCCCGGCGAGGTGGGCGTCCATACTGCGGTGGAACGTCACGCCGGTTCCCTCGTCCAGCCCCTCGCGCAGTTGGGTTTCCATCTCGTCGAACAGGGCGTCGATGGTCGGTGCCGCGTCGGGGGTGAGGATCATGTACGCGCTGCGGTTGGCGGTGAATACCTGGTCCGCGGACAGCAGGCCCAGTGCCGAGAACAGTCCCGGGTTCGGCGGCACGATCACCTGCTTGCAATGGACCGTGTCGAGCACCGCGGGCAGCAGCATCGGGCCTGCCGCACCGAACGCGACGAGGCTGTAGTCGCGGGGGTCCACACCGTTCTTGATCGCGACGTTGAAGACCCCCTCTGCCATGTTGTTCACCGCCATCTCGTAGGCGTAGCGCACGCGCTGGGCGAGGGTGAACTCCGAATCGAGATCCTCGAAGGCCTGCCGAGACAGTGCCGGGTCGAGGTCCACCGCGCCGCCCGCGAACCGGGCGGGGTCGATGATCCCGATCATCAGGCAGGTGTCGGTGGTGGTCGGCTGGGTGCCGCCACGTCCGTAACAGGCGGGGCCCGGGGCGGATCCGGCACTGTCCGGGCCCACCTGGATCTCACCCGTCGGCCCGATCGCGACGATGCTGCCGCCGCCGGCGCCGATGCTGGAGATGTCGTTGGCCAACGCGTTCACGACGAGGTCGTGCTCGAGCTCGAAGCTGGTGTTGACGAACGGTTCTCCCGCCGTGACGACACTGATGTCGATCGACGTGCCGCCGACGTCGGCGCAGAGCAGATCCTTTTCCCCGATCAGGCTGCCGAAGTGGGCGCAGCCGACGGTGCCCGCGGCCGGACCGGAGAAGACGATGCGGAAGGGCAGTTCCATCGCGCGACTCGACGGCACCAGCGTGGCCGCGCAGTCGGCGAAGTTGAGCTCGCCACCGAAGCCGAGGTCCGCCAGGCCCTTCTCCAGCTTCGCCGTGTAATCGCTGTAGATGATCTTCATCAGGGTGTCGATCACCGTCGTCGAGGCGCGCGCGTACTCCTTGGCGAGCGGGGAGACCTCGCTCGAGATCGAGCAGGGCACGTCGCCGAGGACCTCGTGAACCAGTTTGCGCAACCGGATCTCGTGCGCCGGGTTCACATACGCGTTGATCAGGCAGATCGCGACACCGGTGACGCCGCAGCGCCGGAGTACGTCCAGTTCGGCGCGGGCCTGCGCCTCGTCGAGTTCGAACAGGACGCCGCCGTCGGCGGTGATCCGCTCGTGGATGCCGCGGCGGAGGTACCGCTGGACGAGCGGCCGCGACGCGTCACCGAAGCTGCGTCGCCAGCGCGAGTCCAGGATGGCGTGCGCCGGGCGCCACACCCGTCCCATGTCGAGAATGTCGCGATGCCCCTCGGTGGTGAGGAATGCGATCTTGGGCAACCGTCGGGTGATCACCGCGTTCAGGCCGTGAGTGCTGGCGTGGTTGAACACCGCGGCGTCCGCCACCCCGAGCATCGCGGCGCCCTCGAGCACCGGTCCGAACACCTCGGTGTAGTCGGTGGTCACCTTCGCGGTCTTGATCTGTCCGTCGCGCAGTGCGACCACGTCCGTGAACGTGCCGCCGACATCGACTGCAATCATCGTTAGTTCCTTCGTCAGAGCAGGTCGGTGAGAAGTTGGATCGGCCCGAGCCGGGACCACGGGGAGCGGTCCAGCGACAACAGGCACTGCTGGCATTTGACGACCTCGAACCAGCCGCCTTCGGACACCACCGGATAGCGGCGGAGTTCCTGGGCACCGCATCGCGGGCAGGCGCCGTCGACGGGGATCCGTTCGAGAACCGGCGTGGGCGGGGTGTCGTGTTCTTCGGTCATGGTGGGCACAACTCCGGGTTCAGTTGGGGGCCCGAGCGCAGGTGCGCTGGCTGTCATGACGCTAGGGGCGATGGGATCTGCGTCACAATCCCTCAGGCGAACGTCTACATCCACTTTCCGCACGCCCGCACGGGCGATATCGACGGCCACCTGGGGGTTTATCCCAATATGATGTATTATTTGTCGACGCCCCGGTTCTGAGGAGGTAGCGGCGCGTGAGTAACCGACAGGCTGGTGCCGATCGGCCGCTGAATTTCCGCACGGCGGACCTCGACGCCGCCCATGCGCAGGTCACGAAGACGTTCGCGGGTCACGACATCCACGTTTCGAACGGTCGAGCGCTGGATTTCCGGCTCGATCTCGCTCCGGCCCCGCGGTTGACGATCGGCCGGATGTCGTACGGAGCGCCGGTGACGTTGAACGGGCCACCGATGCGCCTCTGCTACCACATCAATCTGCCGGTGACCGGTGAGAGCACGGTGGAGCAGGGTGGCGTCAGACGGTCCTTCGTCGCGGGGGAGGCCGGTGTGGCCTTCGGCCCGCAGGCGCCCGTACTGGTGCAGTGGAGCGCGGATTCGTGGCAGTACCACATCAAATTGCCGAAGGATCCGCTCGAAGCGCACGCGGCGAAGCTGACCGGCCGTCCGATCGGGGAGGAGATCCGCTTCGATCTGACCTTCGACCTGGGGTCCAGCGCTGGGCAGGCGCTCGTTGCGACCGCCGGTTTCCTGTACGCCGAGCTCTCCCGTCCGGACGGCATCTCCACGATTCCGGCGGCCTGTCACGAACTCGAATCGGCCCTCATGACTCAACTGCTGATGACCGTGCCGAGTCAGCTCACGCCGGAGCTGCACGGCAAGCCGGTCCATACCCGGCGGTCCAAGATCCGCGAGATCGTGGACTACGTCGACCGGCACCCGGAAGACGACATCACGACGGCCGACCTCGCGTCGATGGCCGGAGTGAGCGAACGGGCTCTGCAGGCAGGTTTCCGGGAGGTGGTCGGGATGTCGCCGACCGCGTATCTCCGCGGCGTCCGGCTCGACCGGGTGCACGTCGATCTCGCTTGCGGTTCAGCGGCTTCCGTCACGGACATCGCCGCGCGCTGGGGCTTCTACCATCCGGGCCGGTTCGCTCAGCAGTATCGGGCCCGGTTCGGATTTCTCCCGTCGGAGACCGTGTTGCGCTCGAGGCGCTGAGCCGCGGACGTCCATGTGCGGGACGCGTCCGGCGCCGCTCCCGTGTCGTGTATCAGCCCGCGTTCGCCTCGGCGTCGGTGTCCCACAATCCCCGCTGTTCGAGTTCGTCGATCAGGTGATCCGCGCCGTCCAGGATGTGCGATTCCATGATCGTCCTGGCGCGCTTGCCGGCGTGCTTCCGCAGGGCCTCGAGCAGGAGCGGGTGCTCCTCCTGGGTCGTGGTGATGTGGCCCTCGATGGTGGCGTAGAAGCGATTCGGGAGATTGGTGACGACCGAGCCCAGAAGGCGGGCGAGGCGGGGAGAATCCGCAATCAGGTTGATCTTCCGGTGGAACGCGTGGCCGAGGGAGGAAATGCGCTCGGTGTCGCCCTGTGCGATGGCGTCCTGGTGCTGCTGAAGGATTCCCTCCAGTTCGGCGATCTGCTGCGGAGTGATGTTCTTCGCGGCCCGTGCGGCCAATTCGGCCGCCAGCTGGGCCTGGGCCCAGAACAGGTCGCGCACGTCCTGCTTCGTGAACGGGGCTACGACGAAACCACGCCGGGGGACCATCTCGACGAAGCCTTCGCTCCGAAGGGCGAGGAGCCCCTCGCGGACGGGTGTCGTGCTGACGCCCACGGCCTCGGCGATCCGCTCGATGCGCAGGAAATCCCCGGCCCGCACCTCCCCGGAGATGATCATCTCGCGGACGTACGTGGCAACTTCCTCGGGCAGTTGCTGTCGTCTTGACCTGTCATTCAGGGGCATCGTCGGTCGCACCTTCCCGGATTCGAAAGACTCGACATAATGTACCATTCGCGCCCGCCCGGTCGGGTCGCGGCGCCTTGCTGCGCCGGCGATTGCCCGCATGAGCTGGGAGTGGACACTCCGGCCGGGCATGCCCACGGACTTGTCGACACTTCGATCGAGAGGGGTTTGATGAGCAGGAACCGGCTTCGTGCGAACGGGCGGCAGGTGGTCTACGTCGCGACACTCGTCGACCAGCCCCTCGACGAGTTGCGGGGCCTGGGCGAACTGCGCGGCGGCTAGACTCGACCGGTGGACATCCGGGACGCCGAGTATCTCGTCGCCGTGGTCGATCACGGCAGCATCACCGAGGCTGCCCGTGCCCTGTTCATCGCCCAGCCGTCGCTGTCGCAGGCGATCCGCACCCTCGAACGCGATCTGGGTGTGGAACTGTTCGACCGCGGCGGGCGGAAGCTGAGGATCACCCCGGCGGGCGCGTCGTTCGCGAGCGCCGCGCGGCAGGTCCTCGCCGATGTCGAGCGGGCGCGGGCCGTCGTGCACGACGTCGCCGAACTGCGGTCCGGCACGCTCACGATCGCGGTTCTCAATTCCCTTGCCGCCGATCCGCATCCCCGGAACGACGGCCGTTTTCACCGGCACATTCAGCGCGTGGTCCTGGTGACCCTGGCGGCGGGAGCGGGCCTCGATGCCCGGTTGGCTCCCTTCG
>JBCEBZ010000329.1:0-3707 GCA_039206675.1 Rhodococcus sp. (in: high G+C Gram-positive bacteria) | reverse complement strand
TGCCTTCGGCCCGTGAGTACTTATTAACGTCGGGCGGTTAATAAGTACTCACGGGTGGTGCAACCGGGACCACTGCGCGGTGGGCCGCCCGTCGGTGCGCATGATGTCCCTGGTGCGGCGCTCCCATCTCTGCGGCCACCCGGCGGGCGAGTCCTCCCACGATTCCTGCCGGCCGTACGCGGTCATGTCGAGGAGCCCGTACGTCGGAGCCATCGGTTCCAGGCCGCGGCCACTGGTCCAGAACGTCTCGAACACCCTGCCGTCCTGCCGCAGATAGCAGACCAGCGGCGCCGGGGACCGCTGGCGGTCGCCGAGCAGGGCATCCGCCGCGTCCTGCGCGGAGTACCACGGGACGTCCCAGCCCATGAAGTCGCGGTAGTGGACGCTCACGTCGTACGGTCCCTGGCACAGCGTGGCGTACGTGACGTCGCGGGAGTGCAGGTACGACAGCTCGCGCACCTGGCCGTTGAAGAACGTGCAACCCTCGCATTGTTCGGCGACGGGCTGGTCGGCGTGCCACATGTGGAAGTACGCGATCAACTGGCTGCGGCCCTCGAACACGTCCAGCAGTGGGACCGGCCCGTCCGCGCCGACGAGGGTGACGGTCGGGTCTACCTCGACCATCGGCAGTCGCCGGCGGGCCGCCGCGATCGCGTCGCCTTCGTGGGTGTGCGCCTTCTCCCGCACCCGCATCGCGTCCAGTTCGGCCTGGTAAGTGGCCTGGTCGACGACGGACGGTGCCGGTGGGGTCGTGTCGGTGTTCACGACAGTCTCCTTCTCATCGAGGTGGGCTTTCAACCAACCGACGAAGGTTGCCGTCCGGGATCGACAACTATCTCGAAAATTCTCAGAGCTCGCGGAGGCGGCCGGTCAGATAGCGACGCTCGGCGTCGGTCGGCGCCAGCTGGAGGGCCTGCTCGTACGCCGCCCTGGCCTCGGTGGCTCGGCCGGCCCGGCGGAGCAGATCGGCGCGGGTCGCCGGCAGCAGGTGATAGCGGTCGAGTCGGCCGGAGGCCGCGATCTCGTCGACCAGGGCCAGGCCGGCCGGGATGCCATCGGCCATCGCGACCGCCACGGCGTGGTTGAGATCCACGACCGGGGACGGCGCCAGCCGCGCCAACTCGGTGTACAGGGCCGCGATCTGCGGCCAGTCCGTGCTCGCCGCGTCGGGCGCGGTGACGTGGCAGGCGGCGATGGCGGCCTGCACCTGGTAGGCGCCGGTGCGTCCGATCGCCAGCGCTCGGTCGAGTGCCGCCACTCCCTCGGCGATCAGCGACCGGTCCCATCGGGATCGGTCCTGGTTCTCGAGGGTCACCAGCACACCGTCGTCGGTGCGTGTGG
Source organism: Rhodococcus sp. (in: high G+C Gram-positive bacteria) (assembly GCA_039206675.1). GTDB lineage: Bacteria > Actinomycetota > Actinomycetes > Mycobacteriales > Mycobacteriaceae > Rhodococcus_F. The sequence continues at coordinate 2,366 of JBCEBZ010000329.1, read as the reverse complement.
CGCGCCGTGACTCGTGCAGCAGCACCAGCGCGAGCAGACCGTGCGGCTCGGATTCCCGCGGCATCAGCCGGACCAGGAGCCGGGCCAGGCGGATGGCCTCGGCGGTCAGGGCCCGTTCCCCGTTTTCCTCGTCGTAGCCCTGGTTGAAGATCAGGTAGAGCACCGCCAGGACAGCGGCCAGCCGCTGCGGGAGCAGTTCGACGGGCGGTACCCGGTACGGAATTCCCGCCTCCCGGATCTTCCGTTTGGCGCGGACGAGACGCTGCGCCATCGTGGATTCGGCGGTCAGGAATGCCCGAGCGATCTCGGCGGTGCTCAAACCCGCCAACGTCCGCAGGGTGAGCGCGACCCGGGCCGGGAACGGCAGCGCCGGATGGCAGCAGGTGAAGATCAGACGGAGCCGCTCGTCGGGAATCTCGTCCGGCGGCAGCTCATCCGGTTCGCGGGCGAGCGCGGCGAGCCGGCGCACCTTGCCGGCACCCGCGGCGTCGCGGCGCAGCCGATCGATCGCGCGGTTGCGGGCCGTCGTGGTGAGCCAGGCACCGGGGCGGTTCGGAACGCCATCGCGCGCCCAGCTCGTCAACGCGGACGCGAACGCATCCTGCGCGCAGTCCTCGGCCAGATCCCAATCCCCCGTCATCCCGATCAGGGTCGCAACGACCTGCCCCCACTCGTCCCGGAATGCCGCATCGACCGCCGCGCGGACTCGGTTCTGGGACTCCGTCATTCCCACACAGGACGGATTTCGACGCCGCCCCAGCGCGAGTAGGGATGGCCCGCCGCGATCTCGATCGCCTCGTCCAGGTTCGCGCAGTCGACCATCACGAATCCGCCGACGAAGTCCTTGGTCTCGGCGAACGGCCCATCCGACACCAGAGTCTCACCGTCGCGGACCCGGACCGTCGTGGCATCCACCACCGGCCGCAACCGCTGGCCGACGAGGAGACCGCCCCGCCGCTGCAAGTCGGCCCACCACGCCTGATGCACGGGGTCTGCCTCGAGCTCCTCGTTCGTCGGCGATACCGACTCGTCGTCGCAGATCAGCAGCACGTATTTCATCCCTCCGATCTTGCCCGACCGGTGGCACAACGGTCACCGGATCGGGCGGGGCACACCCGCCCGTTTGCTCCCCGCGCGGCGTCGGCGACGGTAGATTTCACGTATCGCTGCTCCCGCAAGATTCCCGCTCGTTCGAAGGGATCGTCCGTTATGAGTAAGCCGACTCACCGGTGGATGCGCCGCGGTGCATCGGCCGCACTCGCCGTCGCCATCGGATTCGCCACCCTGTCCTGCGGATCGGACGACACCAGCGGCGGTGGGACGGAATCGAAAACCCCGGAATCCCCCGACGCAGCGAAGATCGAAGCGATCGTCCAGGGCAAGATGACCGAACTCGACCTCTCGGCCGCTGTGTTCGGTGTGTGGCGCGGCGACGAGCAGGTCACCGTCGGCGCACTGGGCGGATCCCCGATCGGCGTCCCCGCGACGCCCGACATGCAGCTGCGGGTGGGCCAGCCGATGGAGCCGATGCTGTCGACGGTGCTGCTGCAACTCGACAAGGACGGCGTCGTCCCCCTCGACAAGCCCATCGCCGAATGGGTCCCCGACTTCCCGCGCGCCGACAAGATCACCCCGCGCATGCTCGCCAACAGCACCACGGGCATCGCGGACTACGTCACCGACCCCGAATTCCTGAAGCAGTTCTACGCCAACCCGATGGCGGGCTTCACCGCGCAGCAGATCTTCGACCTCGCCAACGCGCGGCCGCCGCTGTTCGAACCCGGCACCAATTGGGCGTACGCCCACAGTGACCTGTGCCTGCTCGGTGTGGTCCTCGAGAAAGCCACCGGCACGACGCTCCACGACCTCATCCAGCAACGCATCCTGGACCCGCTGGGCATGAACGACAGCGACGTCGTGCTCACACCCCAGATGACGGAGCCGACTCTGCACGGCTACACCAATGAACGCGGCGTCTTCGAAGACTCCACGTTCTGGAACCCCACCGCGTTCCTCAACAGCGGCAACATGAACTCCACCCTCGCCGACGTCTCCGTGTGGGTGCGTGCGCTCGCCGCAGGCAAGTTGCTCTCCGAGGAGCAGTTCAAGGAGATGATGGCGCCCAGCACCGCAGGCCTCGGCCCCATGACGGCGCAGAAGTACTTCGCGTTCGGGGTCGTCCACATCGACGACTGGCTCTACATGAACCCGGCATTCGGTGGCTACAACGGCGTCGCCTTCTACGACACGAAGACCGACACGACGATCGTCGTCTACTGCACCCTCGGTCCGAAAGCCAACTCCGACACCAACAACGCCGTCCCCATCGGCAAAGACATCGGCGCCCTCCTCGTTCCCGACCGACC
>JBCEBZ010000328.1:0-48678 GCA_039206675.1 Rhodococcus sp. (in: high G+C Gram-positive bacteria) | reverse complement strand
ACTCGATGCCGAGGCCGGTGACCGCGCCACCGAGGGTGATGGTCTTGAGCTGCGGAACCACCAGCGGCGCCAGCCCATACGGCAGGGTGGCGTCCACCAGGTCCTCGTAGGTGCACATTCCGGCGACATCCGCGGTCCGGGCCTGCGGGTCGACGGAGATGACCCCGCCGAGGCCGGAGACGTCGAGGCCGGGTGCGCTGGTCTGTGCCCGGGCCCGGAACAGGTTGGACGTCTTCTTCGCGAGCCGCACCGTGGCGTCCGTGGGAATCGCACGGTAGGACGCGAGGAGGCGCTGGACGCCGGCGCGGTGAGCGTCGATTCCCGTGACGGGCAGAGTGCGATGCGCACGGAAGGGGCGTCCACCCTCCCGCATGCTTTTCAGTAGTTCAACCGAAGAGGCAGCCACACCTTGACGCTATCCCTCTCCGGGGGTTCAAGCCACGCATATCGGCGCGCGCGACCCAAGATTCACACAAATGTCTCATCAATGTGCGGGTCGCGACCATGCCGAAGTGAGCTACCTCACAATAGATTGCCACGTCATCGCCGGGACTCGCGCACGGCAGGCAGGATGGGAGGAGGAAGCAGTTTCGTACAAATCGTACAAGAGGAGTCAGAACAGTGGGCCAGGTCAGCGCGAGCAGTTCGATCACCGTCGCAGCCACACCGGAGAAGACGCTCGCGGCGTTGACGGACTACGAGACGGTGCGTCCGCGCATCCTCTCGGAGCAGTACCTGGACTACCGCGTCCTCGAGGGTGGGCAGGGCGGCGGCACCGTCGCGCAGTGGACGCTGAAGGCCACCGAGAAGCGGTCCCGCGACATCAAGGCCACGGTCACCGTGGCGGGCAACACGATCACCGAGACGGATGCGAACTCGTCGCTCGTCACCACCTGGGTCGTCGCGCCGAGTGGCAGCGGGTCGACCGTCACCACGACCACCGAGTGGAAGGGCGCGGGCGGCATCGGCGGCTTCTTCGAGAAGACGTTCGCCCCGCTGGGCCTGAAGAAGATCCAGGGGCAGGTGCTGGCGAACCTCGAGCGCGAACTCGGCTGACTCGGGTCCCGGTCGCTCCGGCGCCGTCGACGCGAGTCGGACGACGGCGTCGGCGCCGGACCGCGCTGACGGTCACGGTCTACGCTGGCAGGGGAAACAGCAGAAAGGACCACGTCAGTGCAACCAGGTGGACAACCCGACATGTCGCAGCTCCTCGCGCAGGCGCAGCAGATGCAGCAGCAGCTGATGGCCGCGCAGCAGGAGATGGCCGAGGCCGAGGTCACCGGGCAGGCCGGTGGCGGACTCGTGACCGCGACGGTCAAGGGGACAGGTGAAGTGGTCGGTCTGAAGATCGATCCGAAGGTCGTCGATCCCGACGACGTGGAGACTCTGCAGGACCTCGTGATCGGTGCGATCGAGGACGCGTCGAGCAAGGCGCAGGAGATCGCGGCGCAGAAGCTCGGTCCGCTCGCGGGTGGATTCGGTGGGGGAGGCCTGCCCGGCCTCCCCGGTTTCTAGAGGCGCGGCGTGTACGAAGGTCCGGTTCAGGATCTGATCGACGAGCTGGGCAAGCTGCCCGGCGTCGGGCCGAAGAGCGCGCAGCGCATCGCGTTCCACCTGCTCAGTGTCGAGCCGCCGGAGATCGACCGGCTCAAGAACGCGCTGCAGCGGGTGCGTGACGGCGTCCAGTTCTGTGTCGTGTGCGGCACCGTCTCCGACAAGGAGCACTGCCGCATCTGTGCCGATCCGCGCCGCGACCGCACGGTGATCTGTGTGGTCGAGGAGCCGAAGGACGTCCAGGCCGTGGAGCGCACCCGCGAGTTCAAGGGCCGCTATCACGTTCTGGGCGGCGCGCTGGATCCGCTGTCCGGGGTGGGTCCGGACCAGCTGCGGATCCGGGAGTTGCTCGCGCGCATCGGTAATCAGGAGGACGGCGTCGACGTCTCCGAGGTGATCATCGCGACCGACCCCAACACGGAGGGGGAGGCCACCGCGACGTATCTGGTGCGGATGTTGCGGGACTTCCCCGGGCTGACGGTCAGCCGGCTGGCGTCGGGTCTGCCGATGGGCGGCGACCTCGAGTTCGCCGACGAGCTCACGCTCGGCCGGGCGTTGTCGGGGAGACGCACGCTGTGACGTCGGATCCGGGCACTGCCGCTCCGGTGAAGCGGACGGCCGAGCAGTCGCGGTCGCTGATCGTCGACGCCGCGGGCCGGGCGTTCGCGACGCGTCCGTACCGGGAGATCACGCTCAAGGACATCGCCGAGGACGCCGGGGTCAGCGCACCGCTGATCATCAAGTACTTCGGGTCGAAGGAGCAGTTGTTCGACGCGCTCGTCGACTTCCGGTCCGCCGCGGAGGTGCTGTTCAGCGGTCCGCTGGACGGTCTGGGTGAGCGGATGGTGTCGATGTTCGCGCGGCCGCTCGAGCCGTACAAGCCGCTGTCGCTGAACATCCTGTTCATGAGCGGGCCGAGCGAGGAGGGCAGCCGGAAGCTGCGGGCCAACTATTCGACGCAGATGATCGACACGCTGGCCGACCGACTGCCCGGGCCGGATGGCCGACTACGCGCCGAATTGGTGATGTCGATGCTGACGGGCCTCGCCGTCATGCGCCGCAAGATGATGCAGGAGCATGCCACGGGCACCCCGGACGAGGTGGTGGCGCGCTACGCCCCGCTGGTGCAGGAGTTGCTCGACGGCTGAGGGCGGATTGTCCGGCTTGCGGGGTAAATGGTTGTTCACCTAATGTGGTGAACAACCATTTACCAGTTGTGCAAGGGGTGACGCTTGACGATCTCGTTGCCGCGCCCACTGTCGGCGCTTGCGGATCAGCCGGTTGCATCGCCGCCGGACTCTGTCGGCGGATCGCGTTTCCTCTTTCCGATTCTCGCGTTCGCGGGTGTCTTTCAGGCCGTCCTGCAGACGGTCATGGTGCCCCTCCTACCCAGCATGCCGACGTTCACCGGCGCGAGTCAGACGTCGGTGTCCTGGCTGATCACCACCACCCTCCTGGTCGGCGCGGTCGTCACCCCGATCTTCGGCAGGCTCGCCGACATGTTCGGCAAGAAGCGGATGCTTCTCGTCGCGTTCGTCTTCATGACGCTCGGGGCGTTGATCTGCGCCGTGACGTCCGACATCGCCTTCCTGATCTTCGCGCGGGGACTGCAGGGGGCCGGTGCCGCCGTCATCCCGGTCGGAATCTCGATTCTCCGCGACGAATTGCCGCGGGAGAAGGTCAACGGCGCCATCGCCATGATGAGCTCGACCCTCGGGATAGGCACGGCGCTCGGACTGCCGTTCGCGGCCTCCGTCGCCGAGTACTCCGACTGGCACGTCCTCTTCTGGGTCATCGCGGGGATCGGGCTCGCGGTCACGACGGCCGCGGTGCTGTTCATCCGCGAGTCCGAGGTGCGGTCGGGCGGACGGTTCGACGGGGTCGGCGCCGTCGGCCTCACCGCCGCGCTCGTCTGCCTGCTGGTCCCGATCACCCAGGGCGGCTCGTGGGGCTGGGGGAGTCCCGCGGTGCTGGGCATGTTCGCGTCCTCGGCGTTCCTGTTCGCGCTGTGGGGATATCAGCAGCTGCGCAACCGGAATCCGCTCGTGGACCTGCGGGTGTCGGCGCGACGGTCGGTGCTGCTGCCGCACGTGATGGCGCTGCTCGTCGGTTTCGCGTTCTACGGCAACGCCCTCATCACCACGCAGTTGCTGCAGGCGCCGCGCGGGGACGCCGGCTACGGCCTGACGATTCTGCAGGCCGCGGTGTGTCAGCTGCCGACGAGTCTGTCGATGATCGTCTTCGCGCAGGTCGGCGCCCGGGTGTCCGAGCGCTACGGGTCCAAGGTGACGATCCTGTCGGGCGCGATCTGCCTCGTCCTCGGCTACGCGCTGCACACCGTGCCGCACAAGCAGCTGTGGCTGGTGATCGCCGCACTCGGGGTCGCGGCCGTCGGCACCGCTCTGGTGTACAGCACGCTGCCGATGCTGATCGTCCGGGCCGTGCCGTCCACGCAGATGGCCGCGGCCAACGGCGTCAACGTGTTGCTGCGGACGATGGGCACGACCATGTGCAGCGCTGTCGTCGCCACGGTCCTGGCGGCGAGCATGGTGGGCGGGTCCGCCTCGGCCGCCGGATTCTCGATCGCCTACGGGGTGTGCGCCGTGCTGGCGGTCCTGGTGTTCGCGGTGGCCCTGACCCTGCCCGGGCACGATCGGGCGAAGAAAAGTCCGGTGGAACCTCTTGTGACGTAGGTCACTCGCGTGTATCGTCAGTTGTGCGGATCGAGGAATTGTACCTGTGAGCAGAGAAAACTCGAGAAGCAGAGATCCGGCCGAGAATGCAGAAGCATTCCCGGCCGAACCCCTGTCTGGGGCCTTTACTCCTCCATCGACTCCGCGATCTCCTTGATGGCCGCCAGGCGGCGATCCCACTCGGCCCCGATCCGGTCCAGCGTCCGCGCCGTCTTGCTCAGTTCGGCGCCCAGCGCGCGGTAGCGGATCTCGCGGCCCACCTTCACCGACTCCACCAGGCCGCAGGCCTGCAGTGCGGTCAGATGCTTCGCGATGGCCTGCCTCGACACCGGAAGCCGGGTGGCCAGCGACGACGCCGACTGGTCGGACCGCCCGAGTTCGGTGAGGATCTCCCAGCGGGTCTCGTCGGACAGCGCCGCGAACACCGAGGCCAGTTCGGAGTACGTGCTCATGCCTTCACGCCGTGCAGGTAGGCGACCAGTTCGTCCAGTTCGGCGTGCCAGCCCCGGACGTTGCCCTCGCGGGCCCGCTTCTGGTCGGCGACGTCGCGGTCGAGGGTGTCGAACCCGGTCTCGACGACGGTCAGTTCGGTACCGGAGTCGTGCTCCGACAGTGTGAACCGCACCAGGGTGGAGTTTCCGATCACCGGGTCGGCGTCGATGTCGGCGGCCCAGCGGAAGCCGAACGCGTTCGGTTCGTCGACCTCCGTGACGACGGCGCGGGCGGTGCCGTGCTCGTCCCACGTGAAGGCCGCCTCGCCGCCGACGCTGAGGTCGAGCGTCGTGCGCTGTCCGAACCACTGGCTGATCTTGTCGGGATCCGTGATCGCCGCCCACACCGCCGATCTCGGGGCATTCACGACAACGGTCCGGGTGATGCTGCTCGATGCGTCCATGGTGGTCACCTTCCTCGAGGGCTTTCTGCAACTCCATGGTTGCACTCTTTTCAACGTTCTGCAACCCCACGGTTGCACTGGTACGTGAGCGGCAAAGCGTGCTCGAGGACGCTTTGCCGCTCACCTGGGTTATGCACAGCCTGTGGATAACCGGGCCTGCGGGACCGATTCGTGTCAGGGCCGGCCGACACCGTTTCCGGCATGGACCACGACTCATGGCAAGCGCTTCTCGACGCCCAGGACGGCGTCGTCACCACGGCACAGCTACGGGCGCACGGCGTCAGTGCCACCGCACTCCGGCACCGGGTGGTCACCGGCCAATGGCTGAGGGTGCTTCCCCGGGTCATTGCGGTGACCAACGGCCCGCTCACCCGCGCGATGGCCCTCTCCGCCGCACTTCTCTACGGCGGCGGCCGCGCCATCCTCAGTCACCGGACCGCGGCCGAGGAGTGGGGGATGCTCCGCATCGACGACCCGTCCGCTCCGGTCCACATCACCGTGCCCTACAAATGCTCGGCGGTGGACCAGGGGCCGACGGTACGCGCACCGGGCGGCCCGCGCCCGACCTCCGCCGGCAACGCCCTCGTGCACGGCGGCGTCGTGGTCCATCGGTCGCGGGCGTTCGGGCACATCGCCGTCCCGTTCCGCCAACCCCGAACGTCGAAGGCCGACACGGTGTTCGACCTCGCGGTGTCCGAAGCGTCCCCGAAGGACGCGGCCGCACGAGTGATCGAGGCGGCCACCAACGGCAAGGTCCACGTCGACGCCCTCCGTCGGAAACTCGAGCTCCGGCGCCCGTACCGGCACGCGACGGACATCGCCGACGCCGTGACACTGCTCGGCGACGGCGTCCAATCCGTCCTCGAGCATCGGTACGCGCTCGACGTCGAGAGGTCGCACGGACTGCCGGCCGGGAAACGTCAAATGCCGCACGTCGTGGACGGCCGCATTCTGTACGAGGACGTCGACTACAGCCCGACCGGTGTCCCGTTGATCGTCCGGCTCGACGGGCAGCAGTATCACAGTGGGCAGCAGTCCCGCTTCCGTGACCGCCGTCGCGACAACGCCGCGGAACTCGCCGACCGTCCGCGGTTGGTCTACGGGTGGGACGAGACCACCCGCGACCCGTGCGGGGTGTTCGAGGAGGTGCGCCGGGTGCTGGTCCGCGAGGGCTGGACCGACACGACGCACCGCTGTCCCGCCTGCCCACGTGAGTGAAAACGCGTGTCCGGGGACTCTTTCCCACTCACCTGCCCAGGTGAGTGGGAAAGAGTGCGGGACCACACTTTGCCGCTCACGTACCTAGACGCGCAGACGCTCCCGGCGCAGCTGCTCGACCTCGGGCAGGTCGAGGGGGGCGAGTTCGTCGACGCCCAGCGCCCGCTTCAGCAGCAGGTCGGCGAGTTCGGGGTTGCGGGCGAGCGCGGGTCCGTGCATGTACGTGCCGATCACGGAACCCTGGACGACGCCCTCGAGCCCGTCCCCGACACCGTTGCCGACGCCGTGCGTGACCCGGGCGAGGCCGCGGGCTCCGGAACCGAGTGTGGTTCCGCCGCGGTGGTTTTCGAACCCCGACAGCGGCTGTGTCAACCCGTCGATCTGCGGGGTGGTGATCACCTCGCCGATGGACCGCGTCGCCTGCGGGGACGTGGTGACGTCGAGCATCGACACACCGTCGACGCGTTCGCCGCTGGATGTCTCGTACCAGTTGCCGAGCACCTGGATGGCGGCGCAGATCGCCAGGACGGGGGCGCCGCGGTCGGCGGCCTTCTGCAGGCCGGGGTACTTGGCGAGGTGCCGGGTGGCGAGGCGCTGCGCCGAGTCCTCGGCACCGCCGAGCGTGTACACGTCGAGGGACTCCGGGACCGGGTCGTTCAGCGTGATCTCGACGATCTCCGCGTCGTAGCCGCGCATCCGCAGTCGCTGCCGGAGGATCAGGGCGTTGCCGCCGTCGCCGTACGTGCCCATCACGTCGGGCAGCACCAGGCCGATGCGGACGGTCGAGTCAGGCATTGCGCGCCTCCTTCGCGATGGCGGTGTTGAGGTCGCGGAACGCGGTGTAGTTGGCGAGCACCTCGACGCGTCCGGGTGGGCAGGACGCGATGGCCCGCAACGGGTTCGGGTCGAGTGTGTGCTCGACTCCGGCGTAGGTGAGGCGGACGGCCAGGTCGGTGCCGCGTTCGCCGGCCGCGACCACCTTGACGCCCTCGAAGTGCTCGAACCGCACGTCCCACAGCCAGGACAGGTCCTCGCCGTCGGGGACCTGCCCGTTGACGGCGATCACGAGCCCGTCGACGGTGGGGTCGATCATCGACAGCGCTTCCTGCCAGCCGGCGGGGTTCTTGGCGAGCAGCATGTGCACGGAGTGCGAACCGACCTCGACGGTGCTGTAGCGGCCCGCGACCTCCTGCACGGTGGCCGCGGCGGCGACCGCGTCCTCCGCCTTGGCGCCCATCGCAACGGCCGCCGCGACGGCCTGCGCGGCGTTGCCACGGTTGGCGCGCCCGGGCAGGGCGAGGGTCATCGGGATCTTCAGACCGTCGGGCCCGTACAGGTTTTCGTCGTCCAGCCACCAGTCGGGGGTGGGGCGCGCGAAGTCGGAGCCGGTGCTGCGCCAGTGCGAGCCCTCCCAGACGATGGGTTCGCCGGTGCGCGGACAGCTGGCGGCGTCGCTGGCCCAGCCGCCGCCCGCGGCGACCCAGACGACGTTCTTCGCGTCGTACGCCACCGAGGTGACGAGGACGTCGTCGCAGTTGGCGATCACGACGGACTCCGGGTGCGCGGCGACGCAGGCGCGGAGTTTGCGTTCGATCATGTTGATCTCGCCGACGCGGTCGAGTTGGTCGCGGCTGAGGTTGAGCAGAACGAGGGCTTCGGGGTTGACGGCGTCGCTGACGTGCGGGACGTGCAGTTCGTCGACCTCGAGGGCGGCGAGGGGCGCGTGGACGCGGGTGCTCAGCGCCGCGACGATGCCGGCGTCCATGTTGGCGCCGTCCGCCTGCGTCGCGACCTCACCGAGGGTGGAGAGCGCCGCCGCGGTCATCCGGGTGGTGGTGGACTTGCCGTTGGTGCCGGTGATCACCGCGGTGCGGCGGCCGGCGCCGAGCTGTTCCATCAGGGTCGGGTCGATCTTGAGGGCGATCAGTCCGCCGATCATCGAGCCCTTGCCGCGGCCGGCCTTCTGCGACGCCCAGGAGGCCGCGGCCGCCGCGCGCAGGGCGACCTTGCCGCGCGTCGTGATCCCAGTTCCGATACTCACTCCGCGAGTTTTGCACAGGGTCCGGTCAGACGCCGACTCGCGCGGGCGCACGTGAGTGCGAAAGTGTCCTCGGACGCACATTGGCGCTCACCTGGGTGGCGGCGGCACCGGCGATGACGACGGCCCCGCCGATCAGCGACAGGACGCTCGGCTCCTCGTGCAGCACCAGCCAGGACGCCCCGATCCCGACGATGGGGACCAGGAGGGAGAACGGCGCGACCGTCCCGGCGGGGTAGCGGCTGAGCAGCGCCGTCCACATACCGGAGCCCGCGACCGTGCCGAGGATCACGATGTAGGCGAGGCCCGCGAGCGCCAACGGGCCGGTGCCGTGCAGCGAGGACGTCAGGGAGTCCCAGCCGGCCGCCGGGCCCTCGACGGCGAGCGACAGCGCCAGCATCGGCAGCGGCGGGATGACGCACATCCACAGCATCAGGCGCATCGGCTGGTCGGACGCGGCCTTGCGGTTGCCGATGTTGCCCAGCGCCCACGACAGTCCCGCGAGCAGGGTCAGGGCGACCGGCAGCAGCGCGGCGTGCTGGGCGCGGTCCCAGCCGATGAGCGTCATTCCGGCCATCGCGACGAGCAGTCCGCCCACCTGCAGGGGCCGCAGGCGCTCCCGGAGCAGAACCGCGCCGAGGACCACGGTGAACGGCGCCGACGACTGCAGCACCAGCGACGCCAGCCCGGTCGGCATCCCGACGTGCATGGCCCAGAACAGGAACGCGAACTGGCCGACCCCGAACCCGAGGCCGTACACGAGCAGCCATTTCAGCGGGACCTGCGGCCGGGGAACGAACAGGATCACCGGGATCGCGATGACGAAGAATCGCAGCGCGGCGAAGAAGAACGGCGGGAAGTGGTCGAGGCCGGCGCGGATGGCGAGGAAGTTGAGCCCCCAGAGGACGACGACGGTGAGTCCGAGCAGCCGGTCGCGGGAGGTCATGCATTCCATCGTGAGTGCCGGAAACAATCAGGACAAGCGCATTAAAGTGCACCATCGATGTAGTTTTGCTACATGGACGCGACCCGGTTGCGTGTGCTCCGCGAGCTCGCGGACCGCGGAACGGTGGCGGCGACCGCAAAGGCGTTGTCGATGACGCCGTCGGCGGTGTCGCAGCAGCTCAAGATCCTCTCGCGGGAGGCCGGGGTGACGCTGCTCGAACCGGCGGGCCGGCGGCTGCGGCTCACCGATGCCGGCCAGGCACTCGTCGTCCGCGCCGACGACGTCGTGGCCGCCCTGGACCGCGCGGCGGCCGAGATGAGCGCCTACCGCGGTTCGCCGCGCGGCCGGGTGCGGGTGGCGCTGTTCCCGTCCGGCGCCGCGCTGCTGTTGCCCGGACTGCTGGACGCGCTCGCGGGCAGCGGGGTGGACGTGCAGGCGCGTGACGAGGACCTCCCGGCCGCCGCGGTGCCCGCCCTGCTCGCCGATTACGACGTGGTGCTGACCCATCGCGACGAGCGGGCCCCGGACACGTCCTCGCCGCGGGTGACGGCCGAACCGCTGATGCGCGAACCCATCGACCTGATCCTGCCGCCGGGACATCCGCTCGCCGGACAGGACGCGGTCCGGCCGGACCAGCTGGCGGACGAGCGGTGGATCAGCGTGCGCGGCGGGTTTCCCGTCGACGACGTGCTGATGTCGGTGGCCGCCGCGACCGGTGTGCAGCCGCATGTGGCGATGCGCATCAACGACTTCCGGGTCATCGAGGAACTCGTCGCGGGCGGTCACGGTGTGGCCCTGCTGGCCCGGCACGCGGTGACCAGCCGCTCGGTGGTGCAACTGCCTCTGGCCGGGGTGCGCGCCGCCCGCATCTACGAATTGGCGCGAAGGCCCGCGGCCGACGCCGTTCCCGCCGTCGCCACCGTGCTGCAGGCGTTCCGGGATGTCGCGGCCCGGATCGCGGAGTGAAGGGGCGGAAACGGAGGAAGGCCCGCCGGGTAGGCGGGCCTTCGTCGGGGCGGACGCGCAGCTGCTCGGACGCTCAGCTGCTCGAGCGTTCAGCTGCTCAGCGCCTTAGCCTTCAGCGTCTCGTATTCCGCCTGCGTGATGGTGCCGGCATCGAGGAGGGCCTTCGCGTCGGCGATCTGCTCGGCCGAGGACTTGCCCGCGACGGAACGGATGTAGCTGTCCTGCGCCTGCTTCACCTCCTGCGCGGCCGCCATCGACCGCTCGGCCATGCCCTTGCTCCGGACGATGAGGTACACGAGCGCGGTCAGCAGCGGGATGAAGAACAGGAAGACGATCCAGATCGCCTTCACCCAGCCCGACGTCTTATGGTCGCGGAACAGGTCGGTGATGATGGAGAACAACAGGATCAGGTAGGCCACGAAGCCGAAGGTGACGATGATCACCCAGAGAAAGTCCCAGAAAGAGTCCATTGCAGCGCTCCATTCACAGTCGAATTCACTCTGCGCTGACTATCGCACCGGGTCGGGGCGCCCGCGTCATCCGAAACAGGTGAAATGCGCGCCCGATGTGACATCGGTGCAGTGTGACCGGACCGCTGTGACATTGGGCAACCCACCGGCCCCGCGACGCAGCAGCCCCGCGACGCGGCAGCCCCGAGAAGCGCCGAACGGCCGCGACACCGGTAGGTGCCGCGGCCGTTCGGGTGGGGACTACTTGCCGGCTTCGACCGCCCGGCGCATGCCGCGCTCGACCGCACCGATGATGTACGGACGCAGCTCCACGGCGGGGATGACGGCGTCGACGGAGCCGACCCGCTGTGCCCGCTGGATGTTGTGCACGGCCTCGAACTCGGCCGCGACCTCACCGAGCTTCTCGTTGCGCACCGCAGCCTGCTGGGCTGCCAGCTCGACCCGCAGGTGAGCCTGCTGGGCGTCGTTCTGGGCGCCCGCCAGGTTGGCCTCGAGCTCCCGGATCGACGGGTCGGCCGCCACCCGCGAGTTGACCTCACGGGTGAACACGACGGCCGCGGCGGGGGCGCCACCGAGGACGGAGGCGAACGAGCCCTCGACCGCGAGCACCTCCATGTTGTCGTTCAGTGCTCCGGAGAACACTACGAACGCGCCACCGTGGTAGCGGGAGACGACGCAGAACACGATCGGGCCGTCGAAGTTGACGATGGCGCGGCCGATCTCGGCGCCGTACTCGAGCTGGATGTGCCGCAGCGAGTCCGGGGAACCGTCGAAACCGGACAGGTTGGCCAGCACCACGAGCGGCCGGCTGCCGCTGGCGGCGTTGATCGCCCGTGCCGTCTTCTTCGACGACTGCGGGAACAGCGTGCCCGCGGTCCACTGGTCGGGACCGTTGGCCGGCGACCACCCCTTGCGGGCGATGGCCCGCGACTCGATGCCGATGACGCTCACCGGGTATCCGCCGAGGTGCGCGTCGAACACGACGGACGTGTCGGCGTCCGCCATGTCGGCCCACCGCTCCAGCACCGTGTGGTCCTGGTCGACGAGCGAACGCATCACCGTGCGAATGTCGAACGGCTTCTTGCGTTCCGGGTTCGTCTCCGCGGAGAAGATGTCGCCGACCGTGGTGAAGTCGCTGGACGGGTGGATGTGCGGGAAGGACCGCACGTCGCGCCCGATCGGGTCGCTGGTCTGCGCCCGGCGCGGGAAGCGTTCTCCCGCAACGACGTACGCGTGGTCGTAGTGCGCGAACAGGATCTCGCACGCCGCGGGCAGGTTCGGCGCCCAGTACTGCGCCTCACCGTTGGGGCCCATCACGCGGTCGTAGCCACCGATGCCGAAGTTGTCCTCGGCCGAGACGCCACCCGAGTAGTCGAGCGAGTTCTTGCCGGTGAGGACCATGGCGCTGTCCGGCGTCATGACGAGGATGCCCTTGGTGTGCATCAGCATCGTGGCTTCGGCGTTCCAGTACGGCTGCGCGCCGACGTTGATGCCGGCCACGATCACGTTGACCTCGCCGCCGTCCTGCGTGAACGTGATGAGGCGACGCAGACCGCGGGACACCCAGTCCATGTTCTCGGTGCCGCTGTCCATGGAGATCGTCGCGCCGGAAGACAACGCGAACCACTCGACGGGGACACCCAGCTTCTCGGCCAGGTCGACACCGGCGACGAGGCGGGCGCACTCGGCCTCCGCGACGGTGCCCAGCGCCTTCGTCGGGTCACCGAACAGCGCGACGCGGGTCATGCCCTCGGGGTGCCGGTCGGTGCGGGCGGTGACCAGACCGACGACGAGGCCGGCCTTGTTCTGGCCGTACGGACGCTCGACGGGAACCAGCTGGCCCGACTCGTCCAGGTCGTGCTCGACGAAGCTGCCGTCGCGGCCGGTGAGCAGCGGGATCAGCTCGTACGGGTAGACGGTGCCGCGGGCGCGGGAGCTGCGGACCTTCTGGGTGTACGCGTCGAGCGGCTGCAGCGGCTCGGTCGGCGGCTCGGTGACCTTGACGACCACGCCGGCGCCGGTGCGGTAGGAGAAGCGCAGAGCCTTCTCCCGCGACTCCGTGCCGGGCTCGCCCTGGAGCCGGGCGATCACGGTGATCTCCTCGAGGCCGGCGCCCGCGGTGAGCGGTGCCGCGACCCGGGCGAACGCCTCGAGGTCTTCGACGGGGACGTCGATCTTCGGCCACACGTACAGCACGACGCGGTTGGCGTCGAGCTTGCGCTTGCTGCCGCGCGTGGCCTGCGCCCGGCGGATGCCGTCGAGGCACGACTGCAGCACGCGTTCCGCGGCGGGAACACCGATGACCTGGCCGTCCTCGTTGCGGACCGGCGTGATGTCGCGGACCTCGGCGAGCGCGATGAGGCGTTCGTCGGTGGGGTTGTCGCGCGAGACCAGGTTGAACAGGAACGTCTCGGCGGACGCGGGGAGGCGGGTGCCGTCGAAGTTCTTCAGGCGCCACAGGTCGAGTCGCTGACCGGTGAGCGGGTGCATGTCCCGGATCAGCTTCTCCTCCGCGAGGACGCCTGCGTCCGGGCGGTAGGTGAACTTGCGGACGTCCACGTCGGTTCCGCCGAAGACGGACACCGTGACCCGGCGGCAGGTCGCGGCCAGCGGCAGCGCCGTCAGTGCCTTCCGCAGGTCCTCGGACATGGTGTCCGGGCCGGCGGGCGGCGCGGTCCACGACAGGTAGAGGTCGAGGACGAGGTTCTCGGGGTTCTCCGAGGCGACGGCACCGATCTCGTCGAGCGCGCCGGGCAGTTCGGCGTACTCGGCGACGGCGGAGACCAGGTTCAGGCGCTCGCCGAGCAGGTCGAAGTTGCCGGTGACGAAACGGCGTCCGTTCCGTTCGAAGGCGGTGACGTCCTCGAGCGTGCGGATGTCGTAGTAGCGCCGGGTGACGACCTCGAGCAGCGGGCCGACGGTCGTGCTCTTGCGGGCGATCCGCTGTCCGAGGAGCTCGGTCAGCGACTGCGGGGTGGCGACCAGGGCCTCGAGGCGTTCCTGGTAGTCCGGGGCGCCGGGGTTCTCTGCGAGGTACTCGAGGCTGCCGCGGACACCGTCGTACACCTGCTCGCGGGCCTTGCGGATCTGCGGCTCGTCGAAGAACCGGAACCGCACGTTGCGGGCGACGTTGCCGATCACCGGGTAACGGACCTGGGTGGCGATGATCAGCCGGTCCAGGACCTCGCCGAGTCCGCTGGGTGCGCGGCCGGGAGCGTTGCCGTCGTTCAGCCACCGGTCGAGCAGGGCGGCGATGACGGGAACCTGGTTGTCCATGCGCTGCTGCGCGAGGAACAGGCGGTAGACCGCCTCCTCCAGCTCGCCGGTGCGCTCGAGGTCGGTGACGTCGTAGTGACGCAGCGCCCGCGACAGGCGGGTCGTGAACGACTCCGGCAGACCTTCGAGTTCGACGTCGAGGGTGTGGAGGTAGGTGTGGAAGTGCTCACGCGGGCTGTGGACGCGCTCGTCACCGTCCTCCTCGGCCACGGTCGGCCGGTTGCGGCCGATCTCGCAGATGTCCGCGAACGTGTTCAGCAGGGCGAGTTCCGCCTGCACCAGATCCGTGTCACCCGCGATTTCGGCGCGGAGCTTCTCGTACCCGGCGAGGAGCACGCCGGCCCGCTTCGCGCTGACGTCGTAACCGGTGAGCAGCGCACCGAGGGCGTCGATCTGCTCGAGGGCGTCGGTGCGGACGTCGCCCTTGGACGCGGGCGCGGCGACCTCGAACTCGACGCGCGGCGACTTCGGGGCGGCGGACTCTTCCGCGGTCTCCTCGACGCGCAGCAGTGCGGTGCCGGCGTCGACCTGCGAGTTGACCATCGCGAGAACTTCACGGACCCGGCCCGCGACGGGTGCGCGGACGGCGGTCTCCATCTTCATGCTCTCGAGGACGACCAGCGTGTCGCCGACCTCGACCTCGTCGCCGACGGACACGGGGACCGCGACGACGACCGCGGGAGCGGGGGCGCGGACGACGCCGGCCTCGTCCTGGCTGATCTGGTGGCTGATGCCGTCGACCTCGACGAGGTACTGGGCGCGGCCTGCGACCGACACGACGTGGTGGCGGCGGGTGCCGACGACGAGGCGGCTCTCGAATTCGCTGAGCCGGTCGACCTCGACCTCGACGTCGGGGCTGTCGCCGTCGACGCGGTAGCGGTGCGCACCGACCTGCGTGACGGTGAGGCCGTACGCCTGGCCCTGGTAGCTGAGCTCCACCTTGCGGCCGATGGCGTGGCCGGCGCGGGGGCGGCCACCGCGGGCCGAGGACAGGAAGGCCTCGCGCTCGAGCTTCTCCTCGGCGTCGTAGACGTCGATGGCGGCGGCGATCAGCGCGACGTCGGCCACCTTGGTGGGCGTGGTGACGCTGCCGACGCCGGTGCGGTCGAGCCAGCCGGTGTCTGCGGACGCGGAGATGACCTCGTCGCGGTCGAGCAGTTCGAGAAGGAACGACTTGGTGGTGGTGCCGCCCTGCAGGACGACGGTGGTCTCGCGCAGCGCGGTGCGGAGCCGGGCGAGGGCCTCGGGCCGGTCGCGGCCCCAGGCGATGACCTTGGCGACCATCGAGTCGTAGTCGGGCGGGATGACGTCGCCCTGGGCGATGCCGGTGTCGACGCGGAGACCGGAGCCGAGCGGGAACTTCAGCAGCTGCACGGCGCCGGGGGCGGGGGCGAACCCGTTGGCGGCGTCCTCGGCGTTGAGCCGTGCCTCGACGGCGTGACCGAACTCCGGCGGGCAGTCGCCGACCAGGCGCTCGCCGTTCGCGACGAGGATCTGCAGCTTCACCAGGTCGATGCCGGTGGTGGCCTCGGTGATGGGGTGCTCCACCTGCAGGCGGGTGTTGACCTCGAGGAAGGTGAAGGACTTCTGCTCCGGCTGGTACAGGTACTCGACCGTGGCGGCGCCGTGGTATCCGGCAGCACGTACGAGGTCGGCGGAGACGGCGCGCAGGCTGTTCGACTGCTCGGCGGTGAGGAGCGGGGAGCTCGACTCCTCGATGACCTTCTGGTTCTTGCGCTGGATCGAGCAGTCGCGAACGCCGGGTGCCCACACGTTGCCGTGCTGGTCGGCGATGACCTGGACCTCGACGTGGCGGGCGTCGGTGACCAGCCGCTCGATGAAGACGACGGGGTCACCGAACGAGCGCTGCGCCTCGCCCTGGGTGCGCTCGAGGGCGAGCTCGAGCTCGTCCTCCGACCACACCTTGCGGATGCCGCGGCCACCGCCACCGGAGCGGGCCTTGATGATGAGGGGGTAGCCGATGGCTTGCGCGTGGCGGCGGGCGTCGGCGCGGGTGGCGACGGGGCCACCGCTCCACGGCGCGACCGGCACGTCCACCTTCTCGGCGAGCAGCTTGGCCTCGACCTTGTCGCCCAGCAGTCGCATCGACTCGGCGGGCGGGCCGATGAACGTGATGCCGAGCTGGTTGCACACCTCGACGAACGCGGGATCCTCGGCGACGAAGCCCCAGCCGACCCACACGGCGTCGGCCTTGCTCTCGCGCAGCGCGCGGGCCAGCTCGGCGTGATCGAGGTAGGCGGTGCCGGTCTTGACTGTGCGCAAGCACACACCTTCGTCGGCCTGCCGGACGAACATCGCGCGACGTTCCGCCTCGGTGTGCAGGGCGATGGTGCGGATGCCGTAGTTGTGCTCGGCGTTCAGTTCGCGCACCGCACGAATCAGGCGGACAGCCGCCTCGCCGCGGTTCACAATCGCTATTCGCTTGAACATCTGTTATCGCTCCGTTTCCGTAAAACTCATTGATCCGCAGAGTGTTTCGATGGCCAAGGCCATGTCCGCCGAGGACTGGGTGCCGCCTTCGCGGACACGTGCACCCCTGCACAACCCGCTTGACTACCTCCAGGGGCGCCCCCGAACGCGATCGTCGGCCCTGCGTCGTTGCAGGGCCGATGCTCGGGGAATGCGAGCATAACGTCGAAAATATGTACCCGCGCGTAACTTCTGTGGGGGCCCGATCGGCTTGTCAAGTCTTCAAGGACTTGCGTGTCGACCCTACGAGAGAGTAAGGAAGCCGGAATTCCGTCGAACTGGGCGTCCGCCGGCGAGTTACCTGCAACCCATTGTCACAGAGTCGGTTTCGTCCGGTTTTTCGAGATGTTCTCGCAGACGGGAACTTTCACACAGAAGTTACTGGGGGTTCACCTTCGGTTCGACGGAGGCGGGCTCGGTCGCGTGCGCCACCGCGCCCCGCAGGCCCACGTGCGCCTCGCGGTGCATCCGGTCGACCATGTGCGGATAGTGGAGCTCGAACGCCGGCCGCTCGGAGCGGATGCGCGGCAACTCGGTGAAGTTGTGCCGCGGCGGCGGGCAGCTGGTCGCCCACTCGAGGGAGTTGCCGAAACCCCACGGGTCGTCCACCGTCACCACCTCGCCGTACCGGTAACTCTTGAAGACGTTCCAGACGAACGGCACCGTCGACGCCCCGAGGACGAACGCGAACACCGTCGACACCGAGTTGAGGACGGTGAAGCCGTCCGAGGGCAGGTAGTCGGCGTAGCGGCGCGGCATCCCCTCCGCGCCGAGCCAGTGCTGGACGAGGAACGTGCCGTGGAACCCGGTGAACGTGGTCCAGAAGTGCCACTTGCCGAGGCGTTCGTCGAGCATGCGTCCGGTCATCTTCGGGAACCAGAAGTAGATGCCGGCGTACGTGGCGAAGACGATCGTCCCGAACAGCACGTAGTGGAAGTGGGCGATCACGAAGTAGCTGTCCGTGACGTGGAAATCCAGCGGCGGGCTCGCGAGGATGACGCCGGTGAGGCCGCCGAAGATGAACGTGATGAGGAAACCCAGCGAGAACAGCATGGGGGTCTCGAACGTCAGCTGACCCTTCCACATGGTGCCGACCCAGTTGAAGATCTTCACCCCGGTGGGCACCGCGATCAGGAACGTCATGAACGAGAAGAACGGCAGCAGCACCGCGCCGGTCGCGTACATGTGGTGCGCCCACACGGCGATCGACAGGGCCGCGATGGCGATCGTCGCGTACACGAGCCCGCTGTACCCGAACACCGGTTTGCGGCTGAACACCGGGAAGACCTCGGTGACGATGCCGAAGAACGGCAGCGCCACGATATAGACCTCCGGGTGCCCGAAGAACCAGAACAGGTGCTGCCACAGCAGCACGCCGCCGGTCGCCGGGTCGTACAGGTTCCCGCCCAGGTGCCGGTCGACGAACAGCCCCATCAGCGCGGCGGTGAGGATCGGGAACGCCACCAGGATCAGGATGCTGGTGACGAAGATGTTCCACGTGAAGATCGGCATCCGGAACATGATCATTCCCGGCGCCCGCAGGCAGATGACCGTGGTGATCATGTTGACGCCGCCGAGGATGGTGCCGAGACCGGACAGCGCCAGCCCCATGATCCACAGGTCGGCGCCGACACCGGGCGAGTGCAGCGTGCTCGTCAGGGGTGAGTACGCGGTCCAGCCGAAGTCCGCGGCGCCGCCCGGGGTGATGAAGCCCGCGATCGCGATGGTCCCGCCGAACAGGAACGCCCAGTAACTGAACGCGTTGAGGCGGGGGAATGCGACGTCGGGGGCACCGATCTGCAACGGCAGGATGTAGTTGGCGAACCCGAACACGATCGGCGTCGCGTACAGCAGCAGCATGATCGTGCCGTGCATCGTGAACAGCTGGTTGTACTGCTCGTTCGACAGGAACTGCAGTCCCGGGACGGCCAGTTCGCCGCGGATCAGCAGGGCCATCAGACCGCCGGCCATGAAGAAGGCGAACGACGTGATCAGGTACAGGATCCCCAGGTCCTTGGGATCCGTCGTCGTGATCATCTTGTAGAAGAAGCTGCCCTTGGGGCGGCGCCGGGCCGGATACGGACGGACCGGACGATGCTGTTGAAATGCCAGATTCACGACGCCCCCCGAAGGGTCCGAGGCGGTTCGGGTCCGGTGTGGACTCCGTTACCAGGGTAGTTCCCCGATGGCCGGAGGGAGCCGATTTCTGTCGTCGGAAACGACGCTGCCGCAGGTGCGCGGGATGCGCGCCTGCGGCAGCGGTGGTGCGGAAGCGGTCAGTGCGCCCGGTTGACCGCCGAGACGACGGCGCGCAGCGACGCGGTGGTGATCGACGTCGCGATGCCGACACCCCAGACCACGGTGTTCCGTCCGTCGGGCGCGGTCACGGCGCACTCGACGTACGCGGCCGCCTGCGCGTCGTCGCCCGCCGACATGGCGTGCTCCGAGTAGTCGAGGACGCGCACGTCGAAGTCGATCGTGGCGAGCGCGTCGACGAACGCGGCGAGCGGGCCGTTGCCCGAACCCGAGATCTCGTGCTCCTTGCCGTTCACCTTCACCGTCGCGGTGATGGAGTCGGTGCCGCCGTCCTCCTCGGCCGCGGTGACCTTCTGCTTCATCCGCTCGAGCGGCGTGATCGGCGCCAGGTACTCCTCGTGGAAGACGTCCCACATCTCCTTGGGCGACACCTCGCCGCCCTCGCCGTCGGTGATCCGCTGAACGGCCTGCGAGAACTCGATCTGCAGGCGACGCGGCAGCACCAGCCCGTGATCGGCCTTCATGATGTACGCGACGCCGCCCTTGCCGGACTGCGAGTTGACGCGGATCACGGCCTCGTACGTGCGGCCCACGTCCTTCGGGTCGATGGGCAGGTAGGGGACCGCCCACAGGATGTCGTCGACGTCCGCGTCCTGCGAATCGGCGTCGACCTTCATCTGGTCGAGGCCCTTGTTGATCGCGTCCTGGTGGCTGCCGGAGAACGCGGTGTACACGAGGTCGCCGCCGTACGGGTGGCGCTCGTGGACGGGCAGCTGGTTGCAGTACTCGACGGTGCGGCGGATCTCGTCGATGTTCGAGAAGTCGATCTGCGGGTCGACGCCGCGGGTGAACATGTTGAGCCCGAGCGTGACCAGGCAGACGTTGCCGGTGCGCTCGCCGTTACCGAACAGGCAGCCCTCGATGCGGTCGGCCCCGGCCTGGTAGCCCAGCTCGGCGGCGGCCACACCGGTGCCGCGGTCGTTGTGGGGGTGCAGCGACAGGATGACCGAGTCGCGGCGGGCCAGGTTGCGGTGCATCCACTCGATGGAGTCGGCGTACACGTTCGGCGTCGCCATCTCGACCGTGGCGGGCAGGTTCAGGATCACCGGGTTCTGCGGCGTCGGCTGCAGCACCTCGGTGACGGCGTCGCACACCTCCTTGGCGTACTCGAGTTCCGTGCCGGTGTACGACTCGGGGGAGTATTCCCAGCGCCACTGCGTGTCCGGGTACTTCTTCGCTTCTTCGAGGGCCAGGGTCGCCGCGTCCGTCGCGATCTTCTTGATCACCTCGCGGTCGGCCTTGAACACCACCCGGCGCTGCAGAACGGACGTCGAGTTGTAGAAGTGCACGATCACCTTGTTCGCGCCCTCACAGGCCTCGAACGTGCGCTTGATCAGCTCCGGCCGGGACTGCGTCAGCACCTGGATGGTGACGTCGTCCGGAATCGCGCCGTCTTCGATGATCTCGCGGACGAAGTCGAAGTCCGTCTGGCTCGCCGACGGGAAGCCGACCTCGATCTCCTTGTACCCCATCCGCACCAGCAGTTCGAACATGCGGCGCTTGCGGGCCGGGCTCATCGGGTCGATCAGCGCCTGGTTGCCGTCCCGGAGATCGACGGCGCACCACTGCGGGGCGCGGTCGATGATCTTGTCGGGCCACGTGCGGTCCGGCAGCGACACCGGCTCCACTTCCTCGGAGAACGAGCGGTAGCGGAACGTCGGCATCGACGAATTCTTCTGCGTGTTCCAATTCGGCTGATCGGAGGGAGCAGGCTTGGAAGGCGGCGTGATGGTGCGCGTTCCGGAAGTAAAGGCGTCAGCGGGGGACATGGGATTGATCTCCAGGTTCGATGTGGACTGTCGGGAGTCCAACGGCTGTGTCGACCGGCGCACGAAAAACCCCGCGACGGGAAGCCAGTCTGGATCAGACCCCGTCGCGGCAACCAAGGAGGAGTGCGCGCTGCATACTCAGCACTGTACTCCGGGCACCGTCGTTCGCGTGCCGGGGTTCGAAGTCCGAGTGAGGAGAGAGCGGTGGGCCGCAGGGTGACGGTGGTATCACCGCTGGTGGCCGCGGTTTTTGCGGTGCTGCTGGTGTCGTGTTCCGGTGTCGTCGCGGGGGCGCCGAGCGTCGTCGGGGCAGGCGAGCCGATCTACGGCCTGCCGGTCAGCGAGCACACCCGCGCGGAGTCGGCCGTCGCCGCCGCGGCGCGCGACCTCGCGCCGTGCGGACTGCTCGACCGGGAGCTGGTCGCCTCGTTCGGGCAGGTCACCGCGTACGGTCCCGTCGGCGACCTGTCGACGTGCCACGCCGAACTGGTGCCCGCCCGCGGCACCGCCGCCAACCCGGTCTGGGTCGAGGTGACGGTGGGTGAACGCGAACCCACGGAAGAAACCGGTGCGGGGGAGGCGACGTCGGGAATCGAGGTGCGTCCCGCGGTCGGCGCGCTCCCGGGCACGTGCACCCTCTACTTCTCGCTGCCGCCGGTCCCGGGCGTGCGAGACGATGTGGCGGCGCGGCGCTGGGGGCACGTGTCGTACCTCGACGGGGCGGGCGGAACGGGCGACTCCGCCGCCGGCGACGACTGCGCCGAGGCGCGCACAGTGCTCGGCTCGGTCGTGGGCAGGCTGGCGTCCCCGGTGTCTGTTCCGCCGGATATTCCGCTCGCGCAACAGGATCCGTGCCGGGTGGTCGAGGAGTTGTCCGGGCGGGGCGTCGAGACGTTCACCCCCGGCAGCCGCCCCTACGAATGCCTTCTGACCCTCCGCGGCGGCGCCGAGGCGTCCGTGCAACTGGCGCTGTCGCCGGAACCGTCCCAGGCAGGCGGCCCCGAAACCGTCGAACTGGACGGCAAGCCGTTCACCTACTTCCGGGACGCGATCGAATGTCACTACTACTTCTATCCGGGGGCGGTGTTCGACACGAACCTGCCGTCGAGCCCGGTGAGCGAACGGGACAAGATCGGCAACCGGCTGACGGCGTCGGTGGCGGCGTCCGCACCGAGCTGCGACGACGCCGAAACGCTGGTGCTCGCCGCGACCGAAGTGTTCGACTACTGAGATGAACACACAGGTCGATGTCGCCCGGGCCTACCTGGACGCGTTGCTCAGCCACGACGGCAACTCGGTGCCCATCGAGCCCCGGGCCGTGCGGTACGAGATGGGACTGAAGACGGCATTCTCCGGAAATCACCTGCGCCGAAGCCTGTCCGGCGGCCCGCAGTACCGGGTGATCCGGTCGATCCGCGACTGCGTGTGGACGGTCGACGGCGACGACGTCACCGTCGACGACCTGCTCGACGCCGGCCTCCTCGGCCGCACCCTCGCGACGGTCCGGGTGGTCGAGACGTTCCGGATCCCGCCCCACGACCTGCGCATCCACCGCATCGACGCGAAGATCCGGCGTCCCTGATCGCGCTGCCCTGATCGCGCTGCCCTGATCGCGCTGCCCTGTTTGCGCGGCCTTGATTGCGCGCCGAACCCTCTGTCGCGCTCGGGCTTCCGCATGTGAGTGGCAAAGTGTGCTCGCGCACGCTTTGCCACTCACCTGGGGTCAGGCGAGCGTTTCGTGCGCTGCGGGAACGGAACCCAGCCTGCCGGCCTGGAAGTCCTCGAACGCCTGCAGCACCTCGGCCTTGGTGTTCATGACGAACGGTCCGGCCATCGCGACGGGCTCGCGGATCGGCTTGCCGCCGAGGACGAACACCTCGAACGACTCGGTCCGCGAATCCTGCGTGTCCGCCGCGGCGATCGTCAGGGTGTCACCGCGCCCGAAGACGGCGGTCTGGCCCATGCGGATCGGCCGTCGCTCCGAGCCGACGAGACCGTCGCCCGCGAGGACGTAGGCGAGCGCGTTGAACTCGGGGTTCCACGGCAGCGTCAGGCTCGCACCCGGCGCGACCGTCGCGTGGACGAGGCTGATCGGCGTGTAGGTGGAACCGGGACCGTGGTGACCGTCCACCTCGCCGGCGATCACGCGAACGAGGGCGCCGCCGTCGGGCGAGGACAGCAGTGCCACCTTCGCGCCCGTGATGTCCTGGTAGCGGGGTGCGGCCATCTTGTTGTCGCGCGGCAGATTCACCCACAACTGCACGCCGTGGAACAGGCCGCCGCTCGTCACCAGGTGCTCGGGCGGGGTCTCGATGTGCAGGATGCCGCCACCCGCGGTCATCCACTGGGTGTCGCCGCCGCCGATGGTTCCGCCGCCGCCGTTGGAATCCTGGTGCTCCATGATGCCGTCGATCATGTAGGTGACGGTCTCGAAGCCGCGGTGCGGATGCCACGGGGTGCCCTTGGGTTCACCGGGTGCGTAGTCGACCTCGCCCATCTGGTCCATGTGGATGAACGGGTCGAGGGCCGGCAGGTCGATGCCGGCGAACGCGCGGCGCACCGGGAAGCCTTCGCCCTCGTACCCGACGGGTGCGGTGGTGAGCGAACGGACCGGGCGGTCGACGGCGCCGGGAGCAGGTGCGTCGATACGCGGCAGGGCAAGGATGTTGTCGACCGTCACGGCTGGCATGGGGTGTCTCCTCGTAACTCAGGTAATTGATTGTTCAACTACTTCATGGTGTGTAACACCCGAGAGGGAGGGAAAAATTCCCCGTGAGTGGTCAAGGAGTGCAGAGACTCGTTAACCACTCACGGGCGGCGGAGCCGCCTACTAGTTGAGGACGTTCTCGTGATCCGGGCAGTACCGCGTGATCGCGCCGATGATGTACGGGTAGACGCCGTCGTTGGTGAGCATCGGCGTCCACTCCTCACGCACCTGGTCGAGGGACTTGCCCGCGTCGAGGGCGGTGCAGATCTCGCCGGCCTGGTGCACCGCCAGGTCGTCGTCGGTGACGGTCTGGTTGTTCGCACGCAGGTAGGCCAGGTAGTCGGCGGCCGTCTGCGGATCGTCGGCGACCGAGAACACTCGGCTGCCTGGGGCGGTGGCGGCGGTCGTCCGCGCCGCAACGGACGCCGAGGCGGACGTCGTCTCGGATGCTGCGGTGTCGGTGTCGCCACCACCGCAGGCGGTGAGGAATGCCGCGGAGCAGACGGTGAGGGCGGTCAGAGCAAGGGTGCGGCGCATGGGGCGTGTGATTCCTTTCGAGGCCTGTGACGGCGACGATCGTATCGCCTGCGGGGCCGGTGTTCCCGGCGGCGATCACCCACACTGCTCCCGGTCAGAGACCGCGATCGATCAGGTCCAGGATCTCCTCGCTCGTCGCGGCGTGAATCTTGTCGACCGCGGCGGCATGCGCGTCGTCGGACGTTCCGACCTCGGCCAGCAGGCTTCCGAGGCGTTGCGCGATGGCCGACCGCGCCTCGGCGTCGTCGCCGAGTTCGGCGATGGTGGCGCGGAGGCGGTCGACGTCGGCGAGCGCCACCGACATCGGATCCGGGACGAGTTCCGAGCGCAGGAACTCGGCGACGGCCCGCGGGCTCGGGTGGTCGAACACCATCGTCGGCGGCAATCGCAGTCCCGTGGCGGCACCGAGATGGTTGCGGAGCGCGACGGCCGCGAGTGAGTCGAAGCCGAGTTCCTTGAACGCCTGGTCGGGGTCCACCGAGTCCGACGCGTCGTAGCCGAGCACGGTGGCGGCCCCGCCCCGGACGAGGTCGAGCATCAGGTGCCGTTGTTCGGGGATCGACAGGTCGGCGAGTCGCTGCGACCAGTCCGACGGTCCCGACCCGTTCGGTCCGCTCACAACCGAGTCCGATCCCGCGGCGTGCGGGCGCGACTCCCGGATGAGGCCCCGCAGCGGGGCGGGAACGTAGGGTGCGGCCGAACCGGAGTGGTCGAACCGCGCGGCCGCGACGGTGGGTGCACCGGCGGCCAGCGCGCTGTCGAACAGGGCCAGGCCGTCGGCTGCGGGCATCGGGACCATCCCGCTGAGCCGGGCGCGGGCGAGGTCGATGGCACCGAGGTTGTCGGTCATGGCGCTCGGCGTCGCCCACATGCCCCACGCGATCGAGAGCCCGGGCAGCCCGAGGGCGTGCCGGTGATGGGCGAGCGCGTCGAGGAACATGTTGGCGGCCGCGTAGTTCGCCTGCCCGGGGGCCCCGAGGACGCCGGCGAGCGAGGAGAACACGACGAACGCCCGCAGGTCGCTGTCCGCGGTCAGCCGGTGCAGGTGCCAGGCGGCGTCGACCTTCGGCCGCAGGACCGTGTCGAGTCGCTCGGGCGTGAGCGACGCCAGGGTGCCGTCGTCGATCACGCCTGCCGCGTGGATCACCGCCGTCAGTGGATGCTCGGACGGTATCCCCGCCAGCAGCGTGGCGACCGCCGACGCGTCCGCGGTGTCGCAGGCGACGATGCCGACCTCGGCGCCCAGATCGCCCAGTTCACGGCGCAGACGGTCGCTGCCCTCGGCGCCGGGTCCGCGCCTGCTGGTCAGCAACAGGTGCCGGGCCCCGTGCTCGGTCACCAGGTGGCGGGCCACCAGCGACCCGACCGTGCCGGTGCCGCCGGTGATCAGCACGGTGCCGCCGGGATCGAACGGCGTCGGTTCGTCGACGGCGGGCATGCGCCGCAACCGCGGTGCGCACAGGGTGCCGTTCCGGGCCGCCACCTGCGGTTCCCCGCTCGCGAGCGCCGACGTGATCGCGGCCTCGGCGTCCGACGCGTCGTCGAGGTCGATCAGCACGAACCGATCCGGGTTCTCGTTCTGCGCGGAGCCCACGAGGCCCCACACCGCCGCGGCCGCGAGGTCGGGGCGGGCGTTGGCGTCCGGCCCGTCGTCGGTGACCATGGCGTTGCGGGTCACGATCACGAGCGGGTTGTCGGCGAAGGTGTCGTCGTCCTGCCACTCCTGCAGCAGTCGCAGCACCCGCGCGCACAGTTCGTGGGTCGCGTCCGGACCGTGGTCGCCGTCGGTCGCGCACCCGACCAGCACCGTCCACGGACGCAGGTCGCCTTCGTCGGGTCCGGACTCCATCGCGGTCCGCAACGCCTCCAGGTCGGGACACCCCGGGAACGTCGAACCGATGCCCGGTTCGCCGAACCCGTCGGCGCCGAGGACGACCACCGGTCCGCGAGGCTCGGACGGCGTGACCTCCACCCTGATCCAGGCGGTCCGATGTAGTCGCAGAGGCGCCGGGCGGCCCCCGTCGGTCGTCCTCTGCGCCACGCTCAGCGCCTCGACGGTCAGCACCGGCTCACCGGCCGGGTCGACGACGGCGATGCGATGGCGCCCGTCGTCGCCGGGTGTGAACCGGGCGGTCACCGCGTCCGCACCGACGGTGTGCAGGCGGATCCCCGACCAGGTCTGCGGCCAGCCGTCCCACCCGAGGAGGGGTTCGATCGCGGCCTGCAGCAGCTCCGGGTGGATGCCGAACCCGCTCGTGTCGACGCCGTCCCCGAGCCGCACCTCGGTCTCGGTGTCGCCCGGATTATCGTGTGGCACCGCGGCGGACGAGCCGACGACGTCGTCGATCGTGGCCGACGCGTTCCGAACCCAGCTGTCCGGACTTTCGGTGTCACCCGACTTCGACGAGACGGTGACGGTGCGAGCCCCGGTGGTCCCCGGCGGCGACACGAGCACCCGGATCGACGCCAGCCCCGACGCCGGGAGGACGAGCGGGTGGTGCAGGGTGAGTTCGTCGATGTGGTCGAGACCGGCATGGTGGGCCGCGTGCAGGGCGAGTTCGACCGGCACCGCGGGCAGCACCGTATTCGCCTCTCCGTTGTCGGGTGCCGGAGAGTCGCCGTCGTCGACCGACGGTGACACGAGCCACGGGTCCCGGTGCAGCGACAGTTGTCCCGTGAACAGGGTCGCGTCGTCGTCGAGGGTCACCGCGGCACCGAGCAGCGGATGCTCGGACGGGGTCAGCCCCAGTTCGGTCGG
Organism: Rhodococcus sp. (in: high G+C Gram-positive bacteria); assembly: GCA_039206675.1. Classification (GTDB taxonomy): domain Bacteria; phylum Actinomycetota; class Actinomycetes; order Mycobacteriales; family Mycobacteriaceae; genus Rhodococcus_F. The sequence goes on along the minus strand of JBCEBZ010000328.1, from coordinate 22,045 downwards.
ATCGCCGGTGTTCCGGACGGACGCCGTCGGCCAGTAGGAGCGGCGCTGGAATGCGTACGTGGGCAGGGCCACGCGGCGCCGGCCGGGCAGCACCCGATCCCAGTCGACGGTGGCGCCCTGCACGTAGGCGGCGGCGACCGCCTCGATGACCCCGTGCGCCTCGTCGTCGCGCCCGGGCAGTGTGGCGATCGTGTTCGGGACGACCTCGGCGGCGAGTGCCGCCAGGGTCGCGCCGGGACCGACCTCGACGAGGCGGGTGACGCCGAGTTCGTCGAGGGCGCGCACGCCGTCGTGGAACCGCACCGTGTGCCGGATGTGCCGGGTCCAGTAGTCCGGCGACACGAGTTCGTCGGCGGTGGCGACGCGTCCGGTGACGTTGGAGACGACCGGAATCTTCGGCGGCTGCGCCGTCAGCTTCGACAGCACGGCGGCGAACTGGTCGAGGATCGGATCCATCAGGGTCGAGTGGAAGGCCCGCTCGACCCGCAGGCTCGTGGTCTTCAGTCCGGCGGCGGACAGTTCGGCGGCGACCGCGTGCACGTCGCGTTCGCCGCCGGCGAGGACGACGGATTCGGCGCCGTTGACGGCCGCGAGGTCGACGCGGCCGTCGATCCGCGGCAGGATGTCCTCCTCGCGTGCCCGGACGGCGATCATCCGACCGGGCTTGGTCGACTGCATCAACCGTCCACGGTCGCCGACCAGAGCGGCCGCATCGGGCAGGCTGAACACGCCCGCGACGTGGGCCGCGGTGATCTCGCCGATCGAATGTCCGATCAGGTAGTCGGGGGTGATGCCCCACTCCCGCAGCAGCCGGTACAGCGCGACCTCGATCGCGAACAACGCGGGCTGGGTGTATTCGGTGCTGTCGAGCCTGGCGCCGTCTTCGTCCCAGATCACCTGCCGCACCGGGATTTCCACATGCTCGTCGAGCACGGAGCAGACCTCGTCCAGTGCCGTCGCGAACACCGGGTAGGCGTCGTAGAGGCCGCGCCCCATGCCGATGCGCTGCGCGCCCTGGCCGGTGAACATGAAGGCCGTCTTGCCCCGGGCGCTCGTCCCGGTGACGACGTTTCCGCCGGGACGTTCCGTGACGATCCGGGCGAGGCCGTCGCGCAGGTCGTCCAGCGTGTCCCCGATCACCGCGGCGCGGTGGGTGAAACCGGATCGGGTGGTGGCCAGCGAGTAGGCGAGGTCGGCCGGGTCCGGGAGTTCGGTCTCGCTCGCGTCGAGGAATTCCGCCAGCCGGGTGGCCTGGGCGCGCAGCGCGTCGCCGGTCTTTCCGGAGAGCACCCACACCAGTGGCGACGCCGACTGCGGCGCGGCCTCTTCCGCCGCGTCCTCGGGGGGTTGTTCGAGGATCATGTGCGAATTGGTGCCGCTGATCCCGAACGACGACACGGCCGCCCGCCGGGGCCGCCCGGTGTCCGGCCAGGCAACCGATTCGCCGAGCAGCGACACCTCGCCCGCGGTCCAGTCGACGTGCCGGGTGGGGACGTCGCCGTGCAGGCTCGGGGGCAGCACCCCGTGCCGCATCGCCATCACCATCTTGATCACGCCGGCGACGCCCGCCGCCGCCTGGGAATGGCCGATGTTCGACTTGACGGAGCCGAGCCACAGCGGCCGGCCCTCCCGGCCCTGCCCGTACGCGGCCAGCAGCGCCTGCGCCTCGATCGGGTCGCCGAGCGTGGTGCCGGTGCCGTGGGCCTCCACGGCGTCGATGTCGGTGGGGCCGAGCGCGGCGTCGGCCAGCGCCTGACGGATGACGCGCTCCTGGGACGGCCCGTTCGGGGCGGTCAATCCGTTGGACGCCCCGTCCTGGTTGACCGCGGATCCGCGGACGATCGCCAGCACCCGGTGCCCGTTGCGCCGGGCGTCGCTGAGCCGTTCCAGCACCACCATTCCCGCGCCCTCGCTGAGCCCGGTGCCGTCGGCCCGGTCGGAGAACGGCTTGCAGCGTCCGTCCGAGGCGAGCCCGCGCTGACGGCTGAACTCGACCAGCACCCCGGGTGTGGCCATCACGGTCGCCCCACCGGCCAGCGCCAGCGTGCATTCGCCGTCGCGCAGTGCCCGCGCCGCGAGATGCATCGCGACCAGCGACGACGAGCACGCCGTGTCCACGGTGACGGCGGGACCGGTGAAGCCGAGCGTGTAGGAGATCCGGCCGGAGGCCACGCTGTTGCTGGTTCCGGTCATCAGGTAGCCCTCGGCGTCGACGTTGCGCTGCGTCATCAGGTGGAAGCCGTAGTCGCCGCCCATCAGCCCGACGAACACGCCGGTGTCGGTGAGCCCGGGCGCGGTCGGCTGGATCCCGGCCTGTTCCAGTGCTTCCCAGGCGCTTTCGAGGAGCAGCCGGTGCTGCGGGTCCATCGCGATCGCCTCGCGCGGGCTGATGCCGAAGAACGCGGCATCGAATTCGTCTGCGTCGTAGAGGAACCCGCCCTCCTTCATGTACGTGGTGCCGGGCCGGTTCGGGTCGGGGTCGTACACCTCGTCGAGATTCCAGCCCCGGTTGTGGGGATATTCGCCCACCGCGTTGTGGCCGTCGCGGACGAGCCGCCACAGGTCCTCCGGGCTGTACACCTTGCCCGGGTATCGGCACGCCATCCCGACGATCACGATCGGGTCGTCGTCCCGCCGGGCCCGCGTCGGGCCTGCCGGCTGCGGAGCCGCGTCGTCCCCGAGCAAGCGGGCCACCAGTTCCTGGGTGAGCGCGTCCGCGGTGGGATGGTCGAACACCACCGTCGCGGCCAGCCGCACACCGGTGGCGGTCGCCAGCTGGTTGCGCAGTTGCACCGCGGTCAGCGAGTCGAAACCGAGTTGCTTGAAGGCGCGTTCCGGGTCGATCGCCTCCTTGCCCTCGTGGCCCAGCACGGCCGCCACGTGGGTGGTGACGATGTCGAGCACGCGGCTGTGCCGCTCTCCGGGGTCCAGCGCGCGCAACTCCTCGGCCAGGCCGGTCGGGGAATCGGCGGCCGCGGCACGGCGGCGACGGACCCCGAGCACGCGGCGCAGGATCGGCGGCAGCGTCTCGCCCTCGGACCGGGAGGCTCGCGTCGAGAGCCGGACCGGCACGATCAGCGGACGGTTGACGGCGAGCGCGGCGTCGAACAGCGCCAGCCCCGCCTCCGGGCTGATGGTGTCGATGCCGTTGCGCTGCAACCTGTCCAGGTCGGCCGCATTCAGATGGGACGTCATCCCGCTGGGCCGGTCCCACAGCCCCCAGGCCATGGACGTCGCGGGCAGCCCGCGGGCACGGCGATGCTGTGCGAGCGCGTCGAGGAAGACGTTCGCCGCCGCGTAATTCGCCTGTCCCGCACCGCCGAGCACGCCCGCCGCCGAGGAGAACAGCACGAACGCCGACAGGTCGCGGTCCCGCGTGAGGTCGTGCAGATTCCAGGCGCCGTCCACCTTGGGGCGGAGAACCGCGTGCAACTGCTCCGCGCTCAGGGTGGCGGCGGTGGCGTCCTCGAGCACCCCGGCGGCGTGGATCACGCCCGACAGGTCGGGAATGCCGGCGAGCAGCGCGGCCACCGCGTCGCGGTCGGCCACGTCGCACGCGACAACGTCGACGTCCGTTCCCGACTCGGCGAACTCGGCCCGCAGTTCGGCCGCGGCCTCGTCGTCGGGCACGCGCCGGCCGGTCAGCACGAGTCGGCGCACCCCGTGCCGCGCGACGAGGTGCCGGGCGATCAGCCTGCCGATGGTGCCGGTGCCGCCGGTGATCAGGACGGTGCCGTCCGCGCCGAACGTGGCGGGGCCCTCGTCGGGTGCCGCCGTCGCGGGCGTCACCGCCGCGAGCATCGGCGCCAGCAGCACCCCGGCCCGGACGGCCAGCTGAGGTTCGTTGCAGGCCAACGCCATGGACAGCACCGCGGGATCGGGCAGCTCACCGGCCGTCGCGTCCAGGTCGACCAGCGTGATGCGGTCCGGATGCTCGTTCTGCACCGCGCCGATCAGCCCCCACGCGGGCGCCGCGGACACGTCGTCGACCGAGTCGTCGTCCCGGACCGCCACCGCGAGCCGCGTCGTGACCAGCAGGCGGGTCTCGGCCAGGCGATCGTCGCCGAGCCACGCCCGGACCGCCCGCAGCGTCGACTCCGCGGCGGCGTGCGAACGGGCAGGCACTTCCGCCTCCTCGCCGGGTGCGCGGTCGAGCCACAGCACGCGACCGTCCGGGTCGCCGCCCGCCAGCGCCTCGTCGAGCGGCATCAGGTCCGCGGGGGAGGTGCTCGACGCACCCACCGGCATCCACTCCACGCGGTAGAGGCTGTCGCGGACCCGGGCGGCGGGCACACCCGCGTCGCCGAGCGGCCGCAGTGCCAGCGAGTCGGCGGTCAGCACGGGTCGGCCCGCCGCGTCGTACGCGGAGACCCGGTAACGCTCGGGCCCGGTCGTGGTCACGTGCACACGCAGGGCGGTGGCGCCCACGGCGTGCAGTTGCACCTTGTCCCAGGCGAACGGCAGCCGGATGCCGGTGTCCGCGGCACCGAGCGCGATCAGGTGCAGCGCCGCGTCGAGCACCGCCGGATGGATCCCGTACCCCGCGACCGCGGCGGCCGGGTCCTCCCCGCTCAGGCGCACCTCGCCGAACAGGTCGTCGCCGCGGCGCCACGCCGCCTTCAGGCCCCGGAACGCCGGGCCGTACTCGTAGCCGGCGTCGTCGAGCACGTCGTACAGGCCCCGCACGTCGATCGCCGTGACCTCGGCGGGCGGCCACTGCTGTTCCAGGGAGCCGGCGGTGTCGACGGCCACCGTGAGCGTGCCGGTGGCGTGCCGGGTCCACGGCGTGTCCGGCGCGGCGTCCGCGGGCCGGGAATGCACCGACACCGCGGAACGGCCCGCCTCGCCGTCGGCGAGCACGCTCACCTGCAGGGCCACCTCACCCTCGGCGGGAATCACCAGGGGTGCCTCGATGGCGAGTTCCTCGAGCCGGCCGCACCCCACGCGGTTCCCCGCGTGCAGGGCGAGTTCCACGAAGGCCGTGCCCGGCAGGATGACGGTGCCGTCGACGCCGTGATCGCTCAGCCAGGGAAGTCGTTGCGGCGACAGCAGACCCGTGAACACGGCGCCCCGGCCGTCGCCGAGTTCGACCGACGCGGCGAGCATCGGGTGCCCGCCCGCCTCCATGCCCGTGGACGCGAAATCGCCCTGCGGAACCGGGCTCTCCAGCCAGTAGCGGCGATGCTGGAAGGCGTACGTGGGCAGGTCCACCCACTGCCGGCGGTCGGCGCGTCGAGCCCAGCCCACCCGGTCCCAGTCCACGTGCAGTCCGTGGACGCGCGCCTCGGCGAGTGCGGCGGTGAACTGACGCAGCCCCGCGCGGTCGCGGCGGATGGTGCCGACGGCGCGGCCTGCGACGCCCGCCGCGTCGAGGGTGTCCTGCAACGCCACGGTGAGGACGGGGTGGCTGCACGACTCGACGAACAACCGGTATCCGTCCGCGGCCAGCGATCTCGTCGCCTGCTCGAACCGGACGGTCCGGCGCAGATTGCGGTACCAGTAGTCGGCGTCCAGCGCGGTGCCGTCCAGCACACCACCGGTCACCGACGAATAGAACGGAATCCGCGACCGGCGGGGGGTGATCGACGCGAGGACGTCGAGAATCGGCTCCCGCAGCACCGACACGTCCGCGCAGTGCGACGCGTATTCCACCGCGATCCGCCTGGCCTGGACGCCGTCGCCCTGCAACTGCCCGATCAGCGTGTCGAGGGCGTCGACGGGGCCGGAGATCACCGTCGCGGACGGACCGTTGATCGCCGCGACCTCGACGGCCCCGGCCCAGGGCTGAATCTTCTCCCGCACGAGATCGGCGGGCAGCGTCACCGACGCCATCCCGCCGCCGCGCCGGGCCGACGCGCCGATCACCCGGCTGCGGGCCGCCACGACCAGTGCCGCGTCGGAAAGGCTCAGTGCCCCTGCGACATACGCGGCCGCGATCTCGCCCTGCGAATGCCCGACCACCGCCGCGGGTTCGACGCCGTGGGAACGCCACAGCGCGGCGAGCCCGACCATCATCGCGAACAGCGCAGGCTGCACCACGTCGACGCGGTCGAGCGCGGCGGGATCGCGGTCGCGCAGCACGTCCAGCAGCGAGAAGTTCGTGTACGGAGCCAGCGCCTCGGCGCACTCCCGCACGGTGTCGGCGAATACCGGTGACGTGTCCAGCAGTTCGGTGGCCATGCCCACCCACTGCGAACCCTGGCCGGGGAAGACGAACACCGGCCGGTCGCCGGCCTCCAGCGCCACACCGGTGACCACGTCGGCGCTGGGCGCGCCGCGGCTGAGCGCGTCGAGGCCGTTCAGCAGGGCGTGGGGCTCTGCGCCGATCACGGCGGCGCGGTGGTCGAATGTGGCACGGGACCCGAGCAGGGCCGCGGCCACCGCGGCGGGCGTCAGGTCCGGGTGGCCGGTGACGTACTCGCGGAGTCGCTCGGCCTGGGCGCGCAGCGCGGGTTCGGTGTGTCCCGACACGAACCAGGCGACGACTTCGCCTGACGGACGGGGCGATTCGGCGTCCGAAGGCTCGACCGGCGGCGCCTCTTCCAGCACGACGTGGGCGTTGGTGCCGCTGATGCCGAACGACGAGACCGCGGCCCGGCGGGGACGGTCGGATTCCGGCCACTCCCGGTTCTCGGTGAGCAGCGACACCGCCCCGGCCGACCAGTCGACGTGCGGGGTCGGCCGGTCGACGTGCAGGGTCTTCGGCAGCACACCGTGCCGCATCGCCATGATCATCTTCATCACCCCGGCGACGCCCGCGGCCGCCTGGGTGTGCCCGAGATTCGACTTCACCGAGCCGAGCCACAGCGGACGGTCGGCGGGACGCTCGCGGCCGTAGCCGGCCAGGAGGGCGGACGCCTCGATCGGGTCACCCAGTTTCGTACCCGTGCCGTGCGCCTCGACCACGTCGACGTCGCCGGATCCGAGCCCCGCATTCGCCAGTGCCTGCGCGATCACCCGCTCCTGAGCCTGCCGGTTCGGCGCGGTCAGTCCGTTGCTGGCGCCGTCCTGGTTCACCGCGCTGCCCCGGATGACCGCCAGGATCCGGCGACCCTTGCGTTCCGCGTCGGACAGGCGTTCCAGCGCGATCATCCCCGCGCCCTCACCCCACGCCGTGCCGTCCGCGGCGGCGGAGAACGCCTTGCACCGCCCGTCGCGGGCCAGTCCGCGCTGACGGCTGAACTCCACGAACACCGCGGGCGTCGCCATGACCGTGGCCCCGCCCGCCAGCGCCAGCTCGCACTCGCCGCTGCGCAGCGCCTGCATGGCGAGGTGGATGGACACCAACGACGACGAGCACGCGGTATCCACCGTGATCGCGGGACCGTGCAGTCCGAAGCTGTACGCCACCCGGCCGGACGCGACGCTCATCGCGTTGCCGGTGATGAAATAACCCTCCAGATCCTCGGGCGGCATGCCGCCGGCCCGCGCCGCGTAGTCGATGCCGGACAGCCCGGTGAAGACGCCGACCTGCCGGCCGTGCACCGACCGCGGATCGATGCCGGCATCCTCGAACGTCTCCCAGCTCGTCTCGAGGAGAAGACGCTGCTGCGGGTCCATCGCCAGCGCCTCGCGCGGCGAGATGCCGAAGACCTCGGGGTCGAACCCGGCGGGGTCGTCGAGGAAGCTGCCCTGCACCGTGTACGTCTTACCGGCCTGCTCGGCCGTCGGATCGTAGAGATCCGCCAGGCCCCAGCCGCGGTCCTCGGGGAACCCGGCGACGGTGTCGGAACCCGACTCGACCAACCTCCACAGGTCCCGCGGCGATCGCACACCGCCCGGGAACCGGCAGCCCATGCCGATGACGGCGATCGGTTCGCGGCTTCCGCCCTCGACCTCACGGAGCTTTTCCCGCGCCTGATAGAGGTCCGCGGTGACTCGCTTCAGATAGTCGAGGAGCTTCGCCTGATCGGCCATATCGAGGTCCTATCCGAGTTCCGCCATACGTAGCGCGGAAACCTCGATTGTATCCGCCGTCACGATGCGGATGGAGCGGTCTGAGCTTCGCCGGCGACCGATCTACCTGGTCAGGCCGGCACGCCCAGGGGATACCCACCGGCGCTCCGGTGTATGCCGAATCCGGCTGTTCGGCTTTCGGCGACCACCGCTGTCGGTAGTGTTGCGACTCCGAGCAGGATCCGTGTCGAGGAGGTGAGACCCAGTGTCCGTTCGTTCAGGTCGGGTGCTCTCATCTCGCGGCCGCGCGGTCGTACCGACATAAGGTGACCGGAGAGCGCCCATCGGCATTCCGAAAGGCTCTCCCATGTCCGTGTCTCTCTCACCGTCTCTCGAGTTCGTCCTCGTCACGAGGCTGCGCGCCGCCGGCTGTGTGTTCGCCGAGGACGAGGCGCGCCTGATTGTCTCCGCCGCCCGGACGTCGGACGAACTCGCCTCGATGCTGGACCGCCGCGTCGCGGGCGTCCCCCTCGAACACGTCCTCGGCTGGGCCGAATTCTGCGGGCTCCGGATCGCCGTCGATCCGCGGGTGTTCGTGCCGCGGCGTCGCACCGCGTTCCTCGTCGAGCAGGCCGCCGCCCTCGCGCGCCCGCACGCCGTCGTGGTCGACCTGTGCTGCGGGTCGGGGGCGGTGGGCGCCGCGCTCGCCGACACACTCGACGGCATCGAGTTGTATGCGGTGGACATCGACCCCGCCGCGGTCCGGTGCGCGCGCCGCAACGTCGCCGAACCGGCCCGGGTGTTCGAGGGCGACCTGTACGCACCGTTGCCCCCCGCGCTGAGGGGACGCATCGACGTCCTGGTGGCCAACGCCCCGTACGTGCCCACCGATGCGATCAGGTTGCTGCCGCCGGAGGCCCGGTTCCACGAGCCGCGGGTCTCACTCGACGGCGGCGCCGACGGACTCGACATCCAGCGGCGCGTGACCGCCGAGGCGCGCGACTGGCTCGCGCCGGGTGGTCACCTGCTGATCGAGACCAGCGCGCGTCAGGCCCCGCGCACCGCCGAGGCGTTCGCGGAGGCCGGGCTCACCACCCGGATCGAGACGTCCGAGGAGGTGGGCGCCACCGTCGTCGTCGGCACCAGGTGAGCGGCAAAGAGTGGTCCCGCACGCTTTCCCACTCACCTGCCCAGGTGAGTGGGAAAGCGTGCGCGGGCACACTTTGTCACTCACGTGGGGGGTCGATCCGCACGCAGCAGTAGCCCTCGGCAGGGGCCAGTGTCGCGCGGCGGTCCTCGCAGCCCGCGCCGTCGAGCAGTCCGGACAGCAGTGCGAGATTCATTCCGCACACCATGTCGGTGTGCTGCCGGGCGAGCGCGTGGAACGGGCAGTTGACCAGCACGATGGTCCCGTCGCTGCGGCGCGGTTCGTAACCGCTCTCCGCGAGCGCGGCGGTCAGGTCGCCCTCCGAGCATCCGATGCCGGCGCCGAGGTCGCGCCCGAAGTCGTGGGCCCGCGCGACCAGCGCGTCGCGCGGTGAGGCGCCGGTCGCCTCGGCGTCCTCGATCGCCCGCGCGAACAACTCGCCGGCGAGCGCGTACGCCCGTTCGGGGAGGTGCACCGCGAACTCGCGGTCGGACCGCCGGTACAGCTTGGCGGGTCGTCCCGCGCCCGGTCCCGAGCGTCCGCCGCGCCGCGCGAATTCGACGGCCAGCAGACCCTCGTCGGCCAGCTTCTCCAGATGGAACGCGGACGTCGAACGGGCGAGACCCAGCGCCTCGGCGACGTCGTCGCGGCTGACCGGGGACGGCTGCGTGCGCACGTGGTCGTACACCTGCCTGCGGACCGGCTCGCCGAGGGCGGAGACGGCCGAGACGGCCGAGCGTGGAGTGGCATCCATGAAACCCATTGTAAAACCGAGAATCGTTGACTAAATCGAGCGGGAAATTCTATAGTCAAAGAGGATGGTTTTTAGAAGGAGTTGTCATGGCTACCAACACACCCCACCAGGTCAGCCACGGATCGCACACCCTGTCCGACCCCGGCTACCAGGCCTTTCTCGTACTGCGCACGGTCTTCACGGTGGCGCCGATCCTGTTCGGTCTCGACAAGTTCGCGAACTGGCTCACCGACTGGCCCGCCTACCTGGCACCCTGGATCGACGACATCCTGCCGGGAACCGCGCAGCAGGGCATGTACGTCGTCGGCGTGATCGAAGTGATCGCCGGAATCCTCGTCGCCGTGGCACCGCGGATCGGCGCCTGGGTCGTCGCCGCCTGGCTGGCCGGGATCATCGTCAATCTGCTCACGCTGTCCGGCTACTACGACGTCGCACTGCGCGACTTCGGGTTGCTCGCCGGTGCCGTCGCCCTCGGCCTGCTCGCCGCCGAGTACGGGCGCCCACTGCACCGCCCGCACACCTGATCGGAGCCGCGCACCGCACGTGAGATGCACCTCATCGACTGTTTCGAGTGACGCGACCGCTCGTAGTGTGAGTGGTCGTGTCGGTGGGTGCGCAGGATCAGGGAACCGGATCGCGGGATCACGGTGTGCCGATCCCTGCGCCGGCCCCGGCACGGTCGTTGCTTCTGGGGGTGCCCAAGCTGGGTCGGCGCTGGCCGGGCGTGGTCCGCGCCGGCGTCGCGGTGGGCCTGCCCGCACTGGCGGGGGTCGCGCTCGGACATTCGACGGTCGCCGCGACCGCCACGCTGGGAGCGTTCGCCGTCGTCTACGGCGAGGGCAGGGCGTACCGGGTGCGGTGGCGGGTGGTGTCGATCGCCGCCGCCGTGATGGTGCTCCTGGCCGGGGTGGGCGCCGCGGTCGGCGCGTTCGTGCACGATGCGACGGCATCGGGCGGGTCCGCGCTGTGGGGAATGGCGCTCGTCCTGACCATGACCGTCGTCGTCTCGGTCTGCGCCTTCGTCGTCGACGGACTGCGGCTCGGCGCGCCGGGCGCGTTCCTTCCGCTGCTCACGGTGGAGATCGCGTCCGCACTGCCCGCGCTCGGTGTCTCCGTGGCGGAGGTGATGACCTGGGCGGCAGCCGGGGCGGTGTCGGCGCTGCTCGTGTCGATGTCGGGGCTGATCGCGCGTCCCCGCACCCCCGAGCGTGCGGCGGTCGCGACCGCGGTCGACGCGGTTGACGCCGCACTCGCGGATACCTCCGAGCCGACGGCCCGGCGGGACGCGGTGCGGTCGCTGCACGCCGCCTGGCAATGCCTCCACGACGCCGCCCTCGTCGGCCGTGATCACCCGCTGACCCGCACGCTGCGGGCGGCGCACCTGCGGTGTGCGGCGACGGTGGACGGTGTCGACGCGGATCACGCCTCGGACGTCGACGACCTGCGGCCGCAGGTCCCGCTGCCGCGGCCGTCGATCCGCTACCGCCTCGGCCGGGCGTCGCATCTGCGGGGCCGGTCCTGGACGATCGTCGCGCGACTGCTGGTCGCGTGCCCGGTGGCCGGTCTGCTGGCGCTGGGGTTCGGCGTCGGCAGGCCCGACTGGGCGGTGATCACGGCGGCGATGATTCTGCACCAGGGACCGGACCGGGTGCTGGGGACGTATCGCGGGCTGCATCGGTTCTTCGGGACGGTGCTCGGCCTGGTCGTGCTGGCCGTGTTGTCGACGCTCGACCTGTCGGCGGCGGTGCTGGTCCTCGTCGTGGCGCTCCTGATGGCGGGGATCGAGGCGTTCCTCGTCCGCAATTACGGGCTGGCGATGGTGTTCATCACCCCGCTCGCCCTGGTTCTCGGCAGCCGCGGCACGCACGTGGACCTGACGGCCGTGTCCCGCGACCGGCTTCTCGAGACCGTGATCGGTGTCGCGGTGGCGCTGGTGGTGCTGTGGACGGTGCTCCCGGGTTCGTACCGGCGGATCCTGAGCGATGCGGACGAGCAGGTGGCCGGGACGATCGGGCGGCTCGGCGACGCCCGGGAACCGAATGTCGTCGCCGAACTCCGCCGGGACCTCGAGTTCGATCTGCACGCATCGACGACCGCCGCGATCACCGCCGCCCACACCGACCCGGCGTGGACCCGCGACCGGTGGCCCGAGCACCACCATCTGCACGAGCTCGGGTACCGAATCCTCACCCGGCACTTCGGACCTCGCCTTTAGCCGGTCGTCGCCGGATTTCCGCTGTTAGGGTTCGTTGATGGGTCCTGTGACGGGAATCGGAACAGTTCTTCGGGCCTCGTTGGCCGCGGCTCTCTGCGTCGGGGCGCTGGCCGCGTGCTCGTCGGACGAGGAACCGCAGAGCGATCCGGCGGCCACGTGCGCGGACGTTCCGAACGGCACCCCGGTTTCCAAGGCGCCGCCGCCTCCCGGTCCGGCGCCGACCACCCAGAATCTCGCGACCAACCCCGAGATCGCCACCGTGTACCGGTCCGGGATGACGCCGGTGAGCACCGCGTCGTATGCGGTCTCCACCGCCAATCCCGTGTCGACGCAGGCCGCGTGCGAGGTGCTGCGGGACGGCGGTACGGCCGCCGACGCGCTGATCGTGGCCCAGACGGTTCTCGGTCTCGTCGAACCGCAGTCTTCCGGAATCGGCGGCGGCGCGTTCCTGCTCTACTACGACGCCGGGCAGAACAGTGTCGAGGCGTACGACGGGCGGGAGGTCGCGCCGATGGCCGCGACGGAGAACTACCTCCGCTGGATCAGCGACACCGACCGCACCGAGCCCAAGCCCGACGCCCGCGCGAGCGGACGGTCCATCGGCGTGCCCGGCGTGGTGCGGATGCTCGAGATGGCGCACCGCGACCACGGGCGGGACGCGTGGCGGGAACTGTTCGACCCGGCCATCTCCCTCGCCGACCAGGGGCTCGAGATCAGTCCCCGGATGGCCGGGCAGATCGCCGCGTCCGCGCCCGACCTGGCCGTCGACGAGGCGTCGAAGGCGTACTTCCTGAACCCCGACGGCAGCCCGAAGCCGGCCGGGACGAAGCTGACGAACCCGGCCATGGCCAAGACGCTCGGAGCGATCGCCGCGGGCGGCGCCGACGCCTTCTACACCGGGGCGATCGCCCAGGGCATCGTCGACGCGACGGCGACGGCGTCGGGCGGCCGCACCCCCGGGCAGATGACTCTCGACGATCTCGCCAACTACCAGGCGAAGAAGCGGACCCCGCTGTGCACGCCGTACCGGGACCACGAGATCTGCGGCATGCCGAACCCGTCGTCCGGTGGTACGGCGGTCGCGGCGACGCTGGGCATCCTGGAGAACTTCGACCTGTCGCAGTACGGGCCGACGAACCTCGACGACAACGGCGGAAAGCCGACGGCGGAGGCCGTGCACCTCATCTCCGAGGCCGAGCGACTGGCGTACGCGGACCGGGACAAGTACGTCGCGGACTCCGATTTCGTTCCGCTGCCCGGCAATTCCCTCGACACTTTGCTGAACGAGGACTATCTGAAGCAGCGGGCCGGCCTCATCGACCCGGGCAAGAGCATGGGCACCGCGCAACCCGGAAATTTCGGGCCCGTTCCGCTCGGTGTGCAGCCGCAGGACAAGGAACACGGCACCAGCCACATCTCGATCGCCGACCGGTACGGCAATGTCGCCTCGATGACGACGACGGTGGAATCGGCGTTCGGCTCGTTCCACATGACGGACGGCTTCGTGCTCAACAATCAGCTCACCGACTTCTCGGCCCAGCCGGTCGGCCCCGACGGGGCGCCGCTCGCCAACCGCGTCGAACCGGGTAAACGGCCGCGGAGTTCGATGGCGCCGACGCTCGTCTTCGACCGCGGCAGCGACGGCTCACGCGGCGACGTCCAGTTCGCCACCGGGTCGCCGGGCGGGTCGGTGATCATCCAGTTCGTCGTGAAAACGCTCGTGGGAATGCTGGATTGGGGCCTGAACCCGCAGCAGGCCGTGTCGGCGGTCGACTTCGGGGCCGCCAATACCCCGGTCACCGGCGTCGGCGGCGAGCATCCCAACATCGACGCGGTCGACGACGGCGCCGCCGACCCGTTGATCGTGCAACTGCGGGCGATGGGTCACCAGGTGTCGGTCGCACCGCAGTCCAGCGGGCTCAGCGCGCTGCAGCGCCAGGATTCGGGGTGGGTCGGCGGCGCGGACCCCCGGCGCGAGGGCGCGGTGATGGGTGACGGCACGGGTTAGCCGGACTCCCGATGGTTCAGACCCCGATGCACGGGGAACCCATCGTCCATGGCGAAAAATGGAGTGAACAATCCTCCGGACCACGGCTGCGTGGGTTCTGACCACACCGAGGGTGCCACAGGGAATTAGAGGCACATCGTGCTCGTCACCGACCCACGGAAAGTGGGGGTCGAGGAGGAATTCCATCTCATCGATCGCAAGACCCGGCGCCTGACCACCCGCGCGCCGGAGTTGCTGGCACGACTTCCCGACGACGTGTACGTCGACGAACTCCAGCAGTGCGTCGTCGAGGTCAACAGCGGTGTGTACGCCGACCTCGGCAGCTTGCGGGACGATCTGGAGCGGCACCGGACGGTGCTGATCGACGCGGCCGAGGGACTCGGCATCGGGGTGGCGGCCGCGGGGTCGATGCCGCTGTCGCTGCCCGCCGAGATGCACGTGACGGGGACGCAGCGCTACCGGCGGATGCTCGCCGACTACCAGGTGCTCGCCCGCGAGCAGCTGATCTGCGGCACCCAGGTGCACGTCGACCTGCCCGACCGCGACGAGGCCGTGCAGGTCGCGCACCGCGTCGCGCCGCACATGCCCGTCCTCCTGGCGCTCAGCGCGAGTTCGCCGTTCCGGTCCGACGGTGCGGACACCGGCTATTCCAGCGCGCGGACGCTGCTGTGGTTGCGCTGGCCCAGCACCGGTCCGGCGGCGCCCGTCGCCTCGGCCGCCGAATACGGCGCGCTGATCGACGACCTGGTCGCCAGCGGGGTGATCAGCGACCCGGGCATGGCGTATTTCGACGTCCGGCCGTCGGTGAAGCTTCCGACCCTGGAGTTGCGGGTGTGCGACAGCTGCCCGCGGCTGGACACGGTCGTGCTCGTCGCCGCCCTGTTCCGTGCGCTCGTGGAACGCGAGGTGGAGGGTCTGCGCGCCGGGAGGAAGGGCGTCGAGGTGCTCCCGACCCTCACCCGAGCGGCGCTGTGGCGGGCCGCGCGGTCGGGGTTGGAGGGGGAGCTGGTCGACGTGCGGTTTCCGCAGGCGCGTCCCGCGTCGGATCTCGTCGGCGACTTCGTGAACTCGCTGCGACCGCAGCTCGAGCAGGCCGGCGACTGGGACACCGTGCTGGAACTGTCCGCCGAGGCGTCCGCCCACGGGAGTTCCGCCGCCCGGCAGCGTCACGCGCTCGCTCGCCGAGGGCGGCTCACCGACGTCGTCGACCTGCTGCTCGCGGAAACGGCGGGCCGCACCGAGCACCTTCCCGAGGTGGAGGTCCCGCCCGCGCCGCCCGAGGCGGCCCCGATCTCGACCGGTGCCCGCCGGCCCCGACGGTACTGGAGCGCCAAGGTCTGGGACCGCGGCGACACCGCCGGCATGACGTGGACCGAGTCGACGGAACTCGACGAGAAGAAGCTGATCGAGTGGCGCCGGGATCTGCACGCGCATCCGGAACTGTCGTTCGAGGAACGCCGGACCACCGGAATCGTGCGCAACCACCTCCTCGGTCTCGGCCTCGAACCCGTCGTGTTGCCCGGCGGCACCGGCCTGTGGTGCGACCTCGGCCCCGAGACGGGCGACCGCGTCGCACTGCGCGCCGACCTCGACGCACTGCCGGTGGCCGAGACGACCGGCCTCCCGTTCGAGTCGACCGTCCCCGGGGTGTCGCACGCGTGCGGTCACGACGCCCACACCACGATGCTGATGGGGGCGGCGTCGGTCCTCGTGAAGTACCCGCCGCCGACCCGGGTCCGGCTCATCTTCCAGCCCGCCGAGGAGACGACGCCCGGCGGCTCCGTCGACACGATCGCCGCGGGCGCGCTCGACGGGGTGGCGAAGATCTATGCACTGCACTGCGACCCGCACCTCGAAGTAGGCAAGCTGGCCACCCGGACCGGGCCGATCACCTCGTCCAACGACGCGGTCACCGTGCGGTTGTGGTCGGCGGGCGGTCACACCGCCCGGCCGCACCTGACCGGCGACCTGATCCACGCCACCGCGGTCCTGGTGACGGGGCTCGCGTCCGTCCTCGACCGGCGCATCGACGCCCGCACCGCGACCGTCCTCACCTGGGGCAAGGTGGCCGCCGGGCAGGTCGCGAACTCCGTGCCCGAATCGGGTGAACTGGTGGGCACCCTGCGCAGCGCGTCCCGCGAGACGTGGGTGTCGCTCGAACCGCTGGTCACGGACGCGATCTGCCACCTGCTCGCCCCGTACAACGTGCGGTACGAACTCTCCTACCGGCAGGGCGTTCCGCCCGTCGTCAACGATCCCGACTGCACCGCCGACCTGCGGGAGGCGATCGAGTCGGTCGTCGGCTTCGATCACCTGGGCGAGGCCCACCAGTCGAGCGGCGGCGAGGATTTCGCCTGGTACCTCGAGAAGGTTCCGGGCGCGATGGCCCGGCTCGGCGTGTGGGACGGCATCGGCACGCCCCAGGAGCTGCACCAGCCGGGTTTCAACCTCGACGAACGCGCCATGGTGCACGGGGTCCGGACGCTGGTCGCGCTCACCCGACTCGAGGACGAGTCGGAGTGAACGGTCAGGCCGGTTTGGCGGCGGCGTCCGCCAACTTCGGCACGAGGGCATCGACGGCGTAGGGGAGGCTGAGGACGGTGCCCCAGGTGAGAGCGCCGGAAACGGTGGGGTCGTCGACGAACACGGCCCGTCCCGCCTTCGCCACCGGCAGCGACTGATAGACGGGGTCCGCGGTGATCTGCGCTTCGGCGCCGGGGCTGCTGCCCACGTTCCAGACGAGGACGTCGACGTCGAGGATGTTCAGCTGTTCCTTGCTGATGGTGAACGCGTCCTGGTCGCCCGCGAGCTGCGTGATCTGCTCCGGGACGACGAACCCGAGCGACGTCATCAGGCGTGAGCGCGGGTCGTTCGGGGAGCGGACGTAGAACGACCCGGCGTCGCCCAGTTCGGCCACGGCGACGGTCTTGCCCTCGAATTCGGGGTGCGCGGCGCGCTGCTGCGCGACCAGGTCGTCGACGTCGGCGACGAGTTGATTCGCCTTCTCGTCCTCGCCGAGGGTGGTGCCGACGATGCGGACGGCGTCCTGCCAGGGCATCCCGAAATCGGGGTAGTCCGGGGACGTCGTCACCGTGGGCGCGATGGCCGAGAGCCGCTGATACGCGTCGTCGTCGACGTCGATGTACAGCGCGAGGATCAGGTCGGGGTCGAGCTTCGCGATCTCCTCGTACGCGAAGTTCGCCTCCCCGGTGAACTGACCGCGGTTGAAGACCTCGGGGTGCGCCCCGCCGAGCGCGTCCTGCGCCCACGGCCAGGTGGCGTCCGGGTAGTCGCCGTACCAGTCGGTGACGCCGACCGGCGTGCGTCCGAACGCGAGGAGCGTGTCCTGGTCGGAGTAGCCGACGGTGACGATCCGCTGGGGGTCGCTCGGGACCTCGGTCGTGCCCTTCTTGTGCGTCACGGTCCGGGTGTCGCCTTCGGCGCCGGCTTCGGTGCCGGACGAACACGCGGCGGCGACGACGGCCATGCCGACCCCGGCGCTCACGGTCAGGAACTTGCGACGGTTGAGCGTTCGCATCCACATACCTCCCTGTAGGTGAGGCTAACCTACAGGGATCGGGTCGGGTCGTGCATCTGTGGCGGATACGGGGGAGTCGGCTCGGGAAGGGGCGGACCCGGGGGCGTCGGCCCCGGTGGGCCCGGCTGCGGACCCGGTTCGGGCGGTGCGGGTTCCGGACCCGGCTCCGGCGGGAACGGGTGCGGCGGTATCGGCGTCGGAGGCACGGGAGGAGGACCCGGCGACGGCGGCACCGGCTCCGGGTCGGGCACGGGATTGCCGCGCTCGTCGCGTGCACTCGTCATCGACAGACCACCTTCCGATCGGCTGATTGAGTGGTACCCGGAACGGGCATCCCGCAATCACGGGACAGCTGCCGCCGCCCGGGAACAAAATGCGGGATCGGTGCGTTGTCTAGCAACCGTGCCCCGCAAGTGGGAAATTTCACGACACGGGGAACATGAGCCAAAGGGAGGAAGTCATGGCAACCGACTACGACGCACCACGGGTTACCGTCGACGACGAACTCGCCGCGGACTCGCTCGAAGAACTGAAGACACGGAGGAACGACTCGCAGTCGTCCGTCGTCGACGTCGAGGAGACCGACACGGCGGAGTCCTTCGAACTGCCCGGCGCCGACCTGTCCGGTGAGGAACTCACGGTCCGCGTCATTCCGAAGCGGGCCGACGAATTCACCTGCAGCAGTTGCTTCCTGGTCCATCATCGGTCGCGTCTCGCGTCCGAAGAGGGCGGGCAGCTGATCTGCCGCGACTGCGCATAGGAGGCCCGCGTGGCCGACGTCAGCAGAACGTTCACCGTCGCGTCACCGCTCGGGGACGTCGTCGCATACCTGCGCGACTTCGCGAACACCACGGCCTGGGATCCCGGGACGGAGAAGTGCGAGCAGACCACCCCGGGTCCGGTGGCGGTGGGCACCGAATGGCACAACGTGTCCTCGTTCTTCGGGCGCACCACCGAACTCACCTACCGCATGACCCGCGACGACCCCGATCACGTCGTCTTCGAGGGCCGCAACGGAGCCGCGGTCACGTCGGACGACCTGTCGTTCGAGAAGGTGGACGACACCTCGACGTCGATCACCTACCGCGCGCATCTCGAATTCACCGGTCTCGCGCGATTCGCCGACCCCGCCGCCCGCCTCGCGTTCGAGATCCTCGCGGCCAAGACCGTCAAGCAGATGACCGGGGTTCTCGAGGCGAGGTAACGATCCGCCGCACACCGGTTTTGGATGCACACAGTGTGCGGGCGCCCCGCACCGGTGATGCGAGGCGCCCGCGGCATGCCGGGACCGATCAGCTGAGGTGATGCACCTCCTGCAGCCCGTAGACCGGTGTCGGGATCTCCTCGTGCCGCGCCTTGAGTTGCAGGGCGAGGTACAGCGAGTAGTGCCGCGACTGGTGCAGGTTGCCGCCGTGGAACCACAGCGCCTCCTGCTGGGTGGGCTTCCACATGTTGCGCTGCTCGCCCTCCCACGGGCCGGGGTCCTTGGTGGTGTCGCTGCCGAGACCCCACACCTTGCCGACCTTGTCGGCGACGTCCTGGCCGATGAGGTCGGCGGCCCAGCCGTTCATCGAGCCGTAGCCCGTCGCGTAGACGACGAGGTCGGCGGGCAACTCGGTGCCGTCGGTGAGAATCACGGCGTCCTCGCTGAGGTGGTCGACCTGCCCGGACACGAGGTGGATGCTGCCGTCCGCGACGAGTTCGGACGCGCCGACGTCGATGTAGTAGCCGGACCCGCGACGCAGGTACTTCATGAACAGGCCGGAACCGTCGTCACCGAAATCGAGCTTGAAACCGGCCTTTTCGAGTCGCTCGTAGAAGTCTTTGTCCCGTTCGGCGATCTTCTGATAGACCGGGATCTGGAACTCGTGCATGATCCTGTACGGCAGCGACGCGAACGTGAGGTCGGCCTTCTCCGTCGTCATGCCCGCCGCGAGCGCGCGCTCCGAATAGAGGTCGCCGAGGCCGAGGTCCATCAGGGAATCGGACTTCACGATGTGCGTGGACGACCGTTGCAGCATCGTCACGTCGGCGCCGGTCTCGAAGAGCGCCTTGCAGATGTCGTGCGCGGAGTTGTTGGCTCCCACGACGACGACGCGCTTGCCGACGTAGGCGTCCGGACCGGGATGCCGGCTCGAATGGTGCTGCTCGCCCTTGAACACGTCCTGACCGGGGAACGACGGAACGTTCGGTTTGCCCGACATCCCGGTGGCGAGCACCAACTGCTTCGGGTGGAGCACCACCTCTTCGCCGTCGCGGTCGAGGACGACGGTCCACTCCTTCGCCTCTTCGTCGAACGTCGCCGACGTGCAGGTGGTGGACGCCCAGTACGGAATCTCCATCACCTTCGTGTACATCTCGAGCCAGTCGCCGATCTTGTCCTTCGGCGCGAACACCGGCCAGTTGTCCGGGAACGGCATGTACGGCAGGTGGTCGTACCAGACCGGGTCGTGCAGGCACAGCGACTTGTACCGGTTGCGCCACTGGTCGCCGGGGCGTTCGTTCTTGTCGACGACGATGGCGGGCACACCGAGTTGGCGTAGCCGGGCGCCGAGCGCGATGCCGCCCTGGCCGCCGCCGATCACGAGAACGTACGGCTGCCGGGTGTAGCCGAGTTCCCGCTCCTCGATCTCCCGCTTCTCCGCCCAGCTCTGGGTGTCACCGCCCGAGCCGTGGACCGCGCCCTTGACGCGGTTCCGTCCCCGGCGTTCCTCGTGGCCCTTCAATTCCTGCATGGTGGTGAGGAACGTCCACGCCTCGTCGTCCTTCAGCCGCAGGTGCCCCTTGCCGCGGCCCGTCGCCGTCTCGAATTCGATCCACGCAGACGTGACGCCGTCCGCCTCGTCCGGTGTCTCGGTGGTGCGGAAGTTCGTCGGGTCGGTGTCGTCGAGGCGTGCGTGCAGCATCGCGGCGACGGCGTCGCGCCCCTCGACCGTCTTGAGGTTCCAGGTGAACGCCACCAGATCCCGCCAGAAACTGTCGACGGCGAACATGCCCGCGGCACGCTCGACGTCGCGCGCGGCAAGAGCGGCTTCGAAGCTCGCCAACCACAGGTCGACGCGCTCCTGGGGGGTCAGGGTCGTCTGCAGCGCAGTCGGCTGGACCGTCTGTGTCATGTACCTCTCCTTCGCTCGGTATGTGACATACAGCACACGCCGGTCGAGGCTGCGCGGCAAGCGTTGCATCGTGTTGCAATCCCCCCGTGAGTACTTGTTAACCGCGGGCGGTTAACAAGTACTCACGGGTGCCGGAGGCGCTTGTGATCGCCGAACGGCTCGTCGCGTTCGCGGACGGCCTCACGGAATCCGGCGGTGGCCGAGCGCAATTGGAACGCATACCCCTCGCGGGTGTGCCGGGACATCCCGTCGAAGACGGTGCTCACCATCGTCGAGTTGGCGACGCCCTGCGCGAGCAGCGTGCTGTTCAGCGCGAGTTTGACCATCATCAGCTGGTTGATCGGCATCTTCGCGATCCGCTCGACGAGGTCCTCGGTGCGACGGTCGAGTTCGTCCGCGGGCGCCGACTCCACGGCGAGGCCCCATTCGGCCGCCTGCCGTCCGGTGATGCAGTCGCCGGTGAGGAGGAGTCGTTTGGCCCGCTGGTCGCCGAGGCGGTGTGCCCACATGCCGGCGGCGGGCACACCCCACACCCGGGTCGGGGGGTAGCCGATCTTGGTGTCGTCCGCGGCGACGATCTGGTCGCAGTACAGCGCGATGTCGGTGCCGCCGGCCACGCAAAAACCGTGGATCTTCGCGACCGTCGGCTTGTTCGCGTGCAGCAGGCTCGCGAAACCGCGGTTGAACCGGCTCATCATGGCGTAGTCGGCCATCGGGTCCCAGTGTGCGAACGGATTGTGGTTGCGCGCCTGCACGATCGGATCGAGGACGGTGCCCGTCGTCGCTCCCGGTTCGTCACCGGCGCCGCCGCTGTTCTCCGCGAACACCCCCAGGTCGTATCCGCCGCAGAATCCCTTTCCCCGGCCCGACAGCAGGATCACGTGGACGCGGGGATCGAGGTCGGCACGTTCGACGGTCGCCGCGAGTTCGACGGGAGTGTCCGCGGTGATCGCGTTGCCGTGCTCCGGTCGGTCGAACGTGATCCGGGCGATTCGCCCGGTGACCTCGTAGGTGAGGGTCCGGTACTCCGGGGTGTCGTTCGTCCGCTGCGGTGCCCGATCCGCGAACAGGGAGTCCGCGCCCTCGTCCCAGCCGTCCCGCCACGCGGCGGGTCGGGTGCCCGCGTGGTCGTCGTGGCCGGTCACGCTCCCACCTTGGGGGTGGCGCGGGCGATGATGGAGGCGGTGTCGACGCCCGTCGGCAGCGTTCCGAACACGGTGCCCCAGTCGCCGGACAGCCGGCTGACGCAGAACGCGTCGGCGACCGCGGGGTGCCCGTGGCGGATCAGCAGCGAACCCTGGAGCGCGAGTGCCATGTCGCCGACGACGCGCCGGGCCCGGTGCTGGAGCGTGTCGACGTCGCCGAAACCGG
>JBCEBZ010000327.1:0-14931 GCA_039206675.1 Rhodococcus sp. (in: high G+C Gram-positive bacteria) | reverse complement strand
GGTGCGCTCGTCGTACCGCGCCGGCCGCCTCTACGCCCAGGCGATGGCCCACCACCGCCGCGAACTCGCCGCGCCCCTCACTCACCTCTCCACCACGTATCCACAAGGAGTTTGACGTCATGACCAGCAGCTCTGTCATCGAAGACACCCGTCTCGTCGAATTCGCTCGCCGCTGGCTGCCCTACGGCGGCGGAAACACCGGCGACCTCCTCGTCGAATTCGGGATGACGCCCGCCTGCTACTTGGCGCGACTTCGAAAGATCCTCGACGGCCCCGTCGGCCGGCAACTGGATTCCCAATTTCGCACGGAACTGCGGGCCTTCGTCGTTGCCCGCATCACCACACCGCCGCGCACCTGCGGATCCGTACCGAACCGGCACGCCCGGTAGGAGAAACGTCACCGTCTCACCCAGGCGAGACCTCAGCCAAGCATTCGCACCCGGACATCGTCCGCGAACCGGTATGGCTGGGTGGTCAGTACGGGCCCGAGGCTCTTGCGCAGCCGGGAGACCTCGGCTCGCACTGCGACCACATGGTCCCGGTCACCGAACAGAGCCTCGCTCAACGAGGCTGCATCGATGCCGGCCGATCCGATTTCCGCCAGTACGCGCAGAATCTGCGCGTGTCGCGGTGACAGCGCTCGCGTCCACTCCACATCGCCTCGCACCGTCGCCCGCGGCGCCGCACCCAGGTCGAGCTCGAGTTCGATGAGCGCCCGGTCTCCTCGGCGGCGCACCAGCCACCCATCGCCGAGCGGTTCGGGAACACAGAGTCCCAGACCTGGCACGAGCAGCGGTTTATCGGTATCCGGGGGTGTCAGCCGTTCGGGTACGCCGATTCCGTTGGCTGCCGCGACCCAACCGTGGTTGTCCACGACGATGGCAGGCCCGCTCGTCGCCGCGAGCACCGGAGCCGCGTAAGCCCGGAGTTTGTCGAGTTGGGTGGCATGCTGGCGCCAGAGCGTCGACTCGGCCAATCGCACGGCCGTCTTCACGAGTGCCACGGTGGTGGGGTGCACCGACATCGCCGATCCGCTGATATCCACCACGCCGAGCACCTCGCCGGAGCGTGGGTCGTGCACCGGGGACCCGGTACACGACCAGCCGTAATGGGACCGCGCGTAATGCTCGGCCGAGAACAGCTGTACCGGAGCGTCCTCGACCAACGCTGTGCCGACAGAATTGGTGCCGACCAATTTCTCGGACCAGCGGGCGCCCTCCACGAAACCGAGGGCATCGGCCGCCCTCTGCACACCGCGGGCGCCCTCCCGCCACAACACCACGCCGTCCGAGTCGGCGACCACCACGATGAAGTTCGCGTCGACTGCCACCTCGGTCAACGTGCTGCGCAGCTCCGGAAGAACCGATCTCAGCGCACTCCGGGTGCGACGAGCTTCGAGTTCGGCGAATTCAGCCAGTGCGACGTCCTCACACCGGGCGGGACTGACGCCGTCCGCCTGCAGGCGCGACCACGACCGGGCGACCACCTCACGCGGAGGCACCGGCGGCTCCTGACCCGACATCACCGCGTCGTGCACATCGCTCAACAATCTGGCGTGCTGCGACAGATCCACACCGTGGCCGACCGCGAGCAGCCGTTGCTGCGTCCAACCGGTCGTATTCACAGCACCGAGCCTACCGGGGTGTGAGCGAGCCCACGACTATTCAATGGGTGCCCGGCTCCAGGTAGTCCGCGGCGAGCTGGTGTAGTCGGGCGCCATTGAAACTGTCGCCATGGCCGGCGTGGACGGTTCGCGCGTCGAGGTCGATGAGGGTTTGCATGGTGTTGCGGTAGACAGTTCGGTCGGCGCCGATGCAGTCGTCGATCAGCACGTCGTCGTAGATCACGTCGCCGGAGAACAGTGTGCCCGTGTGTTGGTCGAACAGTCCGATACTGCTGGGTGAGTGGCCGGGCAGGTGCAGCACGGTGAATTGCCGGTCACCGACGTCGATGTGGTCACCGTCCCGCAGCCATCGGGTGATCCGTGCGGGTCGCAGTCGATAGTCGCCGACGTCGTAACCACTGTGGGGAATGGCGTTCACCAGCACGGGCG
Source organism: Rhodococcus sp. (in: high G+C Gram-positive bacteria) (assembly GCA_039206675.1). Taxonomy (GTDB): domain Bacteria; phylum Actinomycetota; class Actinomycetes; order Mycobacteriales; family Mycobacteriaceae; genus Rhodococcus_F. The sequence continues at coordinate 12,878 of JBCEBZ010000327.1, read as the reverse complement.
GCACTGTTTCACGGAGGTCCGACGTGATGCCGAGTTCGTCGAGCACGGCCGGCCCGTTGAGACTCCCCGGCGGCGGATCGCGGAAGGGATCTCCCGGATGCGCTGCACAGAAGTCGAATTCGTACGCGCCGCCCATGTGGTCGAGGTGCGAATGCGTCAGGACGACCAACGGGTCGCGTGCGAACAACTGTGGAAGATGTTTCCGCAGCGATGCCACCCCGAGCCCGGTGTCGACGACGAGGTCGCGATCGCGGCCTTTCACCCACCAGATGTTCGCGCGCAGGAGCTCGTTGACGTGAGGTTCGTCGATGCGTGTCAGCGTCGTCTCGACTCGCCGGGTGCGAAACCACCGTTCGGCCACGGGTAGCGGCGCGGCGGGCTCGTGCCGCTTCGTGCTGTTTATCTCGTGCGTGCAGTCGATTTCAGTCATGGACAGGCTCCTTGCGAGCGGCCCCGGAAGTGCTTCTGCGTGCGGTCGCCGCGCGGGTGCTCGCCGGGTAGAGGGTTCGGGAGAGCGCGGCGTACACGACGCCGGCGACCATCGGGCCGACGATCCAGGACACGTCCGCGCCACCGAGATGGATGGCAATCGGGCCCGTGAAGTCGGTGGTGTTGACGCACAGCAGTGCAGATCCGGTGCCCAGGGCGAAGGCTGCGAAGCCGGCGACATTGAACCCCTTCGTGTACCAGAACTGGCCGTCCGGACTGTCATTTCGGAGTTCGTATCCGCTGTAGTCGTTGCGGCGGAGGTACAGGTCGGTGATGTAGATGGCGATGCTCGGCCCCAGGAGAGTAACGGTCAGTTCGAGAATGCCACTCAACGCTGCGGTGAAGTCGGAGACGAACAGCGCGTAGCCGGCAAGCGCCACACCGAGGAGCCCGTCGATGAGCACGGTGATCGATCGTCGAAGCGGGATGCCGATCACCTGGAGGCACAGGCCGGACGAGTACATGGTCAGTACGTTGTTACTCATGGAGCCAATGACGATGACAGCCAAGAAGATTGGGTAGAACCAGAAGGGAAGGAGTTGTCCGATACTCGTCTGCGCGTCTGACATGTCGACGACGGTCGCGGCGAGCACTCCCACTGCGCCCAATGCGACCGAGGGAATGAACCCGCCCAGCCCGGTCCACGCCGCGATTGCGGTGCGAGAGGAGGTCTGCGGTAGGTAGCGCGCATAGTCGGGGCTGACGCCCCAGGACAGTGGCGCAGCAGCGATCAATGCGACACCCGCCGCCCAGATGGACCAGCTCGCACCCCCTCCCACCTCGACGGTGGGTTGGTAGCTCCAGTCCGCGTGACGCACCACGAAGAACGCGAGCCCACCCATCGCCAGGGCCAGGGCGACGGTGACCGCGCCGCTCAGCCGGAGGATGGTTGCGTGACCGTACACGCTGACCACCAAGGTCACGGTCGCGATAGAAGCGACCAATACGACCTTCAACGGCGTCGAGAGCGTGGCGCCGAAATGTTGCACGATGGCGAACCCGGCCAAGGCGCCGATCGAAAGATTGACGGCCTCGTAGGCGATGAAGACCGGCCAGCTGAAGACACCCACATTGATGCGGTTGCCTCGTGTCCCGAACATCGCTCGCGTGATGACGCTACTCGGCGCTCCTGCCGCTGGACCGCTGATCGCAATGACTCCGATCGCCGCCCAGAACAGATTCCCGACGACCACGGCGATCAGTGCTTGCCCGAGGGTCAAGCCGAAGACGACCAGTAGGCCACCGAGCAGGACGTACAGGTAGTTGATGTTCGAGGCCGCCCAGACCGCGAACAAGTCGCGTGGTCGGCCATGGCGTTCCGTGGGTGCGATGTATTCGATCCCGTGCGCCTCCACCTTGCCGACCTCATCACCGCCTGTCGTCACTTTTTCGTCCTGGGCAGCCATGTCACTCCTTGTTGGTGCTTACACCAATATTGTTATTGGTGTCGGCAACAATAACGCCAGGGGCCGACCAAGGGAAGAGGGAACGGCATAGTTCTCGCGGCGCTTTCGCCGTGACTCGACCCCAGGGCCACCCATGGCCGCGTTCATCCCCCGGGGCGGGTGCTAGCGTCGGCAACATGACGAGTCCGGCGACCGACACGGGTCGACGCCGCAAGCGCCCAGATACTCGAAAGAGCGAGATCAGCGGGGCCGCCGCGCACATTGCCGTGGCGGACGGCCTCGCCAAGGTCACGGCAAAGCGGGTGGCGGATGCCGTAGGCGTCTACCCAGGTTTGGTGACCCACTATTTCCGGACGGCAGACGAGTTGGTCGCTGCCGCGTTCAGCGCCGCCATCGAAGTACACCGTCCGGGGCCGGAAGGGGCCCCTGCCGCTCGCCCCCTCGATCGGTTGCGCACGTTCCTGCAGGTCGTGCTCTCTCCAGAGCACGACCCGATCGCATTGCTGTGGCTCGACGCATGGCGCGAAAGCCGACACCGTCCGATCCTGCAGGCCGAGGTCATTCGTCAGATGGAAACCGACCTCCGCGAACTGTCCGGCCTCCTCGAGGCAGGGGCGAGCGCAGGTGACTTCACAGTCGCCGATTGCGCTTCCACTGCAATGCGCATCATGGCGATGATCGATGGGATGTTCGGACAAAGCGCCGTCCGATCGGCGCTGGCCGGCGCCTCCACCCTCGACTACCCCACCGTCGAGGCAATGCTGCTACGAACCACCGAGCAGGAATTGGGCCTGGCCGACGGGACCCTCGACACGGGCGAATAGCGAGCCGTCACCACGTCGACCGACGAGACGTGGGAACGGCCACCGCCAGGACCACCGTGCAGTACGGGCACGAGGAACTGCAGTACCGCAATTCCGCCGCATGATGCGTTATTCCATGCCGAAATCGCTAGGGCACTGCAACATACACATCTCACTTCGTCGTCTGCGACGCTCAGCAGACTGCAAACTCGGCGCGAATCGTTCAACTTCGTGATGACAGTTCCAGGGATTTCGGTCGCCTGATTTTCGAGCGGCCACACGGCGAGGTATGCGGCCGAGCCGATGGTGTTTACAGTTCATCTATGTTCTCCGCCGATGACCTCAGACTTTTCCTCGAAGTAGCGCGCCGAGGGCGGTTGACCGAGGCGGCGAAACATCTGCAGATCAATCATACGACTGTCAGTCGCCACATCACCCGCCTCGAGCGGGCGGTCGAGAGCAGGTTGTTCGATCGCACGTCGGACGGGTGGACATTGACCGACGCCGGGTCGCGGCTGTTGATCCACGCCGAGAATGTCGAGTCGGCAATGCGTGCGGCACAGGAGGATTGCCTGTCCCGGGATTCGTCGCTGACCGGCCATGTGCGAGTCCTCGCCCCTGACGGGTTCGGTGCATATCTGCTTCTTCCCGGACTCGTCGAACTCCAACGTCAGCATCCGGACCTCACCATGGAGGTCGTCACGGCGAACAGGCACGCCTCTCTGACGCCCCGAGAGTTCGACCTGGCCGTCACCATCGAGCGGCCACAGGCACGTGCCGTGACGGTGCAGAAATTGGCGAACTACACGCTGGGCTTCTACGCGTCGAGCGACTACCTCTCCTCGCATCCTCCGGTGAACACGATCGAAGATCTCCACAACCATGTCTTGATCTGGTACGTCGACACCGCCCTGGACCATTCGACGTTCAATCTGCTGTACGAGGTGCTGCCGAACGCGAAGGCCCGGATTCAGACGAACAACATCGCCGGCTTCATCCAGGCTGCGGAGGCTGATCTCGGTATCGCGTTGCTCCCCTCTTTCATTGCCCACAACAATCCACGCCTGCAGCGGCTCACGTCGATCACCGCCAGAATCGAGAGCAGTTACTGGATGTCGATCCCTCGTGATCTCGTGCGTCTGGCGCGGGTACGGGCGATGGCCGAGCACATCGAGAAACTGGTCGCGGATCAGCCGGGCGGCCTGTTCGCGGCCCGCTAGAACTCCCACCGTTTCGCCGTCGCCTCCACGAACTGCGCACGCCGCGTCGGCCCGGTCAGCCCAGACTGTTCAGCGCGGCCGCAAGCGCCCGGGGAGCTTCGGGCCGGTAGGTGTAGTGGAAGTTGCGTCCCTCTTTGCGGACCTGCACGAGCCCGGCGGTCCGCAGTGTCTTGACGTGATAGGAGACGGTGGAGGCGGAGACGTGGGATTCGTCGACCAGGTCGGTGCAGGCCATTTCGTCGACAGCGGCGATGCGCCGGAGCAGATCCAACCGTACGGGGTCCGCTAGGGCCTTGAGGATTTCCACCTGCTCGTCGAGCGTCGGTGCGGCGTGAAGCACGGGCCCTCCTCATCATTCGATACTTCTACGAATAGCCAACATTCCAACTATAGCCGGACACGCGCTTGGCGCAGCAGAAGCGGACAGAAACCCCACCTTGACATGCGTTCTGCAGATTTGCAGAGCCGTGCTCCACTTTGGTTATTGCCGTTCATCGCCCCCGGCCTGAGACTTGGGACACACCGGAGAGGTGCCCGGTCCCGCATCACAGCGGGGCATCCACCACTTCGGTCCCCCATTCCGGCCGCGCCGGCGGCTGCCCGAGTACATACCCCACATCCCTTCGGTCCCCGCCTTCGTGCAGCGACCCACCTCCCGAGAGGAGACCCCGACCATGAGCTCACCGACAGCGCCGTCGGGTGCAAAGAAGCCCAACTCACCGCGCATGGTCGCGCTGGGAAGCTTCGTCGGTACCACGATCGAGTGGTACGACTTCTTTCTGTACGGCACCGCGGCGGCGCTGGTCTTCAGCCCCCTCTTCTTCCCCGACGTCAGCCCCGCGATCGGGCTCATCGCCGCCTTCGGCACCTACGCGGTCGGCTTCCTCGCCCGACCACTCGGTGGCGTGGTCGCCGGTCATATCGGTGACCGCGTCGGCCGCAAGGCGATGCTCGTCGCCTCCCTGCTGATCATGGGAGCCAGCACCACCCTCATCGGCGTCCTGCCCACCCATGCTTCCATCGGCATCTGGGCCCCGATCCTGCTCCTCGTGCTCCGACTGGTGCAGGGGTTCGGCGTGGGCGGCGAGTGGGGCGGCGCAGCGCTGATGTCGGTGGAGTCGGCGCCACCGAACCGCCGCGGATTCTATGGCAGTTTCACCCAGATCGGCGTCTCGGCCGGCATGTTGCTCGCCGTCGGAGCCTTCAGCATCGCCCGCACCGTCCTCGACGAGGAGACCTTCCTCGCCTGGGGCTGGCGAATCCCGTTCCTCATCAGTGGGCTGCTGGTCTGCGTGGGCCTGCTGATCCGCATCGGCCTGTCCGAACCCGAGAAGTTCGCCGAGATGAAGCAGAACGACACCGTCGCCGACAGGCCGGTAGTGGAATTGTTCCGCAACGAGCGCCGTGCGGTATACCTGACGACTGGAATGCGGTTGTCGCAGAATGCGATCTACTATCTGTACACCGTGTTCGGCATCGCCTACATCGCCCGTAGTCTCGGTTCGGCCACCAGCGTCGGACTGAACTCCGTCCTCGTCGCCTCTGCCATCGGCCTTGTCTCCGTGCCGATCTGGGCAGCACTGTCCGACAGGTTCGGTCGCCGACCACTGTATCTGTTCGGCGCGATCACCAGTGCGCTGTTCATCGGCCCGTTCTTCCTCCTCGCCGACACCGGGAACCCGGTCTTGATCACCTTGGCCATGGTGATCGGATTGAATTTCTTCCACGACGCGATGTACGGTCCCCAGGCGGCCTTCTTCTCCGAAATGTTCTCCACCGGAGTGCGATACAGTGGCGCCTCGGTTGGAGACCAGATCGGTTCGGTCTTCGCGGGCGGCTTCTCGCCTCTGATCGCCACCTCCCTGCTCGCCGTCGGCGACGGCAGCCCGTGGTTGGTCGTCGGGTACTTCACCATCCTCAGCGTCATCACCGCGGTCTGCGCCTACCTCGCGCCGGAGACCAACAAGAAGGACATCGACAACGATGCCCCGACACACCCGACCAGGGTTGCGGCGCCGACTAATCACGACACCCCGTCCCCCTCCAACGCTTAGCTGCCCGCACCCTAACGGGCGCCCCGACTCCCCCGATAAGACAACCGAAAGGCGATCACTCATGTCCAACACCTCTTCGACCCTCACCATCAACGGCGTCGACAAGCAGGCCCTCGACGCAACGATCGACGCGGTCCGCGAGACCCCCGCGCTCGCCCAGGTGACATTCTCGCTCGGATCCGAATGGCTCGACGGCTGCCACCAGCGGTCGACCACGGGTGAGCTGCACCAGAACGGTGAGCTGGTGAGCAGCCGGGAGGCGTCGTACGTCCTCGAGTCCGACGAGCCCGCGGCCCTGCTAGGCACCGACAAGGCCGCCAGCCCGGCCGAATACGTGCTCCAAGCGCTCGCCGGCTGCTACGCGGTCACCTACGCCACCAACGCCGCGGTGCGGGGCATCGAACTGTCCTCGCTGCGACTGGAAATGCAGACCGACTTCGACCTCCAGGGTTTCCTCAATCTCGACGACAGCGTGCGACCCGGTGCCCAGGAGATCCGGATCGACGTGCACGCAGTCTCCCCGAACGCCTCGACCGAGCAGCTCCAGGAGCTGACCGACGCCGTGCAGAAGCGCTCGCCCATCCGTGACACCCTCGCCAACCCGGTGCAGGTCGTCACCACGCTGGTGAAGAAGTAACCATGTTCCCCTTGACCGTTGACCACCTGCTGTGGCGGATGACTAACGTCCATCCGCAGTCGGAGGTCGTCAGCATCTCCGAAGCGGCCGGCGGCACCGTGACGACGCGGCGGACGTTCCCGGACGTGGCGTCGCGCGTCCGGAGGCTGGCGTCCGGGATCCACTCGGGTATGGGAGTCGGGCGCGGCGACGTGGTCGCAACCCTGGCGTTCAACACCCTCGAGCACTTCGAGTCGCTGCTGGCCGTTCCCATGCTCGGAGCGGCGGTCAACAGCTTGAACGCTCGGTTGAGCCCCGAGGTGCTGATCGACCAGGCACTGTCGCCCCGACCTGACGCAGTACTGGTCGACGCAGAGATGCTCGAGCACCCGGCGCTCGGTGACAGCGCTCGGACGGTGCTCGGCGCTCTTCGTGACGCTCGGGTTCCCTTGATCGTTGTCGGGGAACAGGACTGGTCCGATCTGGCGCACGCCTTCGTACGCTACGAGGACCTCGTCGACCTGGGCGCCACGACCGCGGCCCCCGCATCCGTCGACGACGAAAACGCCACTGCCTACCTCTTCCACACCAGTGGAACGACGGGCCGACCGAAGAGTTTTCAAGTCAGCCACCGGGCAGCGGTGCTGCACACCCTCTGCCAGGCCACCACCGAGGCCTCCGGCCTCACCCGCGCGGACCGGGTGCTGCCCCTCGCACCTTTCTTCCACGTCAACGGGTGGGGACTGCCACTGACCTGCGCACTGACGGGGGCGTCCCTGATTCTGTGCGGTGGCGACCTGGCGGCGGATCGGGTTGCGACGATCATTCACGACGAGGCAGTCACCGCCGCGGCCGCGGTCCCGACGATCTGGCACGACGTGTGCTCGGCCGTCGCCGCCGGTCGCGCTCCTCGCCCGGACAACCTTCGGGAGGTCTTCAGCGGTGGGAGCGCGGTCCCCCAACCTGTGGTGGACGCCGTGGCGAAGATTCTCGGCGCCACGGTCGGCACGGCCTGGGGGATGACCGAGACCATGGCATGCAGCACCTACGAGCGAACCGATCCCGCGACCTCCGCCGGCATTCCTATTCCCCTGGTGGAGATGCGCGTCGACACCGCCGGTTTCGCACACGACGGCGCCGGGCCGGTCATGGGGAGGCTGGAGGTACGAGGTCCCTTCGTGGTGGGGGTTCGAGACGGCAGCACCGACTGGTTCGACACCGGTGACATCGCCTCGATCGACGTGCGGGGCCGGCTCAATCTGCACGACCGCGCGAAGGATCTGATCAAATCGGGTGGCGAATGGATCGCGACTGCGGAACTCGAGCAGTACCTGTGCACGCACCCCGCAGTCTCGGCTGCCGCCATCGTGGCGACGCCGCACCCGCGGTGGATCGAGCGGCCACTCGCGTACGTCGTGGCTGCCACCGACGATGCCACCCCGGACATCGACACTGCTCTTGGTGCGTATGTCGGTGAGCGTTTCCCTCGGTATTGGATTCCCGACCAGTTCATCGTCGTCGAGGCCCTACCCCGAACCGCCGTCGGCAAGATCGACAAAGCCCGTCTCCGAACGCACGCACTCTCCAGCATCGAAACACGAAGCGAGGCAATAGCATGACCGCATCCACCGACGATCTCATCCGCACCGAGAACCGAGGGGAGGTTGCCTGGTTGACCATCAACCGGCCGAAGAAGCTCAACGCGTTGTCCGTCGAGCTCATGCAGGAACTGTCGCAGGCCCTGACGGCCGCAGAAGCCGATCCCACGATCAAGGTGGTCGTCCTGCAGGGCGGCGACAAAGCGTTCAGCGTCGGCTACGACATCGCCCAGGAAGTCGAGATGGGGGTGTCCACCGCCGAGCAGTGGCACGGCGGACTGACCAACAACATCGGCCTCTCGATGCAGGTGTGGCGGCTGAACAAGCCGGTCGTCGCGGCTGTCTCCGGCTGGGCTCTGGCCGGCGGGTGCGAACTGGCGATGGCCTGCGATCTGATCGTCGCCGCCGACGATGCCCAGTTCGGTGAGCCCGAGATCCGGTTCGGCTCCGGACCGGTGACGCTGTTGATGCCGTTCCTGCTGGGGCAGAAGGCCACCAACGAACTGCTCTTCACCGGTGACATCATCGACGCCGAACGCGCCGCCACCCTCGGGATGATCAACCGCGTCGTGCCCAAGGCCGACCTGGAGGCAACCGTCGACGTCCTGACCCGCAAGATCGCACTCACACCCCTGTCGATCCTGCGATACACCAAGCGCGCCATCACCCGCGCGTACGACGCGATGGGATTGACCAGCGCGGTCGAATCGAACCTCGATATCGCCGCCGTGCTGAACTCGGCCGAAACCCCCGAACGCGCCGAGTTCACCGAACTCGTGGCCACCAAGGGCCTGGGCGCGGCCCTCGCCTGGCGTGACGAACGCTACGGCGCGGTCGAGAAGTAGGTAGCAGCTGCGCCTGCCGGTTGCGCGAACCCGCCACTCGCGCAACCGGATCGCAGCACGTCTACGACCGAAATGTGGTCCGGAGTCACCATTGGCAATAGAGTGCAAACCATGTTGTCCGCTGACGATCTCAAGGTGTTTGCAGAGGTGGCTCGTAAGGGTCGGCTGACGGAAGCTGCCAAACACCTTCAGATCAACCACACCACGGTGAGCCGGAGTATTACCCGGTTGGAGCGGGCCGTGGGGATCAGGCTCTTCGACCGTGCTCACGACGGATGGACTTTGACCGAAGCAGGAATGAGGCTGCTGGTTCACGCTGAGGCCGTCGATGCGGCGGTTCGCGGAGCGCAGGAAGAGTACTTATCGCAAGGATCTGCCCTGCAGGGGCACGTCCGAGTCATTGCTCCGGACGGATTCGGCGCCTATCTGTTGATTCCGGGGCTGGGCGCCGTTCAGGATCAGTACCCGGGGTTGGCTGTAGAGGTTGTCACGGCAAATCGGCACGCCTCGTTGGCGCCACGTGAGTTCGATCTTGCTGTGACTATCGAACGACCTCAGGCCCGCGCTTTGACGGTGACGAAGCTGGTGGACTTCGGGTTGGCCTTCTACGCTGCGCCCAGCTACCTGAGGTCGCGGCCGCAGGTGACATCTGTCGAGGACCTCCATGCGCACAGACTGATTTGGTATGTGGACGACGCACTGGACCACAGCACATTCAATTTGCTCTACGAAGTCATGCCCAGTGCGCACGCACAGATCCAGAGCAACAACATCACTGGGCACATCAACGCCGCCACCAGTGGACTCGGTATCGCACTACTACCCACGTTCATAGCCGAGGACATAGCCGGCCTGGAGCGGATAACGCAGATTCATGCGAACGTCGAACGCAGCTACTGGCTTTCGATTCCACGAGACCTTGTCCGACTTGCCCGCGTACAGATCATGACCGCCCACATTCAATCCCTGGTCGCCGAGCGCATATCCGGCTCGAAGTAGGTCTGCGAAAGCCGAAAAAACTACCTCTACCTGCAACTGTGCAGAATTGCAGAGAACTCTGCCAAGTTGGTTATTGTGCGGGGTTCGAAGTCGACTGAGACTTGAGGCACATCGCGATCCGGATGTGCCACAGCCCCCAGCGTGACACTCACAGGCGGGGCAGGCAACAAACACCTGCCGGCGTTGGGTAGGCCGGTCCGACACGCGCGGACCTGCATACCAAATAGTTTCAATATCGTGCGACTATCGAATCAAAGGAGACAAAGTGACTGAATCGCTGGAACGCCAATCCGTCGTGACCGCGACCGTCGACGCCGTCGATGTGGGCACGCTACCCCCACTCGGAGTGGTTCCGAAGATGATGCACGCGCAGGTGGTGCGTCCCGAACGGTACGGAGATCCGGCCACCGCGTTCGAGCACGAGGTCGTCGAGACGCCGGCGATCGGCCCTGGTGAGGTGCTGATCGCGGTGATGGCGGCCGGTGTCAACTACAACAATGTCTGGGCGGCCCGCGGTTATCCCGTGGATCAGGTGAAGACGCGGCAGAAGCGCGGTGAGCCCGAAGAATTCCACATCGGCGGTTCCGACGCCTCGGGCATCGTGTACGCCGTCGGCCGGGGTGTCAGCGGAATCGAGATCGGCGACGAGGTCGTCATCCATCCCGGTGTCTGGGACGAGACGGATCCGTGGATCGAATCCGGCCGGGATCAGATGATCGCTCCGAGTGCGAAGATCTGGGGCTACGACACGAACTACGGTTCGTTCGGCCAATTCGCCCGTGTGCAGGCCCATCAGGTGCTGCCCAAGGCGGCGCACCTGAGCTGGGCCGAAGCCGCCGCACCCACCCTGGTGGGCACCACCGCGTACCGCATGCTGCACGGCTGGACCGGAAACACCGTCACCGACGGCGACCTGGTACTCGTGTGGGGCGGATCCGGTGGTCTGGGCACCCAGGCCTGCCAGCTCGTCCGCGAAGCCGGCGGCCGAGCCGTCGCGGTGGTCTCCGACGACGAACGCGGCGCCTACGCAATGAAATACGGCGCCATCGGCTACATCAACCGCCGCGACTTCGACCACTGGGGCATCCCGCCGCTCGTCGACGATGCCGCCGGGCAGAAGGCATGGACGGCCAGCGCCCGCGCCTTCGGCAAGAAGATCTGGGAAATCGCCGGTAGCCGAGAGGATCCCGCGATCGTATTCGAGCACCCAGGCGCCTCCACCATCCCCACGAGCATCTTCGTCTGCCAACCCGGAGGCATGGTCGCCATCTGCGCCGGCACCACCGGCTTCGACGCCATGGTCGACCTGCGCTACCACTGGACCCGTCAGAAGCGCCTGCAGGGTTCCCACGGAACCAACGACGAGCAGGCCATCGCCTACAACCAGCTCGTCGTCGACGGCAAGATCGACCCGGTGGTCGGCCGCGTCCTGCCGATGGACGGCATCGCCCACTCACACGCCCAGATGGGCCGCGGCGAAGAGGTGTTCGGCAACACCGTTCACCTCATCGGCGCCAATACCCCTGAAGCGGGCCGTAGGGCCTGACTACCGTCCCCGTCACAGCAGAATCACGAAGCAAAGGCGCACAACATGTCCCGAGCATGGAAGGTCCGAGAGTACGGCGAGCCAGGGTCCGTCCTGCGGCTGGAAGAGGCAACCGAACCGACCCCCGGCCATGGGCAGGTCCGGCTTCGCGTGGCCGCGACCTCGTGCAACTTCGCCGACGTTCTGCTGTGCCGGGGCGAGTACCAGCAGAAGCCGACCCCACCGTTCACTCCAGGTCTCGAAGTGTGCGGATGGGTCGACGACATCGGCGGCGGAGTCGATCCTCGGTTGCTCGCCTCGCGGATCGTCGGAGCGCCGATTCTTCCGCACGGGGGCTTCGCCGAGGTCGCCCTGATGAGCGCGGACGAGGCCTACGTCGTTCCTCGCAACATCGACGACCCCACCGCAGCCACATTGCATCTGACGTACCTGACGGCGTGGCTCGGTCTGCACCGCCGGGCGTCGATCAAGGCGGGCGACACCGTTGTGATCACCGCGGCGGCGGGCGGTGTCGGCTCGGCGGCCGTGCAGGTCGCCCGGGCGGCGGGCGCGACCGTGATCGCGATCGTGTCCGATGCCGGCAAAGCCGCCACCGTCTCCGGTCTCGGAGCGGACGTCGTCGTCGACCGCTCCAGCGGGGACGTGATCGAGCAGGTGAAGGCCGCCGCCCCGGAGGGGGCCGACATCGTCTTCGACTCGGTCGGAGGCCAGGCGTACGAGCAGGCCACGAAATACATTGCCTTCGAGGGGCGCATCGTGGTCGTCGGTTTCGCCAGTGGCTACATCCCCCGACCGCACCTGAACCACGCCTTCGTGAAGAACTACACCATCGCCGGCCTGCACTGGTCGTTGTACCGCAAACATCGCCCGGATCTCGTCCACATCGCCCAGGCAGCGATCTTCGAAATGGCCTCCGCCGGCCTGATCGCTCCGCTGATCACCGCCCACGTCGGTCTCGACGACGTCCCTGCGGCCCTCGACGAGCTCGCCCACGGACGCACGCAAGGAAAGACGGTCGTCACCGTCTGACGCCGTCCGTCCCTCCACATACACAGGTCCAACACGGACACAAGAGAAGGAGTCGCAACATGACCTCCACTGCCGAGAAGACGTCGTCGCCCGACAGCGACCGCAACGACTACAGCTATCTGCGCGTCGAACGACGCGGTCCCGTCGCCCTCATCACCCTCGACCGCCCGAAAGCCCTCAATGCCCTCTGTGATGCGCTCACCGAGGAATTGACCGCTGCCCTCGATGCGACCGAGGCCGACGACAGCATCGGCGCCGTGGTGCTGACCGGCA
>JBCEBZ010000326.1:0-14945 GCA_039206675.1 Rhodococcus sp. (in: high G+C Gram-positive bacteria) | reverse complement strand
CTGCGGGCCCGGGGTCGCCTCGCGCAGCACTGGCCGTGGCCGCCGCTGCTCCCCGTGCGGTCGCGGTAACCCCAGGTGAGTGGCAAAGCGTGCCCGGGCACACTTTGCCACTCACCTGGGGGAGAGATGGGGGTCCTTCGCCTTTCGGCCCACGGCCACGGATACCAGCATCAGCAGTGCGGCCCCGAGGAAGCAGGCCGCGTAGCCGACGTGCGGGGCGAGAAGTGAGATGACGAACGGAACGGCGAAGCCGATGTAGATCAGGCAGTAGAACACCGCCACGGTCTGGGCGAGTTCGTCTGCCGGCGACAGCTTCTCGACGGACGCGAGACCCGACCCGAGGAGGATGCCGTAGCAGGATCCGAGCAGCACAGCCGCGAAGACGATCGCGACGACCGACAGCGCACCGCCGGTATAGGCGACCACGGTCGCGGCGCCGAAGCCCAGCACCCCGAGCACGATGCCGACCCGGACGCCGGCAGCGTCGCCGCGCTGCGACCACCGTTTGGCCCACGGCTGGATCACCGCCCCGGTGAGCAGGGTCAGCGCCGCGACGAGACCGGTGAACGCCACCGACGTGGAGCGCAGCGACTCGGACACGAGCGGCGGAAGCGTCGCGAACGACACGGTCGCCACCCCGAACACCCACGGCGCCCACGGGGCGATGCCCCACCGGAACCTCGCGGTCGCGAGCGCCGACAGGGGCTTCGCGGTGAGGTCCGTCGCGCGTTCCCGCGCATCGGGCACCGCCCACACCAGCGCGAGGGCACCGACCATCAAGGCGATGTGCACCAGGTACGGGAGCAGTTCCGGGGCGGGGAGCCACTGTGCGATCACACCGGCGAACAGGGCTCCGCAGCCGAAGCCCGCCGACAACGACACCGCCGCGCGGCGCGCACCCGCCCCGGCCGGCGCGGCGGAGCTGAGTTCCTTCATCCAGGCGGTGCCGGCGCCGAACGCCATGCCGGAGGCGAGCCCGGCCAGCACCCGTCCCAGATACAGCAGGTCGGGGACGGAGGCTCCCGCGATCAGGACGAGGGACGAGACGATGCCGACGGGGATCATCGGCCGGATCACCGCCCGCCGGCCGAACCGGTCGGACACGCGCCCGAAGTACAGCAGCGCCGGGATCAGCCCGACCACATACGACGCGAGCATCGCGGTGAACGAACCGCTCCCGAGACCGAGTTGCTCGCGGTAGACGAGCTGCATCGGGGCGAACTGGTTGGCGCCCCAGCTGACCGCGAACAGCGCGAAGGCAAGGCGGACCCAGGGCGAGAGCATCATCCGATCCTCCCAGAACCGGTAGCGCGGCGAAGTATCAACTCTTCACAGGTCGGGCCCCGCATTCCTGTGCACACTGGCCGTGTGCGGCGGGCCCGGGGGCCTCTAGCGTCGACCCCTGAGCACGAGCCGAGGAGGACATGTGTGGGGTAACGACGGCAGCTGGGTCGGCTCGGACGCGCACGCGATCGCCCGCGCCGTCACGAGCCGTGAGGTGTCCGCGAGCGAGGTGCTGGCCGACCACCTGGCGCACATCAAGGCCCGGAACCCGGAGCTGAACGCGCTGGTCACGGTCGCCGAGGACTCGGCGATCCGGGCCGCCGACGACCTCGACACCCGGATCGGCCGAGGTGAGGACGTCGGTCCGCTGGCCGGGGTGCCGTTCACGGTGAAGGACCTCATCGCGACGGCCGGTGTCCGGACGACGGCGGGATCGCGCGCGCTCGAGCACAACGTGCCGCGCGTCGACGCCCCCGCGGTGGCCGCGATGAGGGCGGCCGGCGCGATTCTCGTCGGCAAGACGAACACCCCCGAGTTCGGGGCGAGCGGCCTCACGCACAACGACCTGTTCGGGTTCACCGTGAACCCGCTCCGGCCCGATCGTGTCCGCCGTTCCCCCGGCGGTTCGAGCGGCGGCGAGGCGGCGGCGATCGCGTCCGGAATGAGCGTCGTCGGTCTCGGCACCGACTTCGGCGGGTCGGTGCGCTGGCCCGCCCACTGCACGGGACTGCGCTCCGTGCGGCCGACCATCGGCCGGGTCGACCCCGACGGACAGTATCCCGGCGTCCCGGCGGGCGATCACCTGCTGACCAATCCGGCGACCATGCACGGCACGCTGCAGACGATCGGCCCGATGGCACGGACGCTGGACGACGCGGCCCTGGTGCTGCGGGTGCTCTCGTCCCGGCAGTACTCCTGGACCGACCCGGGCTCGGTGGACCTCTCGCGTCTCGACGTCACGTGGGCGCCCGGCGAGGGCACCGTCCCCGTCGACGAGGAGATTGTCGCGGCCGTCGCCGGTGCCGCCGGACGGCTCGGTGCCCGGCCGTACGAGGGCGGGGCGCTGGCGGAGGGCAACGAGGTGTTCGGGCAGCTGCGGTCCGTCGAAACCCACACCGACATCGCGGAACTCGGCACCGGTTTCGGGTCGAACATCGCCGCGATGCTCGCCGGCGCACGGGATGTGGACCGGCGGCGGGTCGAACGACTGTGGGCGCAGCGGTCGGAACTCGTGCACCGCTTGCTCGGCGAGATGGGCGACGTCCTCGTCCTGCCGGTCGCCTCGATCCCGGCGCCGCCGCTCGGCGACGAACTGTTCGACGTCGGTGGGCAATCGCTCACGTGGGCGCAGGCCCTGGCGAGTTGCCGCGCGATCAGCGTGACGGGCCTGCCGTCCGTCGTCGTTCCGGTGGGAAACACGCAGTCCGGGTTGCCGATCGGCGTGCAGGTGGTCGCGCGGCCGTGGTGCGAGCACGTCGCGTTGGCCGTGGCCGCCCGGTTGTGAGGCGGCCACGGCCGACGCGGGGTCAGATCACCCGGTCGCGCCGCAGGCCCTCGATGTCCTCGTCGCTCAACCCGAATTCACCGAGCACCTCGGCCGTGTCCTGCCCCAGCACCATCGGCGGCGCGTTCCGGATCGGCAGGGTCTCGTCGTCCACCCAGAACGGACCCCGGACCAGCGGCACCTCACCGCCATCCGCGGTGGCCACGGGCTGCACCATCTTCAGGGCCCGCACCTGCGGGTCGGCGAACGCCTGATCGATCGTGTGGACGGGACCGCACGGAATGCCCGCCGCGCGAATGCGCGTCACCCATTCGGCGGCCGGCCGCACGGACAGCAGTTCGAGCAGTTCCTTCGTGAGTCGATCCCGGTGTGCGAGTCGTGACTGGCCGGTGCGGTATTCGGGCCGGCCGGCGAGGTCGGGGTCCCCGAGGACGCCGCACAGTGCCTCCCAGTGCCGGTCCGAACCGGTGGCGATGATGATGGGGAAATCGGCGGTGTCGAATGTGCCGTACGGCGTGATGGTGGGATGCGTGTTGCCGTTCGGCTCCGCGACGCGGCCGGTGCTCAGGTAGTCCTGCGCCTGGAACGACATGATCGACAGGGCCGACTCGAGCAGCGACGTCTGCACGTGGTGGCCGGCGCCGTCGCGTCCGCGGGCCACGAGCGCCGCCGTGATGCCCAGCGCCGCATAGATACCGGACACCGTGTCGATGATCGGGATCCCGACGCGCATCGGCGTGTGGTCGCCGGCACCGGTCACCGACATCAGGCCCGACATGCCCTGCGCCACCTGATCGAGGCCCGGCGAGAACTGCTCGGGGCCGGTCGGTCCGAAACCGCTGACGCTCATGACGATCACGCCGGGATTATCCGCGGCGAGCGATTCCTGATCGAGTCCCATCTCGGCGAGGACGCCGGGGCGGAAGTTCTCCACGATGACGTCCACGTCGACGGCGATGCGGCGCAGCAGTTTCCGGCCCTGTTCGCTGCGCATGTCGAGCGCGACGGAGCGTTTGCCGCGGTTGACGGACGTGAAGTAGAGGCTGTCGCTGCCGTCGAACGGCGGCCACTGCCGGGAACTGTCACCACCGGAACGGGTCTCGACCTTGATGATGTCGGCGCCGAAATCGGACAGCAGCGCCGTGCACAGCGGGCCTGCGAGCGCGCGCGTGAGGTCGAGGACCCGGATCCCGCTGAGCAACTGATTCATGGTGGATCCTCGGTTCTCTCTGAAGGTAAGGGGGACCGTCCGAGAATTGCGGACTCGCCGATCGATAGCGATGGCGAGAATGCACAAGCGGCCGCGGGGGATTTCGGCGCTTTGTGTGCCGCGACGGCGGGTCGTCGCCGGTTAGCGTGAGCTACCGACAATCCCCGAGGAGGACGAGACGATGCGCGACATCCTGACGGGCCTGGAATCGTGGTTCGACTGCGGCGAGACGTTCGCCCTCGCCACGGTGGTGCGCACGTGGAAGTCCTCGCCGCGGGCACCGGGCGCGGCGATGGCCGTGTCGGAGTCCGGTGAGGTGCTCGGCAGCGTGTCGGGTGGGTGCGTCGAGAGCGCGCTGTACGAGACGGCGCGGGACGTGCTGGCCGACGGGCGGAGCCGCACCGAAGTGTTCTGCGTTGCGGACGACGACGCCATCGGTGTCGGCCTGACGTGCGGCGGCACCATCGAGGTGTTCGTCCAGCGGATCGGGCGCAGGGATTTCCCGGGTTTCGCGGACGCGGCGCGGCGGATCCGCGGCGGCGAGTCGATCGCCGTCGTGACGGAGACCGGCAACGGCGCCCGCACCCGGCGCTGCGTGATCACCGGGGACGGGCCCGTGGGCGACCTCGACCTGCCCGAGTCGGACGTCGAGAGCGTCCGCTTGCGGCTCGAGGCCGGTGAGTCGGTCGTGTATCAGCTGAGGTCGGAGACGGTGTGCATGGTCGAGATCTTCGCGCCGCCGCCGCGGATGTACGTCTTCGGGGCCATCGACTTCGCCGCCGCCATGTGCACGCTGGGCGCGTTCGCCGGCTACCACGTCACCGTCATCGACGCCCGCGCCGTGTTCGCGACCCGCGCCCGCTTCCCCGACGCCGACGACGTCGTGGTGATGTGGCCGCACCGGTTCCTCGAGACGGCTCCGGTCGACCGCCGGACCGTCCTCGCCGTGCTGACCCACGACGAGAAATTCGACATCCCGCTGCTGGAGCTGGCCCTGCGATCCGACGCGGCGTACATCGGCGCGATGGGCAGCCGGGCCACGCACGAACGCCGCGTCGCGCTGCTGCGGGAACAGGGTACGACCGCCGCGGAACTGGCGCGGCTGCATTCGCCGATCGGCCTCGACCTGGGCGCCCGCACCCCCGAGGAGACGGCGGTGTCGATCCTCGCCGAGATGATGAAGGCGACCCGCGGCACCACGGGGCTCGAGCTCCAGCTGCTCAGCGGCCCGATCCACCGCGACGCGCCTGCCGGCACCGGCCGGCCGCTCGAGTGCACCGCATGACCGACGTTTGACGGGTATTCGGGTCGCGACTTAAGGTCACACTTTCGCGCCCTCCGGGGCGAGTGCCGGACCAGGTGAGCAGGGTGTTGCAGTGACGACGAGGGATGCCGGGCCGGGTCTCGACCTTCCCCCGCGGTCGTTCACCGACGTGCTGGCGTCCGATCTGCTCGCCTCCCCGACCCTGGTGGCCGGCGCGACCGGCACCACCCGTGAGGTGTCGAACGTCGCCGTGATGGCGGTGCCGGACATCGGACCGTGGCTCCGGGCCGGGCAGTTGCTGATCACCACCACCTCGGTGCTCGGCCGGCTGGTCGAGGCGATCGACGCGTTCCTCACCCGCCTCGACAGGCGGGGCGTCGCCGGGCTCGCGGTGCAACTCGACGACGGCTCCGCGGCGCTGCCGGCCGAGATGCGCGATGCCGCCGACGAACTCGGGCTTCCCCTCGTCGTGGTCGCGGACTCGCGGGAACATCCGCTGTCCGGTGCTCTCGCGGAGTTGTCGGCCCGGCAGGTCGACGCCGTGTTCGAGGCGGACCGGCTGCGGAGAGTGCTCGTCGACGTCGTGATGGCCGGCGGCGGATTCGCCGAACTCGCCGTCGCGGTCGCGGGTGAACTGGGCGGGGCCGTGCTGATCACGACCCCCGACGGTCGCCAGTTGTGCCGCGCCGGCGACGAGTCCGAACTGCGCCGACTGAACTCGAGTGCCGCGCTCGACGCCACCGGGCGGGTCCGCACCGATTCCACGGAGGGCGGGCTCGGCCTGCACGCGCTCGGCGACGAGTCCATCGCGGTCTCGGCGATCTCGGCCAACGGCATCGACCACGGGCGGCTGGTGCACTTCACCACCGACCACCCGCTGCGCAGCGAAGACCTGTACCTCGTCGAGCAGGCGGCGGCGGTGTGCGCCCTGGTGGTGGCCCGCGAACTGGTGGTCTCCTCGGTGGAGGAGAAGCACCGCGCCAACTTCGTCCGCGACCTGCTGCTCGGCCGCGGCGGCGAACACGAGCACGTCGTCGCGCACGCCAAGACGTTCGGCTGGGACCTGGACCGTCCCATCGTGGTCGTGGTGATCGAACCCGACCCGGTCGGTGAGGACGAACCGTCGATGCCCACCCGGATGCCGCTGGTCGAACGGCAGGCGCGGGCCTTCACCAGCGCCGTCGCGGGCCGCGACCAGGGCGCCGCCGTCACCGCGCTGGCCACGGAGACGGTGATCCTGATGGGCGTCGGCACCGACACCATGAACCTCGTCCACGAACTCGTCGCCAACGTGCGCGGAGCCGGCGGTGGCGGTCGCCGGGCGTTCGGGGTGGGCGTGTCCCGGCCGACGGACTCGGTGGACGGCATCCCCGCGCTCTACGGCCAGGCCCGGACGGCGCTGAAGGTGGGACGGCAGATCACCGGCGCCTGGGCGGTGACGCATTTCGACGACCTCGGCGTCTACCGACTGCTCAGCCTCGTCGAGGACGACCGCGAACTCGAGTCGTTCGCGCAGGAGACCCTGCGCGAACTGACGGCCGACACACCCGAGGCGCAGGACATGCGGCGCACCCTCGAGGTGCTGCTCGCCACCAACATCAACATCGCCGAAACCGCACGTCAACTGCACTTTCACTACAACACCCTGCGGTACCGGGTGGTGAAGCTGGAGAAGATGCTCGGGTCGTTCACCGATCACCCCGAACTGCGCCTGGACCTGTCTCTCGCCCTCAAGATCATGGCGATGCGCGGCATCAATTCCTAAAGTTGCCAAATCCGCCGGGGACGCGCTGGCAGATTCTTCTCACGCCGGGTGGCTGACGCTGTAATAACGTTGCCCTCCTATCGAGGTGTAACTGTGACGTGCGGCACATTGTAAGAAGCCGGCCGCCGGCACCCCTGCACCGTCACCTGTCTGAAAGGTCCCCCTATGCCTATCTGGACATTGCACGGAGATGGCAAGACCATCGCCCCCGGGGAGGTCGTCGCCCCGAGCGAACGGCTCAGCTGGGGTCGCACGATCGGACTCGGCGGGCAGCACGTGGTCTCGATGTTCGGCGCCACGTTCGTCTTCCCGATCATCATGGGTCTCAATCCCCAACTGGCCGTGATGATGTCGGGGTTCTGCACGCTGTTCTTCCTGCTCGTCGTCAAGGGCCGGATTCCCAGCTACCTGGGGACGTCGGCGGCGTTCGTCGGTGGCATCGCCGCCATCCGCGCGCAGGGCGGCACGTCGGCGGAGGTGACGGGCGCGATCCTGGTGTCCGGCCTGGTGCTCGCCGGCATCGGCGTGCTGATCCACTTCCTCGGCGGCGGGGTGGTGTTCAAGATCCTGCCGCCCGTGGTCACCGGCGCCGTCGTCATGCTGATCGGATTCAACCTGGCCCCGGTGGTGGCCGGAACGTACTGGCCGCAGGACCAGTGGGTCGCGTTGACGGTGATGATCGTGCTGGTGGTCGCGAGCGTCGCGCTGCGCGGATTCCTGGGGCGGGTCGCGATCTTCCTGACGCTGCTGTTCGGCTACGTGCTGTCGTGGGTGCTCGACGTGACGACCGGCATGATCACGTCGTATGACCCGGTCGCCGGCGGCGTCACCGAGCACTTCCGGGTCAACTGGGACGGCGTCTCCTCGGCGTCGTGGATCGGGCTTCCGCCGTTCTCCGACGAGGCGAACGGCATCGTCGGCATCCACGCGCCGTCGTTCAGTCTCACGTTCATCGTCCTCGTGCTGCCCGGTGTCATCGCCCTGATCGCGGAGAACGCCGGACACGTCAAGGCCGTCGCCGAGATCACCAAGACCGACCTCGACCCGATGATGGGACGCGCCCTGATCGGTGACGGTCTGGCCACCACCATCGCGACCAGCGTCGGCGGATCCCCGACGACGACGTACGCCGAGAACATCGGCGTCATGGCCGCGACCAAGGTGTACTCGACCGCCGCGTATGCCGCGGCCGGGGTGATCGCGATGCTGCTGGGCTTCTCGCCCAAGTTCGGGGCCGTCATCTCCGCGACCCCCGGCGGTGTGCTCGGCGGGATCACGGTGGTGCTCTACGGGATCATCGGCCTGCTCGGCGCGAAGATCTGGAAGGAGAACGGCGTCGACTTCGGCAACCCGCTCAACCTGATGCCCATCGCCGCGGGCCTGATCATCGCGATCGGTGACGTGGAGCTGACGTTCACCGACAGCTTCTCCCTGAGCGGCATCGCACTCGGCACGATCGTGGTGATCGGGATGTACCACCTGTGCCGCGTCATCGCCCCGAAGGACGCCGACGACGCCGACGACGTCGGCACCGGCCGTCATCACCCGAAGCCGACCACGGACGACGGAACGGTCCCGGACCGGGTCGGTCAGCTCACGTGATCTGCCATCGTCGTCAGGTGAGTTTTGTCACTAGTTCACGAAACGTCGAGCGTACGATGCGGGCAGGATCTGAGGAATGAAACCGTCGCCACTGACTTATCACCGACCTCGGTCGATCGACGAGGCCTGTCAGATCCTCGCGGACGTGGCTCACGAGGGCAAGGTGCTCGCGGGCGGGCAGTCGCTGATCCCGTTGCTGTCGATGCGACTGGCCGCGCCGGCGCACCTCGTCGACATCGGCTCCATCCCCCGGCTCGACGCGGTGTCGTCCTCGCGCGAGCTCGGAGTCACGTTCGACGCGCTGACCACCCATTCGGTGCTCGAAGCCGACCGCGGCGCCGCCCAGGTGCAGCCGCTGATCGGCCGGGGGCTGCGACTGGTCGCGCACCCGACCATCCGCAACCGCGGCACGACGGTCGGCTCGATCGTGCACGCCGACCCGTCCGCGGAGATGCCGGCGGTGCTCGCACTGCTCGGCGGTTCGATCACCGTCCGCTCGGTCCGCGGGGTCCGGGAGATCCGGTCGAGCGACCTGTTCGCCGGGCCGCTGGAAAGCACGCTCGAGGCGGACGAGATCGCGACCAGTGTCACGGTCCCGGCCGCCGAGCCCGGGGTCGGGACGGCGATCGACGAGATCGCCCGCAGGCACGGCGACTACGCGCTCGTCGGAGTCGTGGCGCAGGTGCGGGTGGAGGCCGGTGCGGTGGCGGAGGCCCGGATGACGTACGTGTCGGCCGGCGAGCTCGGTGAGGTCGTCGACTACACCGACATCCTCCGCGGTGCGTCCGCGACGGACGACCGGGACCCGTTGTGGCGGAATCTGTCCGAGTTCGCGCGGGAACGGATCGACACCGAACCCGACATCCACGCCACGGCGCGGTACCGGTCGCAACTGGTGGCGGCGCTGACCGCCCGGGTCGGGTTCGCGGCCGCGCAGGATGCAGTGCTCGACGGTGCCGCCGTGCACGCGTCGGCGGGAGGAAGATGATCATGGCAAAGGCAACACGCAGCATCGACGATCAACTCGCCGATCTGCAGGAAGACACCGGCGAACAGCACGTCGCGGTGACGTTCACGCTCAACGCGGTGACGCAGACGGTGCTGCTGCCGTCGCGCACGCTCGCGTCCGACGCGATCCGGCACCATCTGCGCCAGACCGGAACACACGTCGGCTGCGAGCACGGAGTGTGCGGCGCGTGCACCGTGCTGCTCGACGGCAAGCCCGTCCGCTCGTGCCTGGTGCTCGCGGCGAGCCTCGAGGGCCGGGAGGTCACCACGGTCGAGGGACTCGTCGAACCCGACGGCACCCTGCATCCGGTGCAGCAGGCGTTCATCGACTGCCACGGACTGCAGTGCGGTTTCTGCACCCCGGGTTTCGTCACCACCATCGCCGCGTTCCTCGAGGAGAACGACTCGCCCACCCGCGAGGAGGCCACCGACGCGATCGCCGGCAACCTCTGCCGGTGCACCGGCTACCAGAACATCCGGGCCGCCGTGCTGCGCGCCGCGGAGATCAAGCGTGAGCGTTCGGGCGAGTTCCCGCTCGGCAAGGACGACGAGACGGCACGCGCCTCCCTCGACCCGAAGGTTCGCGGCACCACCAACCCCGTCGGCGGAAGGGCAGGGCGAGCATGAGCGTCACGAAACCCCGCACCACGTCGGCGGGCACCAAGGCAGGCGGTCCGGAGACCGTCGAATCCGAGAAGTTGTTCGGCAAGCCGATTCCCCGCACCGAGGACGCGCGACTGCTGTCCGGCAACGGCCGCTACCTCGACGACCTGGGCCACAACGCGCTCATCGCCGCGTTCGTCCGGTCACCGCACGCGCACGCCCGCATCACCGGGATCGACATCGATGCCGCCCTGGATCTGCCCGGCGTGCACGCGATCTACACGTACGACGACCTGGTGGACGATTCCCCGGAGATGGCCGAGAATCTGCCGCTCCTCATCCCGCACCCGGCGATCACCGCCCCGCGCAACGGGTATCCGCTCGCCAAGGACGAGGTGAACCACGTCGGCGAGGCGATCGCGATGGTCGTCGCCGACAGCCGGTACATCGCCGAGGACGCGTGCGCCAAGATCGACGTCACGTACGAGATGCTCGCACCGGTCGTGGGCATCGACGTGGCGCGGCAGGCGGACAACGCCGTGCACCCGGACGTCCCCGACAACGTGGCCGCGCACCTGCAGCACGGATTCGGCGACGTGGACGCCGAACTGGCGAAGGCCCCGCACCGGCTCACCCTGAACCTCGAGATCGAGCGGTCGGCGTCGATGCCGATGGAGGGCAAGGGCGTCTACGCCCGCTGGGACACCGACGAGCAGGCGCTCACGTTCTGGACGTCCACGCAGACGTCGACGTCGGCGCGCGCCGCGATCGCGGCCCGACTGAAGATGGCGCACAACAAGGTCCACTGCATCGCCCCCGATGTCGGCGGCGGCTTCGGTGTCAAGATCGTGCACCCGTGGCCGGAGGAGGTCATGGTCACCTGGGCGGCGCGGCAACTCGGGACGGCCGGCATCTCCAGCGAGGTCAAATGGGTCGAGGACCGGCGCGAGCACTTCGTGTCGAGCGCGCACGAGCGCGGCCAGATCCAGGAGGTGACGGTCGGCTTCGACGACGACGGCACGCTGCTCGCGTTCGATTTCACGTTCTGGCACGACAACGGCGCCTACCTGCCGTACGGCATCATCGTCATGCTGAACACGTCCACCCAGGTGCTCGGGCCGTACAAGCCGAAATCGTTCCGGGTGGACGCGTATTCGCTGTACACGAACACCGTCATCGTCACGCCCTACCGTGGCGCCGGCCGCCCGCAGGCCGTGTTCGCGATGGAACGCGCGATGGACGCGATTGCGAAGTATCTCGGCAAGGACGTCATCGAGGTCCGCGAGCACAACTTCATCCGTCCCGAGGAGATGCCGTACGACTTCCACCTCACGTTCCAGGACGGCCGCCCGCTGATCTACGACACCGGCAACTATCAGGCCGGCATCGACAAGCTGAAGAAGCTCATCGACTGGGACGGGTTCGCCGAGTACAAGAAGCAGGCGAAGGCCGAGGGCCGGGCCGTGGGCATCGGCATCGGCGCCTACGTGGAGGGCACCGGACCGGGACCGTACGAGGGCGCCCACGTCCTCGTCGAGACGTCCGGGAAGGTCAAGGCCGCAACGGGTCTGACCACCCAGGGGCAGGGGCATCAGACGGCGTTCGCGCAGATCGTCGCGGACGACCTCGGCGTGCCGGTCACCGACGTCGAGATCGTCACCGGCGACACCCGCCGATTCGGTTACGCCGTCGGCACGTTCGCGTCCCGCGGCGCCGTGATGTCCGGGTCGGCGTTCCACGTGGCCGCGCAGATGGTGGCGGAGAAGGCCCGCGCGATCGCCGGGGAGGCACTGAACCTCGACCCCGCCGAACTGGAACTGCGGGACGGGCACGTGTGCAAGATCGGCACGCTGCCCGGCGCCGAGGGCACGTCCATCTCGCTGGGTGTGGTCGCCGTGCTGTCGAACCCGCTGCGCTACGCGTTCGACGACGCGTCGCGGCAGGCCACCGGATTCGCGAAAGCCGACACCGACATGACGATTCCGCCGGTCCGCGAGGGTGAACAGCCCGGACTCGAGGCCACCGGCTACTACTCGCCGCCGACGTCGACGTTCGCGTCCGGCGTGCATGCGGCGATCGTCGAAACCGACCCGGTGACGGCGGAGATCCACGTGCGGCGGTACGCCGTGATCCACGACTGCGGCAACGTCATCAACCCGCGGATCGTCGAGGGCCAGGTCATGGGCGCCGTCGCGCAGGGGGTCGGCGGCGCGCTGTACGAGAAGATCGTCTACGACGAGCACGGTCAGATGCTCAACGCGTCGTACATGGACTTCCTGATGCCGTTCGTCACCGAGATGCCCGACTCGCTCGAGATGGACCACACCGTCACCCCGTCCGGCCTCAATCCCCTCGGGATGAAGGGCGCAGGCGAGGCGGGCGTGATCCCGACGTCCGCCGTCATCGCGGCAGCGATCGAGGATGCGGAAGGCTTCCCGATCACATCCATGCCGATATCCCCTTCCGAGTTGTTCGAGCTTCGTCTCGCGCACGCGTCGTCACAGAGCAAGGAGAACGAATGAGAATCGCCGGCACCGCCCTACTGACGGCCCCACCGGAGGCCGTGTACGACAACCTGCAGGACGGAAAGGTCCTCGCGGCGACCATCCCCGGGGTGCAGTCCCTCGAGCAGCTCAGCGACAACCACTACAAGTTGTCCATCACCGCGGGCGTCGCCTCCATCAAGGGCACCTATGACGGCGAAGTGATTCTGTCGCAGCAGAATCGGCCCCAGTCGTTCGTGATGACGGCGTCGGGAGCCGGCGCTCCCGGCACCGTCAAGGCCGACGTGACGGTGCGGCTCGAGGAACGCGACGGCGGCACCCTGCTCAGCTACGACGCGGACGCCGTCGTCGGCGGCATGGTCGGCGGCGTCGGGCAGCGGATGATCACCGGGGTCGCGAAGAAGATGGCCGGGGTGTTCTTCAAGGGCATCGACGGCGTGATCGCCAACGGCATCCCGGCGGCAGAGGTCGCCGCGGTCGCGGGCGAGGCGCCTGCGGTCGCCGGCCCTTCCGCGGCAACCACGGTGCCGGCGGCGGCCACCACGCGGGTGCGGGCACCCGAGGGGGCATCCACGACAATCGTTCTCGCGTCGGCCGCACTGGGCGCCGGCATCGCCCTCGCCGGTGTTCTCGTCGGCGGCATCCTCGTGCGGGGCACCTGCTCGAAATAACCCTCGCGCGCCCCACAACACAGCACCCCGGACCCTGCGGTTCGGGGTGCTGTCGTGTGTCCGGGGTCGTCCGGGCGTGGCAGCGCCGAACGAGGACCGGCGAGTTCGGCGAAATGTGACAAAGAAACCGGGCGGCGGACGCGGTGCAATTGGTGAACGCGAGACGAGCACAGGAGGAATCGTGGAATCCAGGAAGATTCGGGTCGGTATCGACACCGGCGGAACATTCACCGACGTCGTGGCTGTGGACGAGGAGTCCGGAGCCGTCGTCACCACCAAGACACCCTCGACGCCCGCCGACCCGGCGCAGGGATTCCTCACCGGAATCGAGAAGGTGCTCGCCAAGCTCGGCGAGACCGGCGACGCGATCGGCGCCGTCAGCCACGGCACCACCGTCGCCACCAACAAACTCCTCGAAGGCAAGGTCGAGAACCTCGGGTTCATCACCACCGAGGGCTACGAGCACGTCCTCGAGATCGCCCGCCAGTCGGTCCCCGACGGCTACGGCAACTCCTACTTCTGGGTCAAGCCGGACCGCATCGTCCCCGCCGACCGCGTCCGCACCATCGGCGGCCGGCTCGCGTTCGACGGCAGCGAGATCCGCCCCCTCGTCGAGGACGACGTCCGCACGGCCGCCCGCTTCTTCGCCGACCGCGGCGTCCGCACCATCGGCGTGTGCCTCATGCACTCCTACGCCAACCCGAGCCACGAGGCGCGTGTGCGCGACATCCTCCTCGAGGAATACCCCGAGGCCACGGTGAGCATCTCCAGCCAGGTGCTGCGCGAGTACCGCGAATACGAGCGGTCCATCACCACGCTGGTCGACGCGGCCGTGAAGCCGAACATCCGCAACTACGTGAACAACATCGCCAACCGGCTGCGCGAATTCTCCTCCGACGAGGGCGAGGCCCGCGACATCCCGTTCTACGTGATGAAGTCGAACGGCGGCGTGCTCTCCGCGAAGGAGGTCGTGCACCAGCCGATCACCACGGTGCTGTCCGGCCCGGCGGCCGGCGCGCTCGGTGCGGCGCTCATCGCGAGCGTCGCCGGGGTCGAGCAGGTCCTCACGTGCGACGGCGGCGGAACGTCCACCGACGTGACGGTCGTGGTGAAGGGCGAACCCGCGCTGACCACCGAGGGCCGGGTGGGTGCGTACCCGTCGAAGATCCCGATGATCGACGTCGTCACCGTCGGCGCCGGCGGCGGCTCCATCGCCTGGCAGACCCCCGAGGGCACGCTGCGCGTCGGACCGCAGTCGGCGGGCGCCGACCCCGGCCCGCTCTGCTACGGCAAGGGCGGCAGCGAGCCGACCATCACCGACGCCCACGTGCTGCTCGGCCGCATCCCACCCCACCTGCTCGGCGGCGAGATCCCCCTCGACACCGAACTGGCCCGCAAGGGCGTCGAGCAGCTCGCGCACCAGCTGAAGCTCGAGTTCGAGGCCTGCGCCACCGGCATCCTCGAGGTGTCGGCGTGGAACCAGGCCAACGCGCTGCGGCAGATCACGGTCAAGCGGGGCCTCGACGTCCG
>JBCEBZ010000325.1:0-3757 GCA_039206675.1 Rhodococcus sp. (in: high G+C Gram-positive bacteria) | reverse complement strand
TGGTCACCCGCGTCGGCGACGAGACCATCGGCGAGATGTGGTCGCTGTTCGACGGGCAGGACGTCCTCAACGAGGTGGACCCGCGCTTCTCGGAGAACATCCGCCGCCACCTCGAGCGGTCGGTCCGGGAGGACCCGTTCCACGTGTCGGCGAACACCGACCCCAAGGGCGACCGGTCCAAGGCGCCGCAGGATCAGGACCCCGACATGCTCCTGCACGTCGTGAAGGAGACCGACAACGGCATCGTCGTGCGCGGCGCCAAGTACGAGACCGCCGCCGCGTACTCCAACCAGGCGTTCACCAAGCCGACCATCGCGAACTGGGGCAACAGCGAACTGTCCGACTACGCTGTCGGATTCGTGCTCGACATGGGTGCGCCGGGGCTGAAGTACATCTCCCGCAACGGGTTCGCCGGACGAGCGCCGGCTGCAGACTACCCGCTCGCCAACCGCGTCGACGAGGTCGAGTCCCTCGTCGTGTTCGACAACGTCGAGATCCCGTGGGAAGACGTCCTGTTCTACCGGCACACCCGGGCGGCGACGTTCATCCGCTCCACCCTGCACCGCTACAGCGCGTTCCCGTTCGTGCAGCGCACCCTGCACCTCGCCGACCTGATGATCGGTTCGGCACTGTGGAACGTCAAGCAGAGTGGGCTCGAGAAGCAGCAGGCCGTGCAGGAGAAGCTCGCCCAGCTCGCCTGCTACCGGGAGACGATCAACGCCCACCTGACCGCCGCGATCTCGCTGGCCGAGCCCAGCCCCGGCGGCCTGCTCATGCCCAACCAGTCCCTGCTCTACACCGGCCGGGTGATGGCGCTCAGCCAGCTGCCCGCGATGATGCACATCGCCCGCGAACTGTGCGGCGGCCAGATCTGCATCACCCCGGACGCCGCCACGTTCGCCGACCCGGACGTCGCGCCGTGGCTGGAGAAGTTCTACTCCATCAACGACAACTGGGTGGCCGACGACCGTCGCAAGCTCCTCGCGTTCGCCCGCGACCTGCTCAACAGCGACTACGCCGGACACCGGCTGACATTCCAGCTCTTCGCCCAGTCGCCGCCGTTCGCGCAGCTCGCCGCCGTGTACCGCAACTTCGACTTCGACGGTCCGCTCGGGCTGGTCAAGGCCGCGGCGGGACTGTCGGACAACGTCGACGGAGGCGCGGCATGACCACCCACACCCGCATCCGCCCGTTCAACACCCGCGAGACGTACCCGGAACAGAACCTCGACAACGATCTCGCGCAGGCCGTCGTCGCCGGCGGGGTCGTGTACCTCCGCGGGCAGATCGGGCAGGATCTCGACACTCGCGAGTCGGTGGGCATCGGCGACGTCGAGGCCCAGGCCGAGAAGGCGATGGCGAACATCGCGATGCTGCTGAAGGAATCGGGCAGTCGCCTCGAGGACGTCGTCAAGGTCACCATCTACCTGGTCGACGTCCGGTACCGGGAGACCGTCTACCGGGTGGTCGGGCGCTGGCTGAAAGGTGTGCACCCGGTGTCCACCGGCATCGTCGTCGACGCCCTGGCCCGGCCCGAATGGCTCGTCGAGATCGACGCGACGGCCGTGATCAGCTCATGACGTTCTCGCTCGTCGCCCGCGATCCCGGAGGTGCGTTCGGGATGGTCGTCTGCTCCTCCAGCCCCGCCGTGGCGTCACGCTGCCTGCACGTGCGGCCCGGGGTCGGCGTCGTCGCCTCCCAGAACGTCACCAATCCGCAGCTGGGGCCGATCGGTCTGGACGCCCTCGCGTCGGGTGCGAATGCGGAGACCGCGCTGAAATCCGCGCTCGCGCAGGAGAAGTTTCCGGAGTACCGGCAGCTCGTCGTCGTGGATGCGGACGGCGGCACCGCGGTGCACTCGGGTGACCGGACGCTGGGCATCTTCAGCAGCGCCCAGGGCGGCGGCGCCGCGGTCGCCGGCAACATGCTCCGCGACGAGGGCGTCATCCGGTCGCTGCTGTTCGGCTACGTGTCCAGCACGGCCCCGACGTTCGAGGGCCGGCTGCTCGACGGGCTCACCGCCGCGATCACCGCGGGCGGTGAGGCCGGGCCCGTGCACTCCGCGGGCATACAGGTGGTCGAGGACGTGCCGTGGCCCGTCACCGACCTGCGCGTCGACTGGCACGACGACCCGGTCGGCGAACTGCGCAGGCTGTGGACGGTGTGGGAACCGCAGAAGCGGGACTACCGGGTGCGGGGCGTCGACCCCACGGCCGCCCCGTCCTACGGCGTGCCGGGCGACCTGTGAGTGCCGGTGCAGGCGGGGTGATTCGGAACGGGGTCAGGCGGGCGGAAGACCGGATCCTCGCCCTGTCGCACGACCTCCACACGAACCCGGAGGTCGCGTGGGAGGAGGAACGCTCGTGCGTCCGGGTCGCCGGCGTGCTGTCGGACGCCGGGTTCACGGTGGAACAGCAGTACGTCGGGCTGCCCACCGCGTTCCGCGCGCACGTCGGCACCGGGCCGCTGCACCTCGCGGTCTGCGCCGAGTACGACGCGCTCCCCGGGCTCGGGCACGCGTGCGGGCACAACGTCATCTCCGCGATGTCGGTGGGGACGGCGCTGGCCCTCGCCCCGCTCGTCGACGACCTCGGCATCACCCTGTCGGTGCTCGGCACCCCCGCCGAGGAAGGCGGGGGCGGCAAGATCGACATGCTGAAACGCGGAGCGTTCGACGGCGTCCACGCCGCCGTCATGGCCCACCCGGGTCCGGTCGACGTCGCCCGCGCCGAGCCGTACGCGGTGTCCCACAGCCACATCCGGTACGACGGCCAGGCCGCGCACGCCGCGGCGTACCCGGAGCGGGGCGTCAACGCGGCCGACGCCTTCACGGTGGCGCAGGTCGCCATCGGGCTGCTCCGGCAACAGCTTCCGGCGAGCACCCGCGTGCACGGGATGATGACCCGCGGGGGAGAGGCGCCCAACGCCATTCCCCAGCGCACCGAAGGTCGCTGGTACGTGCGCGCGGAGACCCTGGAAGAGCTGGCCCGCGTCGAACCGCGGGTCGCTCGCTGCTTCGAGGCCGGCGCCGTCGCCACCGGCTGCGAACTCACCATCGCCCCGGAAAGCGAACCGTACTCGGAGTTCCGCACCGACGAAGCGCTGCTCGCGTCGTACGTCCGGAACGCAACGGGGCTGGGCCGGGTGTTCCGCACCGGCGCCGACTCGCTGATGAACCGGGCCTCCACCGACATGGGCAACGTCTCGCAGGTGCTTCCCGCGATCCACCCGTACATCGGCATCGACTCCGCGCCCGCCGTCAACCATCAGGCCGAGTTCGCCGCGGCCAGTGCCGCACCCGCCGCCGACCGGGCGGCCGTCGACGGCGCGCTGGCCCTCGCCCTGACCCTGCTCGACGCGGCGACCGACCCCGGTCTCCGCACCCACCTGCTCCACTGATCACCCGAAGGAAGTCCGATGTCCCGCATCGCCCAGCCAGTCCGCACACGCGTCGAACACGACCTGCTGGGGGAGCGGGACGTCCCGCTGCACGCCCACTACGGCATCCACACCCTCCGGGCGCTGGAGAACTTCACCATCACCGGCACCCCGATCGGCCGCTACCCCGAGTTGGTGGCGGCCCTGGCGTGCGTCAAGCAGTCGGCGGCGGTCGCGAATCGGCGGCTCGGGTTGCTCGACGAGCGCCGCGCCGACGCCGTCGTCGCCGCCTGTGAGCAGATCCGCGGCGGCGCGCTGCACGACCAGTTCGTCGTCGACGTGATCCAGGGCGGCGCGGGCACGTCGACCAACATGAACGC
>JBCEBZ010000324.1:0-15047 GCA_039206675.1 Rhodococcus sp. (in: high G+C Gram-positive bacteria) | reverse complement strand
CTTTCCTTCGAGAGTAGTGAAGTTGTGCCCGAGCCGGTCAGAGCGCGGCGTTCCGGGGAGCGCGTCCGCGCAACACCAGGGCCTCGCGCACGCGGTCCTGGGCGGTGGTGCGGGCCACCTCGTGGGTGGTCCGGCCCAGGGCCTTCGACGCTTCGAGGGTGTCGATGGTGCTGGCGCGCAGCGTGTTCGAGATGTTGCCGAACACGGCTGCGGGTTCGGGACGGATTCCGGAGTAGCGGGCGTCCATGGCAACGGCGGCGGCCACCACACCACCGGCGTTGGCGATGAAGTCGGGAACAACGGTCACGCCGCGGCCGTACAGCACCGACTGCGCGTCGGGGCTGCTCGGCAGATTCGCGCCTTCGACGACGATTCTGGCCGGCAGGGTGCGGGCGAGATCGGTGTCGATGACGTCCTGCAACGCGGCCGGGATCAGGATGTCGGCGGTCACCGAGAGTTCCTCTCCGGCAGCGAGCGGCTTGGCGTCGGAGTACTCGTCGACGAGCCCGTCGCCGTATTGATCTCGCAGTTCGAGCAGGGTGGCGACGTCGAGGCCGTCCGGGTTGTGGATGCCGCCGCGGGAGGTGGACACGGCGACGACGGTGGCCCCGAGTTCGGCGAGGCGTTTCGCGCTCGCCGCTCCGACCGCCCCGAAGCCCTGAATGGACACGCTGAGCGAAGCGGTGGACAGACCGATCGCTTGCGCGGCGGCGTCGGCCGACTCCGCGACACCGTGGCCGGTGACCCCGAGCTGGTCGTACGGCAGGCCGCCGAGCGCGTGGGGGGTGCCCACGGCGCCGCCGCGGCCACCGGCCTCGTCGAGCATGATCGCGGCGTCCTTCTCGGTCAGTCCGACGTCGAGCCCGAAGACGTATTCCTCGGGGACCTCGTTGCGCAGGGCCCGGACGAACGCACGCAGCACCGCCTCCTTCGACTCGGCGTTCGGGTCGGCCCAGATCCCGGCCTTGGCGCCGCCGTAGAAGAGGTCGACCCCGGCCCACTTCCAGGTCATGTTCCGGGCCAGTCGGGCGACCTCGCCGACACTGACCGTGGTGGACATGCGGGTGCCGCCCTTGCCCATGCCGCGGGCGGTGTTGTCGATGACCAGAACGCCGCGCATGCCGGTGCGGGCATCGGAGACGCACACCACCTTCTCCGGGCCCCATTCGTCGATCAGGTCGAACATCGTCGTCGCTCCTCGTGCGATTCGAAGGGGATGTCAGCCGAAGTTGACGCCCTGAGCCAGGGGCAGCTCGCGGGAGTAGTTGACGGTGTTGGTTGCCCGGCGCATGTAGGCGCGCCAGGCGTCCGAGCCGGATTCGCGGCCGCCGCCGGTGGCCTTCTCGCCGCCGAACGCGCCGCCGATCTCCGCGCCGGACGTGCCGATGTTGACGTTGACGATGCCGCAGTCCGAACCGTCGGCGGCCATGAACCGCTCGGCCTCCCGCTGGTCGGTGGTGAAGATCGACGACGACAGACCCTGTGGGACGTCGTTGTGCAGGGCGATCGCCTCCTCGAACGTGTCGTAGGTGAGCACGTAGAGGATCGGGGCGAAGGTTTCGTCCCTGACGATCTCGCTCTGGGCCGGCATCCGCACGATTGCGGGCTCGACGTAGTACGAGTTGTCGCTGCTGGGCCGACGTCGTCCGCCGACGAGGATCTGCCCGCCCTGAGCGACGGCCTGGTCGAGGGCGTCGGTCATGTTCGCGTGGGACTTGCCGTCGATCAGTGGTCCCACGAGGGTGCCGTCGGCGAACGGGTCGCCGATCGGGAGACGGCCGTAGACCTGGTATATCCGGTCGATCAGTTCGTCGGCGATGTCCTGGTGGACGATGATGCGGCGCATCGAGGTGCAGCGCTGACCTGCGGTTCCGGCAGCGGCGAAGACGATGCCGCGGGTGGCGAGATCGAGGTCCGCGGACGGGGTGACGATCGCGGCGTTGTTGCCGCCGAGCTCGAGGATGGCGCGGCCGAAGCGGGCGGCGACGCGTGGGGCGATCTGCTCCCCCATCCGCTCGGAACCGGTGGCGGAGATCAGCGGCACCTTCGGGCTGTCGATCAGGGCCTGGGTGTCCGCGGCGGACGCGGAGACGAGGACGTTCAGGTTGGCCGGTGCGCCCGATTCCTCTGCCGCGCGGTCGAACAGTGCCGAGCATGCGGCCGCGGTGAGGGTGGTCAGCTGCGCCGGCTTCCAGATCACCGCATCACCGCAGACGATGGCCAGGGCGAGGTTCCAGGACCACACCGCGGCCGGGAAGTTGAACGCGGAGACGACACCGACGACACCGAGCGGGTGCCAGGTCTCCATCATGCGGTGGCCGGGACGCTCCGAAGGCATGGTGCGGCCGTCGAGCTGCCGTGACAGACCGACCGCGAAGTCGCAGATGTCGATCATCTCCTGGACCTCGCCGAGGGCCTCCGAACGGATCTTGCCGACCTCGATGCTGATCAGGTTGGCGACGTCTTCCTTGTGCTCGGTGAGCAGTTCGCCGAGGCGCTTGATCAGGAATCCGCGGACGGGGCCGGGAACGGTGCGCCACTGCAGGAACGCGTCGTGGGCGGCGTCGATCGCGGCGTCGACGTCGGCGGCGTCGGCGCCCGGGTAGTCGAACAGGGCCTCCCCGGTGACCGGGGTGCGGGCGGTGACGGTGTTCGTCACCCCGGTGGTGTCGAGGACCGCCGGGTCGACCCCACATCGCTGCAGGCTGGTGCGTGCGAGCGTGCGCAGTTCGTCGGTGGTGGGCAGTGCGACGGTGTCGGCGACAGCGGTGCTCATTTACTTGACTCCTTGGGTAGCGATGGGGGCAGGTACGTCGATGGGTCCGCAGATTCCCAATCGGTTGGCAACGTGCTCGAGGGATGCGCGGCGGATCCCGTCGTAGAGCGTGTACGGGTCGTGCAGTGGACGGCCGAGAACTCCTTCCATCCAGGCGGCGTCGATGTCGGTCGTCGACTCGGTGGTGTCCTTGTGACCGTCCGACACCAGGTTGGACTGGAAGATCCCCGCAGCGGACTTCGGCAGGAAGTCCTCGTAGACGATCGGCGCGGGGCGGACCCAGCCCTGGTCGATCAGGTCCGGCAGCGATCGGGCCGGCGCGTGCCCGTTGCGCTGCTTGTCGGTGTTCACGGTGTAGGTGAAGTAGGCGAGGTCGTGCAGGGCCAATCCCTTTTCTGTGGCCGGCATCTGCTGATTCCACCGCTCCGCGGCGATCGCGTTGCGCGCCTCGGCCGACACCGGTGCGGTTGCGGCGGCCTCCCCCACCGCCTGCTCGATCTCGATCGTCAGCCGGTCGTAGACCTCGCGGCCGCGGACGGTGGCGGCGATGCCGCGGGCCTCCACCTCACCGAAACGCACTCGCAGTGACCCCTTTTCGACGCTGCCGTCGGGTTCCCGGAACACCCGCGGTTCCGCGAGCGCCCGGAACGAGGTCTGCCGCAGCAGCAGATCCGGGCCCGCCCACCGCGGCGGACCCTGGACCGTGTCGATCATCTCGATACCGCGGCCCCGCATGCGGGCGTACAGGTCGTCGATGTCGAGGACACGCGGGGTCAGGTGGTTGATGTGGGTGCTGGTGACGCCACCGATGTCCGCGGCCACCGACGACACCTGCTCGAGTTCGCGGTACCAGGCGCGGTCGACCGCCTCCGTCGACAGCGTGAATGCCGCGGTGGCCAGGGTCAGGAACATCTCCGCGTCGCCGGAATTCAGGCCCCCGCATTCGGTCGCCCGGTCCGCCAGGACCAGCAGTTCGGTGGTGAACAGCCTGCGCTTGGCGAGGAAGCTTTCGAGGCGTTGCTGCAGATCGGCGCTGAAGAAGCGGCGATCCGAGGGCACCAGCATGGACGTGAACACCCGGAAGGGGTTGCGCGCCAGTTCGTCCGGGTCCGTCGGACGGAATGCCGTCGAGACGACCGGGACGGCGCTGGCGGCGGCCTCGCGCAGGTCGTAGAACCCGACCGGGTACATACCCATGGCCGCGAACACGCGGGCGACCTGCGCCATCTCCCGTGGGGTGCCCACGCGGATGGCTCCGTGGCGCTCGGCGGTGACCCGGGCGGTCGAGCCCAGCCGTTCGGCATCGGAACCGAGGTTCGAGACTGCGGCGTCGTTGACGGCCTGGGACACCTCGAGCAACGTCGCGTATGCGGGAACCTCCTTCCCGTACAGATGCGAGAGGCGGCGAGCGAACTCGGCGCGCAGTTCCCACTGCTGGGTGATCGGCATGCGTGCAGCTCCAGGGTCGATGGGGATCGGGTGAGAGCGAAGTCGTGGGGTGCCGAAGGGCTTCGAAGAGTGCGGCGGTTCGACGTTTCGTTCCCGCTCGTTCATCGTGGCCTGCCGGATTGAATAGCACCAGCGAAGAAAACTCGCCGTAACCGTTTAGGATCTCTATATGAATATGAGTTTGGCCCACCTCGTCACGCTTCGGGAACTGGCGCGACGCGGAACGATGGTCGCGGTCGCCGAGGAACTCGGTTACACCGCCGGAGCCGTATCGCAGCAGATCGCAGCGTTGGAGAAGGCTGTCGGCTCGCGACTCGTCACCAAGGTGGGACGCAACGTCGTCCTCACCGATTCCGGCGTCGTCCTGGCCGAACACGCCGTGAAGATCCTGAACGCAGAACAGACCGCCCTCGACGCGCTCCGCGCGGTCCACGACGACGTGGCTGCACCCCTGCTGCTCGGCACCTTCGGCAGCACCGCCGCTGCGTTGCTGCCGCCGGTGGTGGCCGCCGCGCAGCGCGAGTACCCGCATCTCGCCCTCAGCAGCCGCGAACTCGACGTCGACGAGGCAGCCACCGCAGTTCAGCGCGGACAGGTCGACGTCGCCTTCGGGCTGGACTACCCCAATTCGCCGATGCCCCGCACTCCGGATATCGAGATGATCACCCTGCGCAGCGAGCGATTCGGACTCGCCGTCTCGTCCGGTTCATACGGCATCCGCACCGAGTGCACGATCGACCTGCGCGAGGCCGCGGAGTGGAATTGGATCCTGCCGCCCGCGGAAACACAGTTCGGTCGCGCCATCCGAATCGCCTGCCGGCAGGAAGGTTTCGAACCAATCGCACGGCACGAGATCGTCGACACTGCTGTCTCCCTCGCGCTGGCCGCGAAGGGGTTGGGCGCTGCTCCGGTCACGGACATGATGATCAGGCTCAACAGCTCGGTACCTATCGTCCGCGTCGACCTCGAGCAGGAGATCGGCAGGCGGATCGTGCTCCTCCGCCTCGCCCGCTCGGAGACCCGGCCCACGGTGCGAGCCGTCACCGAGATCGTGCGCGCCGTGGTGAACACGGCCGAGACGCGGTGAGACCAGCTGGGATCAGTCCCCCGCACAGGCGGAGTCCTCCCGCGCACCGTCATGCTCGAAAATGAAGCGCCCCAAGGTGAGACCCACGTGCAACTCGAGTCGCTGCGCGCCCACCGACAGGTCGAGGCCGAGGTCTTCCACCTGACACCTCGTGTCCGACTCGACCATTGGAGCGTGTGATGTCCACACTCGAACAACCGCCCGAGAGATTGCAGAAGTCTCCGAAACAACGACACCTCACCATGATCGCGATCGGCGGCATGCGAGACACACCGTCTCCTTCCGCCGCCCCTCTCCGTGCCCGCGCCGTGGTTCAGTTCCGTCGTGCACGGTCCGCGTCGAGCCGTGCGGCGAGCAGCTCCGCGAGGTGGTCGCCGCGGCGGTCGGTCAGATCCGACAGCTGCGTGCGGCAGGAGTATCCGTCGGCCAGGATCGTGGTGTCCGCGCCCGCCGCCGCCACGGCGGGTAGGAGTTGCTGTTCCGCGACGGCCACCGACACCTCGTAGTGGCCCTTCTCCACGCCGAAGTTGCCGGCGAGGCCGCAGCATCCGCCCAACCGCTGCACCTGGGCACCGGCCTTCTCCAGCAGCTGCGCGTCCGGACTCCATCCCATCACCGAGTGGTGGTGGCAGTGCGGTTGTGCGACAACGGACGTGCCCTCCAGGGACGGTGGTTCCCACCCGCGGTCGGTGAGCAGTTCCGCGAGGGTGCGGGTGGCGGCGGCGACGGGTTCGGCGGCCGTCCGGCCGAGCAGTTCCGCGGCGTCGGAGCGCAGCACACCGGTGCACGAGGGTTCGATTCCGACGATCGGTATCCCGGCGTCGGCGGATTCGGACAGCGCGTCGACGGTGCGCCCGAGGATCTTCTTCGCCGCGGTGAGTTGCCCGGTGGAGATCCACGTGAGTCCGCAGCACTGCTGCTTGTCGGTCAGTTGCGGCCGGTAGCCGGCGGCCTCGAGCACCCGCACGGTGGCCTGACCGACGTCGGGGGTGAAGTAGTTGGTGAACGAGTCCACGAACAGCAGCACGGGATCGCCGGTGGTGGCGCGCTCGTGCTCGGTGGCCGTGAACCAGGACCGGAACGTCTGCGTCGCGAACGGAGGAATGCTGCGACGCCGGTCGACGCCCGCCGCGGACAACGCGAGCGGACCGATGCCGGGAATCCGCATGGCCGCATTGACGACACCCGGCGCTCGGCTTGCGATCTTCGCCCAGCGCGGGAGCCAGCCCAGCGAGTAGTGCGACGCCGGGCGGATGCGGCCCTTGTAGCTCTGGTGCAGCACCTCGGATTTGAACGCGGCCATGTCGACCCCGGTGGGGCAGTCCGAGGAACATCCCTTGCAGGACAGGCACAGGTCGAGGGCGTCGTGGACCTCCGGGGATCGCCACCCTCCCTCGACGGTGGTGCCGTTGATCATCTCCTGCAGCACCCGGGCGCGGCCGCGGGTGGAGTCCTTCTCCTCCCGCGTCGCCTGGTACGACGGGCACATCACCCCGCCGGCGGCGGTGTTGTCGGCCCGGCACTTTCCGACACCGGTACAGCGGTGCACCGCCTGGGTGAAGTCGCCGTCGTCGTGGTGATAGGCCAGGGCCAGGTTACGGCGGACCAGCGGAGCGGCGGGTATCCGCAGATCCGCATCGACCGGACGGGGGTCGACCACGACACCGGGGTTGAGAATGTTGTCCGGATCGAAGGTGTGTTTGACGGCGGCGAAGAGTTTCATGGCCTCCGAGGAGTACATCAGCGGGAGGAGTTCGCTGCGGGCGCGACCGTCTCCGTGCTCACCGGACAGCGATCCGCCGTATCCGGCGACCAACGTGCTTGCCGCCACCAGGAACTGGCGGAAGATGCCGCTGCCGTCGGGCTTGTCGAGCGGCCAGTCGATGCGCACGTGCAGGCATCCGTCACCGAAGTGCCCGTACGGCAGGCCGGTGACGCCGTACTCGTCCATCAGGGCGTCGAAATCGCGCAGATAGTCGCCGAGCATCGCCGGTGGCACCGCCGCGTCCTCCCAGCCCGCGTGTGCCGGCAGTCCGGCGGGGCTGCGCCCGGCGAGCCCGGCGCCGTCGGCCCGGATTCGCCACAACTGCGCGGTGCGGGCGGCGTCGGTGACCACGAGGCTGTCGACGGCGCCGCAGTCGCGCCCGACCTGCCGGGCCGCGGCGATCGTGTCGTCGAGGTTCTCGCCGACCACCTCGACGAACAGCCAGGCCGCCCCGGCGGGCAGCGGCGGCACCGCATCCGGTCCGCGGCGTTCCCGCACCACGTCGACGATCCGGGAATCGATGCCCTCGCACGCGGTCGGATCGAATTTCAGCACCAGCGGGGTCGCGTCCCCGGCCGCCGCGATGTTCGGGTAGCCGAGAACGACCAGCACGCGGTGCGCGGGTTCGGACACCAACCGCACGGTGGCCTGGGTTGCCACGGCCAGGGTGCCCTCGGTGCCGACCAGCATGCGGGTGACGTCGAACCGATTCTCCGGAAGCAGGTGTTCGAGGGCGTAGCCGGACACCTGACGGCCGAACTGCCCGAGTTCGGTGCGGATCGTCGCCAGACCACCGCGGGTGACCTCCCCCAGCCGGGACAGCGTCGGCGACTCGGGCATCGATCCAGCCGCGCCCAGCAGTAGCGATTCGCCGGTCCCGGTGAGCACGTGCAGGCCCGTGACGTTGTCCGACGTGCGGCCGTAGCCGAGGGTGCGGGACCCGCAGGCGTTGTTGCCGATCATGCCGCCGATGGTGCAGCGGGTGAACGTCGACGGATCGGGCCCGAATCGCAGACCGTGCGGGGCCACGGCCTGCTGCAGCACCGTGTGGATCGTGCCCGGTTCGACGGTGGCGGTATGCGCGTCCGGGTCGATCGCCAGCACCCGGTTCAGGTGCCGGCTGAAGTCGAGGATCAGCCCGGTTCCGACGGCGTTGCCCGCGACGGAGGTGCCGCCACCGCGACTGGTCAGCGGTACCCCCTCCCGGCGGCACACCGCGAGCGCCGCCGCGACCTCGTCGGCGTGCCGCGGGCGTGCCACGACCAGCGGTCGCACCCGGTACAGGGACGCGTCGGACGAATAGGCGGCGCGGGTGGTGCCGTCGGAGAGAACGTCGCTCACTCCCGAACTGCGCAGCTCAGCGGCCAATGATTCAGCGGAGATCATTCGTAGCATGCTACAGCTTCTAGCATGCTACGACCAGCCTCGGGTTGTTACAGTGATCGAGTGGCAGACGAAGCGCTCGAACTCGAACCGCTCGCCCCGTTCCCGGGACGACGAATGGAGCAGGCGATCGCGGCCGTGCGGGCCGCCATCGACGACGGCCGAATGAAGCCGGGCGTGAAGTACTCGGTCTACCAACTCGCCGAGGGTCTGGGCATCTCCCGCACCCCCGTGCGGGACGCGCTGCTCCGGCTCGAGGAAGTGGGGCTCATCAAGTTCGAGGCTCGGCAGGGCTTCCGCATCCTGCTCCCCCAGCCCAAGGAGATCGCCGAGATCTTCGCCGTCAGGCTGGCGCTGGAACTTCCCGCGGTCCGCAAGGCCGCGACCGCTGACGACCCCGCACTGCCGGCCGCACTACTCCAACAGCAACGCCTGATGCGGGACGCCGCCGCCGTCGGCAACGAACACCAGTTCGCCCACCATGACCTCGGGCTTCACGACCTGATCCTCGACGCCGCCGACAACAGCCGGGCCCGCGCGATCGTCAAGACGCTGCGCGAGACCACCCGGCTGCTCGGGGCAAACACCGCCGACAAGACGCGAACCCTCACCGACATCGACGACGAGCACACACCCGTCATCGACGCGATCATCGCCGGCGATCCCGACAAGGCCGAAGCGGCGATGCGACAACACCTGGAGAACACCGGACGGCTGCTCGTCGCGCAGGCTCTCCGCACCGAAGCGTCCGATCGGTCCGTCGACGAGATCTGGTCAACCGTCGTCTGACGCCCCACCCGTGAGTACTTATCAACGTCGGGCGGTTAACAAGTACTCACGGGTGCGGCATCAGTCCTGCTTGGGCACCCAGTGGTCCGTGACGAGTTCGTACGATTGTTTGAGTTCCCCGTAGGCCGCTCGTTGAGCCTCCTCGCCCTCGCCGTACCGCCGAACGGCGGTCTCGTGCGCCGTGGCGAAAGCGGCCTGCACCTCCTTCGATGATCTCCGCAGTGTCTGTGGGAGGTCGGTCCGGTTCACGGCTCCACTCCTTCTCGGTCATGGGCTTGACGTCGTACCCATCGATTGTCCGCCCGGCACCACCGCGACGGAACCGGAGTCGAGCAAGTTTTCCGGCGCGTGCCCGACCGGGAAACACCAGCATCGGACACGGGTATAGGCAACAATTGCTCGGGAAGCTCAGCGCCACGTCAAATTCATTATCGCCGAAGGGAATTCCGCACCAGAGGAGACTCGATGCCCGTTTCGCCACACACTTTGTTGCAGCACGTCCAGGATCGCACCACCGACCTACGCCGATGGTTGGATACCGGCGAGAACACCGCCACCTTGACTGCATATCTGCGCGACGAACCCGTCGACCACTGATGGCTCTCCACGTACCGACGACTCACCCACGACCTGCTGCGGGCGGTCGACCACGCCTGCCCGCCGAGGGAATCGCACGACGCGCCGACGCCGAGCGTCGCCCGCCAATCGGATCTGCTATGAACGACGACCAACGCCGGGCGCTCGAACACGTGCGCGATACGTGCGCGATGCTGCACTGCTTCCTGACCACCCACCCGAGCGACCGGCCCCCGGAGCGGGTCCGGACCGCCACCTTCGAGCAACTCACCGACGACCTCCTCGACGCCGTCACCTCGGCGCAGAATGCAGGCGTCCCGGAACAGCGCATCTTCGACAGCATGTGACAGTTGGTCTTCGCCGGAGGTCAGCCCGCAGACCCAGCCGAAAATCCGGATGCGGCCGAGACCCCGCCTGCGGCAGACTGTGCCTGGTGATCCTGACGATTTCGACGACGGCGCGCCCCGCAACCGATCTCGGGTACCTGCTGCACAAGCACCCCGATCGGGTTCAGGAGTTCACCCAATCCTGCGGTGTCGCAAACGTGTTCTATCCCGAGGCGAACGAGAATCGTTGCACGGCGGCACTGTTGCTCGATGTCGATGCGATTCGGCTCGCGCGCACGTCAGGCAGGTCCGCCGACTACGCGCTCGGCCAGTACGTCAACGACCGCCCGTACGCCGTGTCGTCGCTGCTGTCGGTGGCGTTGGCGGACGTCTTCCGCACCGCCCGCGCCGGACGGTGCACGCTCAAGCCGGAGTTGGCCGCGACGCCGATCCCGCTGGAGATCTCGCTGCCCGCACTGCCGTGTCGCGGTGGACCGGAGCTGGCCGAGCAGCTCTTCACCCCGATGGGGTGGACTGTCGAGGCGTGCCCCGTGCCACTCGACGACGCATTTCCGGAATGGGGCGACTCTCGCTATGTGCGGCTCACCCTGCAGGGCCACATCCGGCTCGCCGACGCCCTCAATCATCTCTATGTACTGCTTCCGGTGCTCGACGACGCCAAACACTATTGGGTCGCCTCCGACGAGGTCGACAAACTGATCCGGGCCGGTGGGTCCTGGCTCGCGGAGCACCCGGAGAAGGCCCTCATCACGCGCCGCTACCTGCGGCATCAGACCGCGCTGACGCGCACGGCCTTCGAGCGGCTCGCCGAACTCGGCGACGACGTGGCCGAGCAGTTGGAACCACCGGTCGACGAAGAGCCCAGTAGCGACACGGTGGCCGCCCCGCCGCTGACCCTGCTTCGGCGCGAGGCTGTCCTCGCCGCGCTCGGCGAACTGGACGCCCGCACCGTCATCGACCTCGGATGCGGTTCCGGTCAACTCGTCTCTGCGCTGCTGGACGATCCCCGCTTCACCGAGATCGCCGCCGCGGACGTGTCGACCCGGGCGCTGACGATCGCGGCACGCCGGCTGGGGCTCGACCGGATGCCGGAGCGCCGCCGTGAGCGTCTGCACCTGTTCCAGGCGGCCCTCACCTACACCGACAGCAGGTTCGCCGGCTTCGATGCGGCCGTGTTGATGGAAGTCGTCGAGCACATCGACCCGCCGCGGCTCACCGCACTCGAACAGGTGATATTCGGTACCGCCCCTCCCGGGCACGTGATCGTCACGACACCCAACTCCGAGTACAACGTGCGGTACCCAGACCTCGTGGGCATGCGGCACAGCGACCACCGCTTCGAGTGGTCGCGGGCCGAATTCCGTTCGTGGGCAGGCAACGTCTGCCAGGTCCACGGATACACCGCCGACTTCCGGCCGGTCGGCGACGACGATCCCGAGGTTGGTCCCCCGACCCAGATGGCGGTCTTCACACGGGCGGGTAGCGCCGATGCCTGACATTTCTGTGCCGGCACTGTCGCTGGTGGTCCTCGTAGGCGTGTCGGGCAGCGGCAAATCCAGCTTTGCTGCGCGGCATTTCGCCCCGACCCAGGTGCTGTCCTCCGACTTCTGCCGGGGGCTGGTCGCCGACGACGAGAACGACCAGGCCGCAACCTCGGACGCCTTCGACGTGCTGCTCCACATCGCGGGAACCCGGCTGCGGCGTGGTCTGCTCACCGTCGTCGATGCCACCAACGTGCAGCGCGAAGCGCGCAAGGCGCTGGTCGATCTGGCCAAATCCCACGACGTCCTGGTGGACGCGATCGTGATCGACGTTCCCGACGACGTCGCGATCGCGCGCAACGCGACCCGACCGGACCGCGACTTCGGTCCACACGTGATCCGACGCCAGCACAAGGATCTTCGGCGGTCGCTGCCGAAGATCGGCCGCGAGGGTTTCCGGCGAGTGCACGTGCTCACCGGAGTCGACGCCGTCGATTCGGCGACGGTGTCGGTCGAGAAGGCCTGGACCGACAAACGCGATCTGACCGGACCGTTCGACATCATCGGCGACGTCCACGGCTGCCGAAGCGAGTTGGAAACGCTGCTGCGCGAACTCGGCTGGCAACTCCAGCCCGATGGCGCCGGCGCCCACCACCCCGAGGGGCGGACCGCGGTGTTCGTCGGCGACCTGGTCGACCGCGGACCGGACACCCCGGGAGTGCTGCGCCTGGTG
The DNA here is from genome assembly GCA_039206675.1 of Rhodococcus sp. (in: high G+C Gram-positive bacteria). Classification (GTDB taxonomy): domain Bacteria; phylum Actinomycetota; class Actinomycetes; order Mycobacteriales; family Mycobacteriaceae; genus Rhodococcus_F. Next base: position 2,661 of record JBCEBZ010000324.1, on the reverse strand, counting down.
ATGGGCATGGTGGCGGCCGGAACGGCGCTGTGCGTCTCGGGCAACCACGAACAGAAGCTCGCCCGGGCGCTGCACGGCCGGAACGTCACCGCCTCGCACGGGCTGCAGGAGTCGCTGGATCAGCTCGCGGCGGAATCCGACGACTTCCGCAAGTCCGCGCACGCATTCGTCGACGGCCTGATCAGCCACTACGAACTCGACGGCGGCAATCTGGTGGTCGCGCACGCTGGACTGAAGGAGGCCTATCACGGCCGCGCATCGGCGCGGGTGCGCTCGTTCGCCCTCTACGGCGACACCACCGGTGAGACCGACGAGTACGGACTGCCGGTGCGCTACCCCTGGGCCAACGAATACCGCGGACGGGCCGTCGTCGTCTACGGCCACACCCCGGTGCCGGAGACCGAGTGGATCAACAACACCCTCTGCCTCGACACCGGAGTCGTCTTCGGCGGCAAACTGACCGCCCTGCGCTACCCCGGCAGGGACATCGTCTCCGTTCCGGCCGAGCGGGTGTGGTTCGAACCGGCGCGACCACTCGACACGGTGTCGGCTCCGCCGGGTCTTCGGGCGCAGCGCGATCCGACTCTGTTGTCCATCGACGACGTGCGCGGAACACGGCACATCGACGTCCGGTACACCAAGGGACGTATCAAGGTGCGCGAGGAGAACTCCGCCGCCGCGCTCGAGATCATGAGCCGATTCGCCGTCGACCCGCGCTGGCTGGTGTATCTACCGCCGACGATGGCCCCACCGGCCACCTCGAACCTCGACGGATACCTGGAACACCCGGCCCAGGCCTTCGCCGAGTTCGCGGCGAGTGGCGTCAGCGAGGTCGTGTGCGAAGAGAAGCACATGGGTTCCCGGGCGATCGCCGTGCTGGCCCGGGATGCCGCAACCGCGGCGGAGCGATTCGGTGTCACCGACGGAAGCTCGGGGATCGTCTACACCCGCACCGGCCGACCGTTCTTCGACGATCCGGCCACGATGAGAGAACTGGTGGCCCGGCTCCGCACGGCGTGCGGTCCGCTGATGGATGACCTCGGGTCGTCGTGGCTGGCGCTCGACTGCGAACTGCTGCCGTGGTCGGCGAAGGCAGGAGAGCTGATCCGCAGCCAATTCGCATCGGTCGGCGCCGCGGCGGGTGCGGCGCTGCCGGACGCGATCACCGCACTGGAACGGGCCGCGGCGCGGGGGCTGGATGTCGCAGACCTGTTGACTCACACCCGAACCCGCGCGGCCAACGCCCGGCGTTTCAGAGAGTCGTACGCACGGTACTGCTGGCCGGTGACCGGCCTGGACGGGGTGCGGCTCGCACCGTTCCACATCCTCGCCTGTGAAGGCCGCGCGACCGCCGTCACCGAACCACACTCATGGCACCTGGCGAAGCTGGCGCCACTCGACGATCCGCTCATCGCCGAGACCAGGCACCAGTTCGTCGATCTCACCTCCGATGAGTCCCGGCAGGCGGCGACCACCTGGTGGTCGCGACTGACCGATGCCGGCGGTGAGGGCATGGTGGTCAAGCCACTCGGCACCGCACCCGCAGAACTGGCACATCGACGGATTCAGCCGGGCATCAAGGTGCGGGGGCAGGAATACCTGCGGATCATCTACGGCCCCGACTACACCGAAAACCTCGACGTCCTGCGCGACCGCGCACTCGGTCGCAAACGATCGATGGCCCTGCGTGAACATGCGCTCGGCCTCGAGGCGCTGACCCGGCTCACCGAGGGCGACCCGCTGTGGCGAGTGCACGAAACGGTGTTCGCGGTTCTGGCGCTCGAGTCCGAGCCGGTGGACCCGCGGCTGTAGGTGTCACCGGGCGGTCGCCCGGCGTGCGGTGATCGCGCCGTGCGGCCGGTAGCCGGTCCCCGTTCGGGTATGCGTCTCGATCACCTCGAAGCCCGCGTCGACCAACTGCCGGCCGAGTTCGGACACCGGCCATCGCCAGGCCGTGGTGACGGCATGGTCGAAGGTCTCCACGGCTGCTCCTTCGAAGAAGCCCACCAGGAGCCCTCCGCCCGGTCGAATTACGCGCGCGATCTCGGCGAGCGGAATCTGGATGTCGTGTGGACTGTGGTGAATGAGCGAGTACCAGGACAGCACACCGCCCAGTGATTCTGTCGCGGCGTCCAATGCCTCGAAGCTGCCGACGTCGAAGGCGAGGCGTGGGTACTGTGTGCGAGCTCGTTCCACGAACGCAGGCACCAGATCGATCCCGCTGGCGGCGACTCCGCATGCGGCCAAGAAGTCGGTCCACTGACCCGGACCACATCCAGCGTCGAGCACGGGACCCGTCAGGGCGGCGGCCCAGCTGCTCACCAGGGCCCGATCGGAGGGGTGTGTCGACGTCATGGAGCCGAAGAGATCCGTGTATTCCTGGGATCTGGCCGAGTACGACTCTCGGACGGTGCCGCCTGGTTGGGTTCTCGTGTTCGCCATGCCGTCAATGATGATCGATCGGGCGCTGCACATGCCGAACCTAATGGGAGTCGATCAGCGAGCCTCCGACAGGTAATTGCCCGTTCACGGCAGGCTGATCACTGAGCCGCCGGCCGGTGAGCACTGTTCGTGCCTGGAGGGATGGTTGACTCCTAGAGTTAGATCGTGCCCCGGCCGGTCGGTGAGGTCGCCTATAGCGCTGATGGGGTGTCGTGCCAC
>JBCEBZ010000323.1:0-15083 GCA_039206675.1 Rhodococcus sp. (in: high G+C Gram-positive bacteria) | reverse complement strand
TCTGCCATTCGAGCCACCGCTGCTGCACCTGGCGGAACATGTTGCCGCGGATGGCACCGTCCATGGCGCCGTACACGCGGTTGTCCTTCTCTTCCTCCATCGGGAAGTACGACCGCATGATCTGCTTGAGAGGGTCCTTCTTCGGGGCCTTCTCGAACGTGTAGTCGGTACCGAACCGGGTGGCCGGGGTCGCGAACGTCGGATCCCACGACAATTCGGTGATCTTCGCGTGAGCCTTGGTCAGGCTTTGCCTACTCAAAGTGCGCCTCCTGGATGACGAGCCGGCCGGGTGCCGGCTGCGGGGGACGTTGTGCGATGAATTCAACCCCGTGATCCAGGCCTCGACCGTCTCAGTGTGAGACAGCCGTCACATTCGATGGAGCAACGGATCACCCGTCCCGCTTCACGATCCAGGTGGCGCGCGCGACGAATCCCGCACCGCGACAGCGGTTCAGCGCGTCACCCTGCGCGCGTGCCGTCTGCCGCACCGCGGAGGTGGCGTTTCGAACCTCAGGATTCGCCGTCGTGCGACGCCGTGCCGGCCGCCAGCCGGCGGAGCCGGACCCAATCCACGGGCCGGGAAGGCGGGCGGACGCCGGGACGGTTCCGGGGCACGCGCACCCGCAACGCCCCGGGAGTCACGGTGCACCGCACGGGTGTGGGAATCACCAGCGCCTCGCCGTCGATGCCGGCGGGGATCTCGGGAACGTCCGCGTCGATGACGACCTCGCGCGCGGAACGTTGGATCAGACCGGACTGGCGCGCACGACGCAGGAGTCCGACGGCCTGGCGCGTGCTGCTCACCGAAATCGTCACCACGCCGAGCGTGCCCCGATCGATACGGGGCCGACGTCCGAGACCGGCAAGATCCTGCATCTCGTACGGACCGTTGCTCACCAGCACGGCCTGGGGCCCGTCGATCGCCCTGTCGTCGAAACGCGCGAGGAGCCGTCCGCCGCGTTGCCCCGCGATCAGGTCCGGGAGCATCCGCAGGGTCGTGCCGGTCTTGTCGTCGCGATAGGCAGGGCTCTGCACCACCTCGGCGTAGGCGCCGAACGAGGCGTTGTTGACGAAGGTTCGTTCGCCGACCTTGCCGAGGTCGATACGGAGTTCGATTCCGTCCGTCAGCGCGTCGAGGCAGCGGGACGGATCCTCGCGGTCCAGTCCGAGATCCAACGCGAAATGGTTTCGCGTGCCCGCGCTGATCACCAGGAAGGGAAGGTCGTGCTCGGCGGCGATCCCGGCGACCAGAGCCTGGGTGCCGTCGCCGCCGGCCACGCCGAGGAGATCCGCGCCGCGTGCCACGGCGTCCCGGGCCAGCGCCTCGACGTCGACCGTTCCCGGTCCTTCGAGCAGAACCACCTCGGCCCCGAGGTCCTCGGCGCGTTTCTTCAGATCGAACTTTCCGACCTTCCCGCCACCGGAGTGGGGATTCATCACCAGAAAGGCACGTTCCGGCGGGACGGCCGGATGCTCGGGCATCAGCCAGTCGGCGCGGTCACGGCCGAGGGCGGCGCGGGCGCAGCCGACGGCGAGCACGGCGAGCCCCGCGGCCAGCAACACCACCCACAGCAGGCGGGCGCTGACGAGAAGGACGAGCACGACGATCGGGGTCAGAATCAGCACGACCAGCGATGTCCAGCGAAGCACGCCGCGGCTCGTGAGAAACCAGAACAGCGCCGCGACCTCCACCACCGCGGCGCCGACGGCCACGATCAGCAGCGTCAGGGTGTGCAGCCCGGCGAACACCAGCAGCACGGCGACCGAGGCGAACATCGCCAGGAATGCGGCCCGGGCCAGCCAGCGCCGGCGTGTGCTCTCGGAGTCCGCAGATTCTGCGGAGCCCCCCTCGTCGAGTGTCATCGCCACCACCTCGCCATTCCGGGCGTCCCTCATCAGTATCCACCCCGCCACGCCCTGGGATCGGCCGTTGCACACGAAATCGCCAGACGCCGCCGCAATTGCGGTGGCATCTGGCGATTCGGTCGGCAAACGTTGCAGAGACCCGGCGGCTAGACCCGCGCGGCCCCCTCGAGCAGGTGCGGACGCGTGGCTCCGACCGGGTTGAGCTGCTCGTATGCCCGGGCCACGTCGAGGAGGAACAGGTCGTTGCCCGGGGCGGCGACGATCTGCACGCCGACCGGCAGACCCTCGGCGCTGAACCCGGCGGGGACGGAGATCGCGGGGCACCCCAGCACCGTCACCGTCAACGCCGACGTCATCCAGTCGAGGTAGTCGTCGCAGCGGCGGCCGTCGACCGCGGCCGGGTACTCGAGTTCCGCGTCGAACGGCAGCACCTGGGACACGGGCGTCACCAGGACGTCGTGGCGGGAGAAGAACTCGACGGCGCGGGCCTGGATCTCCGCCTGCGCCACCATGGCTTTCGCGATGTCGTCGGCGGAGAGCCGGTCGGCCTGCCGGATGTTGTCGAGCAGCGACGGCTTCAACATCTCGGGGGTGGCGTCCGCCTGCGCTCCGAGGTCGATCTTGAACCGCCACGCCCGCAGCGTGCGGAACACCCACTCGGCGTCGGGAATCGACGGCGCGTCCTCGGCCACCACCGCACCCGCGGCGGCGAAGATCGACGACTGGCGGTCGTGGATCTCGCGGACCGGCGCGTCCAGGGGGAAGAGGCCGCCCAGATCCGCGGACACCGCGACGCGCAGACCCTGCAGGCCGGCGACACCGAGCCGGGGGGCGACGGCGTCGGCGCTGAGCGAGCTGCGGACGCGTGCGTCGGGTCCCGCGATCACCGACAGCAGCAGTTCCAGGTCGTCGACGTTGCGGGCCATCGGTCCCTGCGTCACCAGTGCGTCCCACGGCGCGCTGTTGGGCCAGCACGGCACGCGGCCCGGGGTGGGGCGCAGTCCGACGACGTTGCAGAACGACGCCGGGTTGCGCAGCGAGCCGCCCATGTCGCTGCCGTCGGCGAGCGGAATCAGTCCCGCGCCCAGCGCGGCTGCGGCGCCGCCGCTCGAGCCGCCCGCGCTCTTGGTGGGGTCGTACGGGTTGGTGGTGGTCCCGAAGACGGGGTTGAACGTGTGCGAGCCGGCGGCGAACTCGGGGACGTTGGTCTTGCCGATCGTGACGGCACCGGCCGCGGTGACGCGTTCGGCGATCAGCTCACTGGTCTCCGGCACGTTGTCGACGAGCAGCGGCGAACCGGCGATCGTGGGGAAACCGGCGACGTCGTGGGTGTCCTTGAACGCGAACGGCAGTCCGTGCAGCGGACCCACCGGGGCGCCGGCGGCCGTCTGCGCGTCGGCGGCCGCGGCGGTGGCGTGCGCGCGGTCCAGGTCGACGCTGACGAGCGCGTTGACCGTCGGATTCACCTGCGCGATCCGGTCGGTGTGCAGGGTGAGCAGTTCGCGGGCCGAGATGTCCTTGCTGCGGAGTGCGGTGAGCATCTCGCGCGCGGTCGAGTAGTGGTCGATGGTCATTTCGAGGTCTCCAGGATCGGGGCGGCGGCCGGTCGGTCTTCCGACGGCGCGGGGGTCGGGGTGCGGGGACGGGTGGCGCGGACCACGGTCTCGACCGCGGCGATCACCGCGAGGTTGAGGACCAGGCCGCAGATGCCCGCGTCGATGTTGGCGAGGTTCAGCTCGAAGACGGTCATCACGATGACGGTGAGCATGCCCACGAGCAGACCGGCGAACACGGATTGCTTGGCGAGCAAGGGCTTCTCGGGCAGGGCGAGCGCCAGGCCGGGGGCGAGCTGGCTGAGTCCGCCGAACGTCAGTAGCAGCAGGTTGGCCAGCAGGTCGGGGCGGGTCAGCCCGAGCACCAGTGCCATGGTGGCAGCGGCGATCACGACGAGGTGGTTGAACCGGAGCTTCGTGCGCTCGCTCTCGATCTTCACCAGGTTGTGCGACGCCAGGGTGGAGATGCCGATGCAGATGGCGCCGGCGGGCAGCATCGCGGCGGAGGCCGCGGCGATCGCGATCAGTCCGAGCGCCCAGTTCGGCAGCGCTCCCCCGGCGAGCGTGAGCAGGACGGCGTTGCTGCTGGTGTTCGGATTCAGTGCAAGGATCCCGACGAAACCCAGCATGATCGGGAGGATCATGACCACCTGGTACATCGGCAGAAACGTGTTGTTGGAGCGGATGACTCGACCGTTCTTCGCGGCGAGCAGCGGCGGCCACAGGTGCGGGGTGGTGAGGAAGCCGCAGCCGATCGCGGAGATCAGCAGGCTGGTGGTCCACCAGACCTTGTCGTAGTCGCCGGGATTCACGGTCAGCATCTCGCTGTGGGTCTGCGCGATCTGGCCGAACACGTCGCCGATGCCACCGGCGAAGTGCAGCGGGATCACGATGGACAGCACCACGACGGCGAGCAGGATCAGGACGTCCTTGACGTAGGCGGTGCGCGCCAGGCCGTGGATGCCCGCCCACAGCACGAATCCGACGACGAGGACGGTCGCGACGATCATGCTGAGTGTGCCCGAACTCGCGCTGCCCGTGACGAGGCGGACGATGAGGCCGAGACCGGTGATCTGCAATTGCAGGTACGGCAGCAGGAAGATGATGCCGCACAACGCGACCAGCCGGCCGAGCAGTGGGCTGCGGTAGCGGTCCGCGAAGAAGTCGGCCTGGGTGATGTACCCGCGATCCTTGCTGAGCTTCCAGATCCGCGGCCCGATGAAATACAGGGCCACGTAACCGAGCGGGATGTACGGGATGGCGTAGGTGGCGCCGATGCCCGCGGTGAACGCGATACCGGCGACGCCGAGGAAGGTGAACGTGGTGAACGATTCACCGGCCTGCAGGAAGAAGCTGGTCACCACACCGAAGTTCCGTTTGCCGACGGTCCACTCGCTCAGGTTCTGAGCGCGCTTGCGGCGTCCGCCGACGGCGATCACGGCGAGACCGATCATGCCGGCCAGGGTGATCCACAGAGCCGAGTTCGTCATCGGAGGCTCGCCTCCTCGAGGCGGAGGCCGTCCTCGAACGGCCGGACCAGTCCGAACTCCACCGCCGCCAGCGCGGGCAGCAGCAGGAGCACCCAGGCCGAGCACCAGACGAGCAGCCGGGGCATGCCCAGCCACAGATCGGCCGTGTTCACAAACGGCAGCCACACGGCGGTGACGAGTGCGAGAACCGGGACGACCGGGACGAGCAGCAGCCAGCGGCGCTGCGGCGAATCCTCGATCGCCCCGAGAATGGCTTCTCGTTGCATGCTGTTCCTTCTTCCATCCAGGGAGTAGAGGAAGCATGCGTGGTGCGGATCACAGCACTCAACCGCTGAGGAAGGTTCGGCGAAATCGGCCACCGGACTGTCGGAGATCGCAATCAGAACCGTCGGAGGGGCCGTCTGATGTCGAAATCCGTCACATCACCCTGCCGCTGCGCTTGACCGCCTGCACCACCACGTTGGTTTCCAGCGCCAGCGCGTCCGCCACCCACGGGGCGGTGGTGATGTAGTCGTAGAGCACCGACTCGTCGGGCGCGGCGATGTTGGCGACCACCTGGTACTCGCCCGCCGTGCCCGCGGCGTACCGCACGTAGGGCATCTCGAGCATCCCCCGCACCAGCGGTTCGATCCGGTTGCGCTGGGTCTTGATGAACAGCATCGCCTCGGCCCGCAGCCCGAACAGCGCCGGATCCACCACCACCCGGAGACTGATCGCGCCCTCGGTGAGCAGCGACTGGACGCGCCGCCGGGCCGTCGCCTCGGACACCCCCGCGGTCCGGGCGAGCGACGTGGTGCCCACCCGCCCGTTCTGCATGAGTTCACGGACGATGGTGCGGTCGACGGGATCCCGGGTGCCGCGTTCGAGGTCGGTGAGGAAGGACGCCGGAGGCGCGACCCCGCCGATCGATTCCTTCTCGGCGGGGGTCAGCACCCCGGCCTCCCATTCGCGGACCGTGCGGAAGTACCGCAGCACGGGGTCGGTCCAGCTCCGGACGACGCCCATCGTCGCGGGCAGTTCGTCCATGACGAGTTTCGGGAGCCGGTCCCGGGACACGTGGATCTCGGCCACACAGTCGGCGGTGCCGGTGAGGATGTACACGAAGATGCAGTCGCTGCGCTGGGCGAGAGCGCTCGCCGCCACCCGCACCATTCCCGGGGAGCACTGCAGGCGGACGATCGCGGTGCCGCCGCTGTTCGCGACGGCGGTGACGGCCACCCGGCCGGACTCGAGCAGCGCGATGCCGTGCCGGGTGACGTTCCGCTCGGGTTCACCGAGCGCCTGGGCGATCCGGCTCCACGAGCACCGCCCGTCGACCTGGAGGGCAGCGACGATCCGCTGATCGAGCGAGAACCTGCGTTCGGTCATTGCAGAACCCTGCCCTCCATGCCACGTGTGCATGCGATGTTAGGCCACGGGCGTCGGCGTCCGGCTCTCGTCCAGTCGGCGCAGCGTCGGCAGAATCGCCCAGAGCAGCACCGTCGCCACCAGCCCGGTGGCGCCGTAGACGGTCAGCGCCAGGTGCACCGGGACCACGGCCGCGACCACGCCCGCGACGAACGCGCCGACCGACGCGCCGGCGGTGACCTGCGCGGTCCACACCCCGGCGATCCGTCCGTGGTATTCGTCCGGCGTGTACTTCTGCACCGTCGCGAAGCGGAGGATGTCGGCCACCGCCTCCCCGAAGCCGTGTGCGAGCAGTCCGAGAACGGCGACGATCACCGACCCGACCGCGCCCGCCCCCACCAGTCCGGCCGCGGAGATCAGCATCGCGAGGAACACGGCGAGCCCGGACCGTCGCACCGTCCCCGTCCAGCCGCTGGTGAGAGAACCGACGACGGCGCCGATCGCGGGCGCCGCATAGAGCAGACCCATGGCCGCGGGGCCGACGCCGAGCACCTCGGCGGCGTATTCGGGAATGAGGACCGCCCAGCCGGCGAGCAGCATCGACACGAAACCGGCGAGCAGCAGTCCACCGATCACCCGGTCCCCGATCGCGAACCGGAATCCCCCGGCCACCGAGCGCAACGGCGACTCGGACACCTCGTTGGGTGGTGGGAGCGAGGGCAGCCGGGTGATGCAGAACGTCGTGATCGCCGTGGTGATCGCGGCCAGCGTGTAGTTGGCGCCGACGCCGCCGAGCGCGATCACGACACCGCCGAGCGCGGGACCGATCATCGATCCGAGGTCCGCGGTCAGGGCCATCAACGCCCCCGCCGCGGCCAGCTTGTCCCGCGGAATGAGGCTGGGGGTCACGGCCATCAGCGCCGTCGCCGAGATGCCGCCGCACGCCCCGTCCACGACGGCGCACAGGTAGATCACCCACACCTGCGGTTCGGGAAGGAACGCGTTGACGGCCAGCACGGCGAAGAACACACCGGCCGTGCCGCGGGCGATCGCGATGACCCGTCGGCGATCGCACCGGTCGGCGAGTGCGCCGCCGACGAACGTGGCACCGAACGTGGTGAGTCCCAGCACCGTTGCGACGGCCGCCACGTGCGCGGTGGAGCGGGTGAGCTCGTACATCTGCAGGGGGATCGCCACGACGAGGAAGCCGAGCCCGAAGATCGACACCACCCGGGCGACGAAGATGTACCGGAACTCGCGGCTGGTCCGCAGCGGGTCGATGTCGATGACCAGTTTGTCGAGGATCTGCACGATGATCGAGCCCCGATTCACTTCGCCACGAGCTCGTCGACCCAGTTGTCGAGAACCGGTGTGGTCGCCAGCGTCACGAAGTCGACGTCCGCGCCGGCGTTGCGCCATTCCTCGACGAGCGCCATCAGCCGCACCGAGTCGAGCCCCTGATCGACCAGGCTCACGTCGGCCACCAGTTCGTCCGCCTCGACGTCGAGGATGCGCGCCGTGTCGGCGAAGATCTGTGCCCGGTCGAGCGTTCCGTTGTTGTCGGTCATGCCATCTCCCTTGTCGACTATCCGAATGATTTCGTTTACTTCATGTCCGACGAGACCGCGACCAGTGCGGTCACGGCCTGCACCCACCGGTCCGCGAGGACTCGGGTGGATTCGGCGCTGAGAACGCCGTCCGCTGCGGCGAATTCGCAATCCAGCACGGGGCCGTCCGCGGTGTCCTCGGTGATCGCGTCCACCTGCAGGACGTGATCGAGGGGGGTGGCGGGGTCGACCGAGCCGCCCAGTGCCACGCCCTCCGGCGCTCCCGACCACGCCGAACCGGCGGACTCGCCGAGCGTCATGCGGCCCAGGTAGTTGAAGACGACCGCCGGCGCCCGGTACCCGTCGAAGCGGTCGGCGAACTCCGGGTTGAGGCGGCGGAGCAGGCCGAAGCCGATTCCGTTGTCCGGCACCGACCGCAGCGACCGGGACACCTGGTCGAGCGCGTCCGCGGCCGCCGGTCCCCCGGCGATCGCGTCGGCGACGTCGATCCCGCCGAGGTCGAGCGCGACCGGGAACATCGACGTGAACCAGCCGATGGTACGGGCGATGTCGGCGCCCGGCACCACCTGTTCCTCACGGCCGTGGCCCTCCAGATCGACGCGGACGACGTCGCCGCCGCGCTCGGACGCCACCGCCAGGGCGAGCGCCGCGAGCAGGACGTCGTTGACGGATCCGGCCGCGAGGACACGTTCCGTGACGTCCGTCGGCACGCGGACCGAGATCGAGCAGGTGGACGAGACCGTGTCCACGACCGGATCGAGCGGGCGCACGCCGAGTTGCGGCTCGTCCGTCAGGGCCGCGCCCTGCCAGTGCGACCATCCGGCGGTGATCCGCTCGGTGGTCGCGGCGTCCGCCAGCCCGGCGGCCCAGGCCCGGAACGACGTTCCCGCCGAGTCCAGCGACACCTGTTCCCCCGCGGTGACCTGCGAGACGGCGAGAGCGAGGTCCGGCACCAGGATCCGCCACGACACCCCGTCGACCACGAGGTGATGCACGGCCACGAAGACGCGACCGCGCTTGCCCGGGCCGAAGTCGAAGAACACCACCTGCAGCATCACCCCGGCCGCCGGGTCCAGCGCGGAGTACGCCCGCTCGCGTTCGGCCGAGAACAGTGCCTGCCATCCGTCCGCGGGCAGCGCGGAGGCGTCGACGCGCCGCACGAGCGGTGCGACCGCACCGACCGTCTCGGGCACCACCCATTCCGGTTCGCCGCCGGTGACCGCGAACCGCGACCGCAGCAGGTGATGGGTCCCGAGCAGCCCCTCGACAGCCCGCTCCAGCACCGGAACGTCCAGTCCGAGCGGTGCCACCAGAAGCCGGGCCTGCGAGAAGCGGCTGATGTCGCCGCCCCATTCGAGCGGCTCCCACACGATCGGGGTGAGCGGGACGTCGCCGACGGCGTCCGCCTCGGTGGCCCCGACGGTCACTCCCGGCACCTCCGCGATGCCGGCGAGCGCGGCGAGCCCCGCAGCCGTGCGGAGTTCGAACACCTGCCGGGCGCTGACCTGCAGGCCCGCGGCCCGCAGCCGGGACACCAGCTGGATCGACACGATGGAATCACCACCGAGCGCGAAGAAGTCGTCCTCGACGCCCACCCGCTCGAGCCCGAGCACGTCCGCGAACACCGCGCACAGCGTCGCCTCCGTGTCGTTCCGCGGCTCACCCGACCCGACGAGGGCGCCGAAGTCCGGTTCGGGCAGCGCCTTCCGATCGACCTTGCCGTTGGCGTTGACGGGGAACGCGCCCACCACGACGACCGCCGCGGGCACCATGTAGTCGGGCAGACGTTCCGCGACCACCGACCGCACGACGGCCGGATCGAGTGCGCCGTCCACGGTGACGTAGCCGACGAGGCGGCGCACACCCCGATCGTCGGTGTGCGCGACCGCCACGGCGTCGCGGACACGCGCCACCGCGGCGAGCGCCGATTCCACCTCGCCGAGTTCGACGCGGAACCCGCGGATCTTCACCTGATCGTCGGCGCGCCCGACGTATTCGAGACCGAGACCCGTCGTCGCCCACCGCACCACGTCACCCGTGCGGTACATCCGCTGCCCCGCGGCACCGAACGGGTCGGGCACGAAGCGACCCGACGTGAGGTCGGGCCTGCCGAGGTAGCCGCGGGCCACACCGTTGCCCGCGAGGTACAGCTCACCGGCGACGCCGGCGGGCACCGGTCGCAGCAGCCGGTCCAGAACGTAGGCGGTGCCACCGTGGACGGCCCGTCCGAGCAGCGGCTCCTCGGTGTCGGCCGCCTTCGCGATCAGCGCGTCGACGGTGCACTCGGTGGGCCCGTACAGGTTGAACGCCCGGCCGTCCGCGACGTCGCGCAGGGTCCGCCAGAGCGCCGGGTTGACCGCCTCGCCGCCGAATCCGACTGTGGCCGGGACGTGTTCGTGCTCGTACAGTCCGGCGGCGACCATCCGGTCGAGGAACGACGGGGTCACCTCCAGGAAGTCGAGGCGGTGCTGCCTCGTCTGCCGGACCATCAGGTCCGGGTCACGCATCGTCTCCTCGTCGAACACGTGCACCGTGTGACCGTCGAGCAGCCACAGCGTCGGCTGCCAGGACGCGTCGAAGCTGAACGACCACGCGTGCCCCACGCCGATGCTGTCGCGACCGGACGCGGCCGCCGTCGGCAGGTACAGGGACTGCCGGTGACTGTGGAACAGGTTGAGCAGGTTCGCATGCGTGATCGACACCCCCTTCGGGACGCCGGTGGACCCGGACGTGTAGATCACGTACACGGTGTTGCCGCCGCGCAGCGGGGACTGTCGGTCGGTGTCCGTGACAGGTGTGCCCGGCAGTGCCGCGAGGCGCCCCTGCACGGCCGGATCGTCCAGCACCAGCAGGCTCGCGCCGGAACCCGACAGGATCTCGCCGAGTGTCTCGGCGACGGTCGCGGTGCTCACGACCACGGTCGGCCGCGCATCCGACACCATGTGAGCGAGCCGGTCCGCCGGGTACGCGGGGTCCATCGGCACGTACGCGCCGCCCGCGGAGACGACCGCGAAGATGGCCACGACCATGTCGGTCGTCCGCGGCAGCGCGAGGCCCACCTTCGACTCCGGGCCCACGCCCGCGTCGATCAGCAGTCGGGCGAGTCGCGCTGCCCGCGCGCCGAGTTCCGCGAACGTCAGCGTGTCGTCGCCGCAGACCACGGCGGTCGTGCCGGGCGTGCGGTCGACCTGCGCGGCGAACAACTCCGCGACGGTCGAGAACCCGGTCGGGGCCGCGGGTTCCGTGACCGCCCACTCGCCGAGCAGCTGTGCGCGCTCGGACTGCGACAGCACGTCGATGCGCGCGGTCGGCAGCGCCCGGTCCGCGACGAGCTGTTCGAGGATGCGCACGAGCCGTTCACCCAGCAGGGTGGCCTCGGCGTTCGTGAACAGGGCGGGCTGGTACTCCAGCATCAGGTCGAGTTCGCCGTCGAGCCCGGCGACGAGGACGAGCGGGAAGTTGGTGGCGTCCTGTCCCTCCGAGTGCGACACCCGGATCCCGCCGGCCCGCTGCGCCGCCTCCAGCGCCTCGGTGTCCACCGGATAGCTCTCGAACACGATGAGGCTGTCGAACATCTCGCCGATGCCGACGCTGCGCTGGATGTCGGACAACCCCACGTACTGGTGGTCCATCACCTTGTTCTGCTCGCCCTGCACCCGTCGCAGGAACTCGTCGACCGTCTCCTGCGGGCGGACGCCGACACGCACCGGCACCGTGTTGATGAACAACCCGACCATGGTCTCGATGCCGGGCACGTCCGGCACCCGGCCGGAGACGATGGCGCCGAACACCACGTCGGGGCGGTTCAGCACCGAGCCGAGCAGCAGACCCCACGCGGCCTGCACCGCGGTGTTGACGGTGATGCCGAGGCTGCGGCTGAGTTCGAGCAGCGCGCCCGACAGTCCCTCGGGCACGGAAACACTGATCTCGCCGGGGATCTGCGGGTCGAGCGAGGATCCGGCCGCGGCCAGCAGCGTGGGCTCCTCGACCCCGGAGAGAGCTTCGGTCCACACCGCCAGGCCACGCTCGGTGTCCTGCTTCTTCAGCCACGTCAGGTAGTCGGAGTAGGGACGGACCGGCCGCAGCACCGACGGGTCGGCCGCAGCACCGTACAGCTGGATCAGCTCCTGGATCAGCAGGGGTGTCGACCACCCGTCGAGCAGGAGGTGGTGCGCGGTGAACACCAGCCGGTACCGGCTCTCCCCCACCCGGACGAGTGTGAAACGCAGCAGCGGCGCCGTGTTCGGGTCGAACCGCAGGTTCCGGTCGTCGTCGAGCAGGGCCGACCACTCCGCGGCGGCGTCGTCCGCGGGCAGCCGGTGCAGGTCCGTCTCCCGCCACGGCAGGATCGCGTCACCCAGGACGACACCGATCGGTTCACCGGCCGCGCTGATCCGGAAACCGGTGCGCAGATTGGCGTGCCGTGCCACCAGTGCCTCCGCCGACCGGCGCAGCACCGCGGTGTCCAGCGCGCCCTCGATGTCCAGGACGGTGCGCATCGTGTAGACGTCCACACCGGTGGTGTCGAGACCGGACAGGAAGAACATGCCCTGTTGCAGCGGCGTGAGGGGGACGACGTCCTCGACCGCCGCGCCGACGTTCTCGCGGGCCTCGTGTTCGAGGGCGACCAGTTCGGTCAGCGGCAGCGCGTCGTGGGTGAGGTCGGACGGGGACAGCCCGCCCGCGGCCGGATCCGCGGCGTGCCGGGCGAGCGCGGTGAGCGCCTCGACCCACACCTCGGCGATGCGGGACGCGTCCTCGGCGTCGAGCACGTCGTCCGCGGCGGTGAACACACAGCTGAGGACGGGACCGTCCGCGGTGTCCTCGGTGATCGCATTGACGTCGAGGACGTGATCGAGGGGCGTGCCGGGGTCGACGGTCCCGCCGAGCGCATCCGCCTCGGGGGCGCCGGACCAGGCGCCGTCGGTGTTCTCCCCCAGCGTCATTCGACCGAGGTAGTTGAACATCACGGACGGCGGGCGGTAGCCGTCGAATCGGGCGGTGTACTCCGGGTTGAGCCGGGACAGCAGCCCGAATCCGATGCCGTTGTCCGGCACGGCCCGCAGGGATTCCTTCACCCGGCGGAGCGCGAGTCCGGCGGCCCGGCCGCCGGTGAGGACGTCGGCCGGATCGAGGGACGACAGATCGAGTGCCACCGGGTACAGCGACGTGAACCATCCCACGGTGCGGGAGATGTCGGCACCCGGCACCACCTGTTCCTCACGGCCGTGGCCCTCCAGATCGACGCGGACGACGTCGCCGCCGCGCACCGATGCCACCGCCACGGCCAGCGCGGTGAGCAGGACGTCGTTGACGCCGGCCCGGAACGCGGCGGGAACGGAGGTGAGCACCTGCGCGGTGACGTCCGTGGGGACGTGCACCTCGACCGACCGTGCGGACGCGACGGTGTCGCGGGTGCGGTCCAGCGGCCGGTGTCCCAGCGCGGGTTCGCCGGCGTCGACCGCCGCCTCCCACACCGGCCAGGCCGACGTGACCCGGTCCGATGCCGCCGCCTCCACGAGACCCGTCGCCCAGCCCCGGAACGACGTTCCGGCGGGTTCGAGCGCCACCGGGCGGCCCGCCGCGATCTGCTCGACCGCGGACGCGAGGTCCGGCACCAGGATCCGCCACGACACCCCGTCGACCACCAGGTGGTGGACGGCGGCGAAGACCCGGCCCTGCCGGTCGGGCCCGAAGTCGAAGAACACCACCTGCAGCATCACCCCGGCCGCCGGGTCGAGCGCGGCGTAGGCCCGCTCCCGCTCGGCCTCGAACACCGTCTGCCACGCGTCGGCGTCCGGCACCGCCACGCGGCGTACCGGATTCGGCCCCTCATCGACCGAATTCGGCACCGTCCAGTGCGGCGTCCCGCCCGTCACGGTGAACCGCGACCGCAGCAGGGGGTGCGTCGCGAGAAGCGCCCGCACGGCCTCGGCGAGGACGGGTTCGGTCAGTCCGACCGGCGCGAGCAGCAACCGGGCCTGCGCGAAGCGGTCCAGATCGCCGCCCTGGCGCAGGGCCTCCCACACGATCGGGGTCACCGGCACGTCGCCCTCGGCGGGCACCTCCGCGGTGTCCGGGATCTCGGCGCCGGACTCGGCGTCGACGGCCGCGGCGAGCCGCTCGGCCGTTCGCAGCTCGAAGACCTGCCGCGCCGTCACCCGGATGTCGTCGCGGCGGGCCCGCGACACGAGTTGGATGGACACGATGGAATCGCCGCCGAGAGCGAAGAAGTCGTCCTCGACGCCGACCCGGTCGAGCCCGAGCACCTCCGCGAACACCGCGCACAGGGCCGCCTCGGTGGCGGTACGCGGCTCACCCGAACCGGCGAGCGCACCGAAGTCCGGCTCCGGCAGCGCCTTCCGGTCGACCTTCCCGTTCGCGGTCACCGGAAGCGAGTCCAGGACGATGACGACGGCGGGAACCATGTAGTCCGGCAGTCGTTCCCCGGCTGCGGATCGCACCGCCGCCGCCGGCGGCGACCCGTCGACGGTGACGTAGCCGACGAGGCGGCGCACGTCCCGGTCGTCGGTGTGCGCGAGCACCACGGCGTCCCGCACTCCCGCGACGGCCGCGAGTGCCGTCTCCACCTCACCGAGTTCCACCCGGAAGCCGCGGATCTTGACCTGGTCGTCGCCGCGGCCCACGTACTCGAGCACCCCGGACCCGGTCCACCGCACCACGTCTCCGGTGCGGTACATGCGCTGTCCCGGAGCGCTGAACGGGTCGGGGACGAACCGTCCCGACGTCAGGTCGGGCCGTCCGAGATATCCGCGGGCCACCCCGGCTCCGGCGACGTAGAGCTCACCGGCGACGCCGGGCGGGACCGGGCGCAGCCACCCGTCGAGCACGTACACGGACGTGCCGGGCGTCGGTCCGCCGATCGCCACGGTGTCACCGGCGATCCGGGCGAACGCCGCGTCGACGGTGCATTCGGTGGGCCCGTAGAAGTTGTAGGCCTCGACACCGCCGGTGCCCGCCAGCCGCTCCCACAGGGCGGGCGTGACCGCCTCGCCGCCCACCGTGACCTTCTCCGGCCGGTGGGAAGATCCGGGGTCGAGGAGACCCTCGTCGAGAAGCTGATTCATCAGCACCGGCACACTGTCGACGTAGTCGATGCGGTTGGCCCGCACGTACTCCACGACGAACGCGGTGTCCGATCGCCGCTCCTCCGGCAGGATGTGGAGCGCGTGCCCCTCGAACAGCCACGTCAGCGCGGCCACGGAGGAGTCGAACGCGAACGGGTACGTCAGCAGCAC
>JBCEBZ010000322.1:13354-15096 GCA_039206675.1 Rhodococcus sp. (in: high G+C Gram-positive bacteria) | reverse complement strand
CTCGAGATCGAGGAGATGGCGCTGCAGAAGGAATCCGACGCGGCGTCGAAGGACCGGCTCGAGAAGCTGCGTCAGGAACTCGCCGACGAACGGGAGAAGCTCAATCAGCTGACCACCCGGTGGCAGAACGAGAAGCAGGCCATCGACTCCGTGCGCGGGGTCAAGGAGCAGCTCGAGACGCTGCGCGGCGAGGAGGAGCGCGCCGAACGCGACGGCGACCTCGGGAAGGCCGCGGAACTGCGCTACGGGCGGATCCCGCAGCTCGAGAAGGAACTCGAGCAGGCCGCCCGCGATTCCGGTGCCGCCGCCGACGGCGACGTCATGCTCAAGGAGGAAGTGGGTCCCGACGACGTCGCCGACGTGGTCGCGGCGTGGACCGGCATCCCCGCCGGCCGCATGATGGAGGGCGAGACCGCCAAGCTGCTGCGGATGGAATCCGAACTCGGCAAGCGGGTCGTCGGTCAGGAAGAGGCCGTCGTCGCCGTGTCGGACGCGGTCCGCCGCGCCCGCGCCGGCGTCGCCGACCCCAACCGGCCCACCGGTTCGTTCCTGTTCCTCGGACCCACCGGCGTGGGTAAGACGGAGCTCGCGAAGTCCCTCGCGGACTTCCTGTTCGACGACGAGCGCGCCATGGTCCGCATCGACATGTCCGAGTACAGCGAGAAGCATTCGGTGGCCCGGCTCGTCGGTGCCCCGCCCGGATACGTCGGGTACGAGGCGGGCGGGCAGCTCACCGAGGCCGTGCGACGGCGTCCGTACACGGTGGTGCTGTTCGACGAGGTGGAGAAGGCGCACCCCGACGTCTTCGACATCCTGCTCGCCGTCCTCGACGAAGGCCGGCTGACCGACGGTCAGGGGCGGACGGTCGACTTCCGCAACACCATCCTGATCCTCACGTCCAACCTCGGTGCGGGCGGATCGCGGGAGCAGGTGATGGATGCGGTGCGGCACGCGTTCAAGCCGGAGTTCATCAACCGGCTCGACGACGTCGTCATCTTCGAACCGCTCACCGAGGAGCAGCTCGAATCGATCGTCGACATCCAGCTCGACCAGCTGTCCCGCCGGCTCGCGGCGCGGCGGCTGACGCTGGACGTGTCCGACTCGGCCCGCTTCTGGCTGGCCGTCCGCGGCTACGACCCCATGTACGGGGCTCGGCCGCTGCGCCGGCTGATCCAGCAGGCGATCGCCGACCAGCTCGCGAAGCTGCTGCTGGCCGGCGACGTCAAGGACGGCGACACCGTCCCCGTGAAGGTGTCCGAGACCGGGGACGCGCTCGTCCTCGGCTGACCCCCCACGTGAGTGGCACGGTGTGCTCCCGCACGCCGTGCCACTCACCTGTGTTTTCACAGGGCCGTCTTAAGTTTCGCCGTTACGCTGGACCGTCCGTAACCGCAGGACACCGGCCACACGAACCCGAGGGAGGGGCCGATCATGACGAACCCCGACGATCCGCGCACCCCGCAGGAGCGCGCGTACGACGGTACCGAGTCGTGGACGACCGACGATTCGGCGTCGCGGGCTCGTGACGAGGACCCGACGCAGGCGTGGTCCCGGCCGGACAAGCCGACCGAGCAGTTCTACACGTCCGACCCGACCGTGGCGTACGGGCAGAACCAGCCCAATCCGACGCAGGCGTACCCGACCTACGACCCGCGATTCGACCAGCAGGCTCCGCCGCCGAACGCCACGCAGGCGTATCCGCCGTACGAGGCCCAGCAGTACCAGGGCGGGTATCCGACGGG
>JBCEBZ010000322.1:0-13254 GCA_039206675.1 Rhodococcus sp. (in: high G+C Gram-positive bacteria) | reverse complement strand
ACCGAGGAGAAGAAGCCTCGCCGGATCGGCACGTGGATCGCGGCAGCCGCCGCCGCGTTGCTGCTGATCGCGGTCATCGGCTTCGGCGTCGCCCTGTTCACGACGGCGCCGAACAACTCCTCGAGCACCACCGCGGCGGGTCCCACCACGTCCCGCCCGCCCGCCACCACCGCGCCGCCGAAGACGACCACGCCGCCGTCGACCACCACCGAGTCGCCGCTCGATCAACTTCCCGGCGGAATCGGCGAGGCCATCGGCGCTGCGGGTGCCGCGTTCGGAACGATCAGCACCAACGACGGTTCCACGCTCACCCTCGACGCCCTCGGCGGTTCGAAGCTGACGGTTCAGACCAACGCGCAGACCAACGTGATCGCACTCGACGGCACCACGGTCGCCGACCTGAAACCCGGATTCACCGTCATGGTGCAGGGGACGAAGGTCGAGAACGGCACGATGATGGCCGAGACGATCATCAGCACCGAGCTGCCCAAGCTCGGTGGCAACTGAGCCCACTGTGGCGGCGGACAGGGCCCTCGGGCCGGTTCGGGCAAAACCGACACGGGGTGTCCCGGTACCGCCTACCCTCGTTACGCTCTCGACTCGCTAGGCTGATCAACGATGACCGGAATGTGGTTCTTACTGGCGTTGATCGCACTCGCAGGCGCGTGCGCGTTGCTCTATTTCGATCGCTCGCGTCGTGACCAGACGGGCCGTGTGCGGCAGATCTGGGCCAAGGCCCAGGGCTACACGTACGACAACGTCGAAGAGCGGCTGCCCGCCCAGTTCCATCGGGCCGCGCTGGCCAAGCAGGAGTACCTCAGCGCCATCGACGTGGTGAAGGGCGAACGCCGCGGCGAGTCCTTCATCCTGTTCGACCTCGAGGAGACCGCGACCATCGTCGCGGTGCGCCGCCGCGTGGGTTCGGACGTCGACATCGACCTCCGCCTCAAGTCGACCCCGCCGCCGAAGGATTCGGACCTCGACCTCCTCGGCGCCATCGGACCGCGCGTCGTGTTCGCCACCGACCTCGAGATCGCCCGCCGGGTCTGCGATCAGCGGATGGTGGCGTTCACCGAGTCGGTGCCGCCGCACGTGAACATGCTGTGGAGCGAGGGCGAGTGGACCCTCGGTTCGCTGCCCATCGGCAGCAGCGGCCGGGAGTGGGATTCGGCGATCGAGGCCGTCGCCCGGCTGTCCGGCATCCTGCACGTCCTGCCCCCGGTCACCGAGCCGAGCGGACTCGACCGTGGCCATCACGACCCGAGCAGGCCGCGACTGCGTGACGGCGCCCCGGTGGAATCACGCCCCGCACCGCAATCACGCCCCGCACCGCAGGGACGCCCGGCACCGCAGTCGCGCCCAGCACCGCAAGGACGTCCGGCACCGCAGTCGCGCCCAGCACCGCAGGACCGTCCCGCACCGCCGCCGGGCGCTCCGCGCTCGTGAGTGCGTAACGAGTCCCTGGACTCGTTAACCGCGCACAGGCGCGCAGCGCCTTGCTACCGTCACCGGTATGTCGACGCCCCCCAGCTCAGCCCGACCTGTTGCTCTCGTCACCGGCCCGACGTCGGGGCTCGGTGCCGGTTTCGCGAGGAAGTTCGCGTCCCTCGGCTACGACCTCGTGCTCGTCGCGCGTGACGACACCCGCCTGCACGCCCTCGCCGACGAGATGAAGGCGCTGTTCGACACCGAGTCCGAGATCCTGCAGGCCGATCTGGCGACGGCGTCCGGGCGCGAGGAGGTGGCGCAGCGCCTCGGGAAGGGTGTCGAAGTACTGGTCAACAACGCCGGATTCGGTACGTCGGGCGAATTCTGGACCGCGACGCCGGAGCTGTTGCAGTCCCAGCTGGACGTGAACGTCACCGCCGTCATGCAGCTGACCCGCGCGGCGTTGCCCGGCATGATCGCGGCGGCGAACGGCACCGTCATCAACGTGGCGAGTGTCGCAGGTCTGCTGTCCGGGCGGGGGTCGACGTATTCGGCGAGCAAGGCGTACGTGATCTCGTTCTCCGAGGGTCTGGCGAACGGGCTGGGCGGCACGGGTGTGCGGATCCAGGCGCTGTGCCCGGGATTCATCCGCACCGAGTTCCACGAGCGCGCGGGCATCGAGATGAGTTCGATTCCGAATGCGATGTGGCTGAGCGTCGACCAGGTCGTCGCGGCGTCGCTGGCCGATCTCGAGGACGGCAAGGTCGTGAGCATTCCCGGCCTCCAGTACAAGGTGCTGACGACCGCCGGCCGTCTCGTCCCGAAGAGTCTGGTCCGGCGGCTGACCAACGTGTTCGGCCGGGGGCGTGCCCGCACGTAGAGGTGGGTAGGGTTTCGGGCATGAGTGATCGCGAGGATCTGGCCGCGTTGGTGCGCGAGCTGGCTGTTGTGCACGGCAAGGTGACGTTGTCTTCGGGCAAGGAAGCCGACTACTACGTGGACCTGCGCCGCGCCACGCTGCATCACGAGGCGGGCCCGCTGATCGGGAAGTTGCTGCGTGAATTGGTGTCGGACTGGGATTTCGACGCCGTCGGCGGGCTGACGATGGGCGCCGACCCGGTGGCGATGGCCGTGATGCACGCCCCGGGCAGGCCGATCGACTCGTTCGTCGTCCGCAAGGCGGCGAAGGCCCACGGGATGCAGCGGCAGATCGAGGGACCGGACGTCGTCGGCAAGCGTGTCCTCGTCGTCGAGGACACCACCACCACGGGCAACTCGCCGCTCACCGCGGTGAAGGCGCTGCGTGACGTCGGGGCGATCGTCGTGGGTGTCGCGACCGTCGTCGACCGGGCGACCGGGGCCGGCGAGGTGATCGCGGCCGAGGGTCTCGAGTACCGCTCGCTCCTCGGTCTTCCCGACCTGAACCTCTGACCACACAGGTGAGTGGCGAAGCGTGCCGGGGCACACTTCGCCACTCACCTGGGGTTGTCAGTCGGCGTCGCCGGCCGTGACGGCCAGTGCCTCGTCGACGCTGTGCGGTTCGGGATCGTGCTCGTCGACGTGGGCGAGGACCGTGCGGCCGGTCGCGAGGACGAGGATTGCGGCGGCGGTGCACACCGCGCCGACCCAGAACGGCACGTGGATGTTGCTCTCACCGAGCTTGCCTGCGACCCAGGGTGCGGCGGCGCCGCCGACGAAGCGGACGAAGCTGTAGGCCGCGGACGCCGTCGACCGCTCGACGGGGGCGGAGATCATCACGGTCTCGGTGATGAGGGTGTTGTTGACACCGAGGAACAGCCCGGCGAGCACGACACCGACGATGAGCACGGTCTTGTTCTCGGTGAACGCGGCCATCATGGCGAGGTCGAGGGCGAAGAGCGCGAGGGCCACCATCATCATCGGCAGCGTGCCGAAACGCCGCTGCAGGCGCGGGGCGAGGAACACCGACGCGACCGCCAGCGCGAGACCCCAGCCGAAGAAGATGAATCCGATCGAGTACGTGCCCATGTCGAGTGGGAACGGTGTGTACGCGAGCAGTGTGAAGAACCCGTAGTTGTAGAGCAGCGCGGTGATCGCGACGGTGAGCAGGCCGCGGTGGCGCAGCGCGAGGAACGGCGCGGCGATCGACGTGCGGTGCGCCGGTTTGGGGGCGGACGGCAGCATCACGACGATCAGGATGAACGCGACGGCCATCAGCGCTGCGACGCCGAAGAACGGTGCGCGCCAGCTGATGTTGCCGAGGACACCGCCGACCAGCGGGCCGACGGCGATGCCGATGCCCAGCGCGGCCTCGTAGAGGATGATGGCCCGCGCGACGCCGCCGCTGGCCGCGCCGACGATGGCGGCGAGTGCGGTCGCGATGAACAGGGCGTTGCCCAGTCCCCAGCCGGCGCGGAAGCCGACGATCTGGGCGATGGTGCCGGAGCTTCCGGCCAGCGCCGCGAACACGACGATGACGGCGAGACCGGTCAGGAGGGTCTTCTTGGCGCCGATCCGGCTCGACACCACGCCGGTGATGAGCATCGCGACACCGGTGACCAGCATGTAGCTGGTGAACAGCAGTGACACCTGGGACGGGGTCGCGTCCAGTTGTTCGCCGATCGGTTTGAGGATGGGGTCGACGAGTCCGATGCCCATGAACGCGATGACGCTGGCGAAGGCGACGGCCCACACCGATTTCGGCTGGTGGAGGAGGCTCGGTGGTGCCTCGCTGCTGTTCGTGACGGTTGCGGTCGTGGTGCTCACGGCCACCTCCTTCGATGTGTTTCGGGGTGGATGGGTCGTCAGGTGCGCGCCGACGACTTGACGATCGAACGCAGTTCCGACAGTCCCTGCGTCAATCGCTCGAGCTGCCCGGGTTCGAGGTCCGCGAAGTGCGGGGCGAGGGCGCCCGCGATTTCGTTGCGGGCCACGGTCAGCCAGTCGCGTCCCGGATCGGTGATGGACACCCGGACTGCCCGGGCGTCGTCCGGATCGGGGCGGCGGGCCACGTATCCACGATCGGCGAGCTTCTGGAGCAGGGCGGTCGCGGACGGTTGCGAGCAGCGGTCGATGCGGGCGAACTCGCTGATGCGGAGTTCGCCGTGGTCGTCGAGCAGGGCGAGGGCACGTGTCCACGGCCGGGGATGGTCCTCGGATCCGAAGGAGCTCGCGAGCCTGGTGAATCGGTGAGAATTCGTGACCAGGTCGACGAGCAGGCTCTGCAGCCGCGTGTCGTCGTCCACGCAAAACATGTTACATAGGCTAACTATCTATGTACACAGGCGCCGGCTGTTCCACTCGTCACGCGAGGATGGAACAGCCGGGAGTCAGGCCGACCGGCGCGCGACATCCTCCACCTGACGCCGCAGCGTGGCGTCGGTGTGGCGGATCGCCTGCGCGACGAAGGGCTCGATGATCCTGCCGAGCGCCTTGCCCGCGAGCCCGCCGGGCAGGTCGTAGCGGAAATCGACCGTCAGGCGGGTCTCGGTCTCGCCGACGGCGTCGAACTGCCACCGCGAGTGGGTGTACAGGCCGTCGATCGATTCGAGCTCGATCAGCGAATTCCGTTCCCAGCCGGTGACCTTCACGACCGAACCGAGAGTCTTGGGGCCGATCTTCATCGCGGCGTCGTAGACGGCTCCGAGCCCCCGATCCTGTTCGCCGATCGGATCGAACTTCGTGATCCCGAACATCCAGGACGGGACGTGGCGATAGTCGTCGACGTAGTCGAACGCGCCCGCGACCGGTGCGCCGGCGACGGCGGTGTGATGGATCTCGATCATCGTGACTGTCCTGACGGGTGAGGGGAGGGGGACGGCTGGGTCCGGTACGGCCGGACGGCGTAGTTCTCGAGGTCGAAGCGGGCGAGGCGGCGGCGCAGGGATCCGGTGGACCACGGCCAGGCGGCGAAGTTCCTGCCGTCGGCGTCCAGGTAGTAGCTGCTGCACCCGCCGTTGTTGAACACGGTCGGCTCCAGGCCCTTCTGCACCGCGTCGTTGAACCGGCGGAACGGCTGATCGCGCACCTCGAGCACTTCGATGCCCTGCCGTTCCGCCTTGGTGATTCCGTCGATCACGTAGTCGAGCTGGGTCTCGGCCAGGCCGAGAAACGAGTTGTACACCAGAATGTTCGGGCCGAGCATGATGTACGCGTTCGGTGCGCCGGGTGCGGTGGTGGCCAGATACGCTTCGGGGCTCTTCGACCATTTCTCCGACAGCAGTGCCCCGTCGCGTCCGCGGATGCGGCTCGCGATCGGCGGGTGGCTCACGTCGAAACCGGTGCCGAAGATGATGACGTCCACCTCCCGGCGGGTGCCGTCGGTGCCGACGACGACGCGTCCGTCGACCTCGGTGAGGGCGTGCGGGATCAGCTCGACGTTGCTCTTCGTCAATGCCGGGAGGTACGTGTTGGACAGCAGGAGGCGCTTGCATCCGAGCGTGAAGTCCGGGGTCAGTGCCGCGCGCAGCGCCGGGTCCGGCACCTGCCGGGCGAGCCAGCGGGTGCCGAGGGGGTTGAGGAGCCGGGCGGTGCGTTCGCGGCGCATCGCCCAGGTGAGCGTCCGCAGAACGATGTCGAGGATCTGCCGCAGCGCGCGCTGCGTCGCGGGGACCCGCGAGAACACCGACTGTGCGATCCGCGGGAACGGGAAGTCCAGGCGGGGCACCACCCAGGCCGGGGTGCGCTGGAACACGTACAGCGCCTCGACGTCCGGCTGGATCTCGGGGATGAACTGCACCGCGGACGCGCCCGTGCCCACGACCGCGACCTTCTTGCCGGTGAGGTCGACGTCGTGGTTCCAGCGGGCCGAGTGGAAGATGTCGCCGCGGAATCCGTCGATGCCGGGTACCGCGGGAGTGCTGGGTTCGGTGATCGGGCCTGCCGCGAAGATCACGTGCTGAGCGACGATCGTGCCCCGGCTGGTGTCGAGGATCCAGCGTCGGCGCTCGTCCGACCACACGGCCTCCTGGAGTTCGGTCTGCATCGAGATCCTGGACTGCAGGCCGAACTCGGCGACGGTGTCCTCGATGTAGGACAGCAGTTCCGGCTGGAGTGCGAAATTGCTGCGCCATCCCGGGTTGGGGTTGAACGAGAACGAGTACACCGGTGCCGGAATGTCGACACCGCACCCGGGGTACGTGTTCTCGCGCCACACGCCGCCGACGCGATCGGACTTCTCCAGGACGACGAAATCCGTGATGCCCGCGCGTTCGAGCTTGACGGCGGCGGCGATTCCGGACAGGCCGGCGCCGATCACGACGACGTGCAGGTGCCGCTCGCCGCCGCTGCTCTCGTGGGCTGCGGCGTGCTCGGAGGTGGTCGCTGTCATGGTCGCTTCCCTGGGGCGGATACGGAACGTGCGCCGTCAGTCCATTTAACTGAGACGTGGTGTCACAGTAAAAGGAGTGGGACGGCTTGGCAAGTGATCGCCTATCGTTTGCGTCTTGACTTATATAAGCAAGGGCTGAAATATGGATCGTGTGCACGCCTTCGACGTTCTCGGTGATCCGGTCCGCCGCCGGATCCTCGAACTGATCGCGGACGACGAGAAGACGTCCGGTGCGGTCAGTGACGTCATCGGCGCCGAGTTCGGGATCTCGCAACCCGCCGTGTCTCAGCATCTGAAAGTATTGCGGGAGAATGGATTCGCCACCGTCCGGACCGACGGTCCGCGGAGGCTGTATGCGGTGGAGGCCGGACCGCTCCGCGACATCGACGCGTGGCTCGGCCAGTTCCGGCGTTTCTGGACGCCACGGCTCGACGCACTGGCCACGGAGATCGCGCGCGGGCGCCGCGAGCAACGACCGTCCGGCGAGGACGGAACAGACCCGACACGAGGGAGCGATCGATGATCGATGTGACGGAACAGATCAACGCGGTACGCCGGTCCGTGGGCAGCCGCACGCTCGAGGCGGGTGAGGCCCGCACCGTGACGATCGGACGCACCTACGACGCCACGGTGGAGGAGGTGTGGAACGCCTGCACCGACGCCGAGCGAATCCCGCGGTGGTTCATGCCCGTGTCGGGCGAGCTGCGCCTGCACGGCCGCTACCAGCTCGAAGGCAACGCCGGCGGTGAGATCCTGACGTGTGATCCGCCGAACGGATTCACCGCGACCTGGGAGTACGGCGGCGACGTCAGCTGGATCGACGTGTCCGTCACCGCAAACCCGGGCGGGGGCACCCGCTTCGAGTTGCGGCACACGGCGCACGTCGACGACAAGTTCTGGGACGAATACGGGCCCGGGGCGACCGGCGTCGGCTGGGAGCTCGGGGTCCTCGGGCTGTTCCTGTATCTGGGGCCCGGCGAGCCGATGGGCCCGAAGGAGAGCGAGGCCTGGTCGGTGAGCGACGAGGGCAGGGACTTCGTCACGGCCAGCAGCGCGAAGTGGCGGGACGCGAGCATCGCGTTCGGCACTCCGGAGACCGCGGCGACCGCGGCCGGCGACCGCACGACCGCGTTCTACACGGGAGCCGGCGCCGAGGCGGGCTGAACCGGGTCCTGGAAGAATGGTCTGCGTGACCGAGCGCAAACCTCCCGGGGTGAGCTTCGAGAGCTGGATCGACAAGCAGATCCGGCTCGCTCAGGAGCGCGGCGACTTCGACGATCTCCCCGGCGCGGGCAAACCGATTCCGGCGGGCGACGTCGACGACGAACTGTGGTGGGTGAAGAACTACCTCCGGCGCGAGAATCTGCCCACCGACGCGTTGCTCCCCACGCCGCTGCAACTGCGCAAGGAGATCGAACGGTTACCCGACACGATCCGTGGAATGCCGTCCGAGCAGGCGGTGCGGGACGTGGTGGCCCAGCTCAACCTGCAGATCGTCGAGTGGTTGCGGGCGCCGTCCGGCCCGCGTATCCCGGTGACCCCGGTCGACACGGACGAGGTCGTCGCCACCTGGCGCCGGCAGAAGCAGTACGTGCGCAAGCCGCGGCAGGCAGCCCCGGAACCGGCACCGGACCCGCCCCGGGCAGGCAGGCGGTGGTGGCGGGGGCGGTGACGGATCATCCCGTCCGGAAATCGCCCGATTCCATCACCCGGGACACGAGCAGTCCCGCGACCAGTCCCCAGAAGGCCGCCCCGATGTTGAGGAACTGCACGTTCGAGACGGTCACCAGAAACGTCACGAGCGCGCCGAGCGTGTATCGGGAGCCGAACGCGGCGACGAACGACCCCTGCAGTGCCCGGAGCATCGCCAGGCCGCCGAGCGTCGCGACGAACGCGGCCGGGGTGGCCAGCATCAGCTGAACGAACAGCGGGGCGAACAGGCCGACGACCACGGCGAGCAGTCCGCAGACGACGGCCGCCGTGTACTGCCGGGTGCGCTGCCCCGACGCCACCAGCAGGGCGTTGGTCGGCCCCGTCAGGCACGTCGACACGGCCCCGACGGCGGCGGTGGCGAGGGACCAGACCCCGCACAGGACGGTGCCGACGTTCATCGGCGGCTTGTGGCCGGCGGACGTCAGCACTGCCGCGCCCTGACCGTTCTGCACCACGATGACCGTGATCGCCAGCGGGACGACCAGTTCGGCGATCGCCTGCCAGGTGAACTGCGGAGCCTGGAACATCGGCGCCGCGATCCACGCCGTGCCCGTGCCTGCGGGGTGGAAGCGGCCCGTGACCGCCACCGCGGCCGCCCCGACGAGCAGCGCGCCGAGGATCGGCGGCATCCACCGGCCGAGCGCCGCGCGGGACGCGAGGAGGACGAAGGCGACGACCATCGGAACGGCCACGGCCGCATCGGTTCCCACGGCGTGAACGAGGTCGGTGCCGAACTTCAGGAAGACGCCGGCGACCATGGCCATGACGATCGGCATCGGGAGCATCGCCATGACCTGTCGCACCCGCCCGGTCAGGCCGAGGGCGAGGACCAGGAGCCCGGTCACGAGGAACGCCCCGAGCACCTCCGGCCACGACAGGTGGGTGAGCGAGCCGCCGACGATGATCGTGCCGGGGATCGTCCAGAAGAATGCGAGCGGCTGACGGTACAGCCAGCTGGCGAGGACGGTGAGGATGCCGTTGAGGAAGAAGACGCCGAAGATCCACGACGCCATCTGCCCGGGCGACAGCCCGCCCGCGGAACCGGCGGCCAGGATCACGGCCACGGGACCGGTCGCGGAGAAGATCAGCCCGATCAGCCCGTTGGCGGCGTAGGTGCCGCCGAGGTCGCGGAGCAGGCGGCGGGGGCCGGCGGGCGGCCACGGCGGTCGTTCGAAACGCGGGGGACGCGTCTGCACGTCTTCGCTGCGGGCCGGTTCCTCGGTGGTCGTCATGAGGCCTTCCTGCTCGGGGCGATGCTCAATGTACGCAAAGCGGACAGGATCTCCGCTATGCGTACAAATGGTGTGGTCCGGATCATAACCACCCGCGTCTCGGGGTGCCGGGCCGGGCTGTCGAACCCTGGGTGGAGTGCATTCCATCCCTGGGGGCAGCGACACCCGGCGGCCGCCACGACAGACTCGAAGGCGTCGACCCGACACCATCCGCAACGACCGATCCTGCGAAGAAGGGCCACATGGTGGAACTCAGCCGAAATCCCCGAGAGCGAAGGGCCGTGTACCCACGGCGCACCACGACGGCACTGGAGGGCGAACCACGATCAGCTGTCGAGCGGACGTCGACGTTCCTGGCCTACGGCCTGCTGGCGTTGTTCGGCGGGCTCGGCGTCTTCGGAACCATCTGCTCCGTCGATGCGATTCCGGACGGCGCCCGCATCGCCGTCGTCCAGCCGGCGCCGACGCAGTCGCATCCGCTCGACCTGCCGCATCCGGCGCCGGACGTGCCCGGGGAGCCCGCCCCCACCGGCGTCTGAGTCAGGACGCGACGTCGTCGCGCAGTGCCGCGAGTTCGAGGAGGCGCGGCAGCATGTCCGGCGAGGCGATCGACGGCAGGAGCAGGTCCCACATGTCGGCCAGCCGCTCGTACAGGTCGGTACGCCCGGTCAGCGCCTCGGACACCAACTGCATGCCCGTGAACGAACTGACCAGGAAACGGGCCAGCGCCGCGGGGTCGACGGTCGCGCGCAGTTCCCCGGCCTCGCGCGCCTTGCCCGCCAGTGCGACGAGGGTGTCGGTCCAGTCGATGTAGGGATCGGTGGCCGGGCCGCGGGACGTGCCGAGTTCGAGGGTCAGGCGCACACCCGCCCGCACGATCGGCTCGGTCAGCAGCTGGCGTGCCATCTCCTTGGCGCACAACAGGATCGCCTCCATCGGTGACTGCGCCGTCGCGAGCACGCGCTGCGCCGCCAGCATCGCCATCGCGTGCTGTTCCTTGATCACCGCCCAGGCCAGCGCCTCCTTGGACTCGAAATGAAAGTACAAGGCGCCCTTCGTGACATCGGCGTAGGAGAGGATGCCGCTCAGGCTCGCGCCACCGTACCCGAGCTTCTCGAAGCTCAGCGCCGCGCCTTCCAGTACCTGATGGCGGGTGGCTGCCGCGCGCGCCTGTTTTGCCATCACCTGTGCCTCACAATCGCGGAGTCTCCGTGACATCCACTCTCCAGTCAACCACTGTTCGGACCGGTAACCTCGGCACATCCGAAAGCGTGGGAGGAAGACGTGAAGTCGAAGAACAAGTGGGGTGCCGAGCACGCGGTGTTCGCCGGTGCGACGCTGGCCACCGTGGTCGGAGCCGTCACCGGGCGGGAACGGTTGCAGCGCGTGGCGAAACCACTGATCGCGCCGGCGCTCGCCGCCCGGGTGCTGCGGCGGCGCGCGGGGACCGACCCCGCCGACGTCGCGCTTCTCCTCGCCGGTCTCACTGCCGCGACCGTGGGAGACGTCTTCATGATCGACCCCGACGACGACGCCCGTCTCGTGCGCGGCGCGTCCTCGTTCGCCGTCATGCAGGTCGCCTACTCCGCGCTGCTGCTGCGCCGGGGCGCCCGGCCCACCGTGCCGGCGTTGCTGCCCCGGCTCTCGGGGTGGGCGGGCGCGGCGGCGCTGCTCCGCGGGCGCGCGAAGGAGGTCGCCGCTCCGTTGACCACGTACGGTGCGCTACTCGGTACCACGTCGACCCTCTCGGCCGATCCGTCCCTCGCGCCCGGCGCCGACGTCGTCGCAAATGTGGCCGTGCCGGGAATCGACCGGCGCAGCTGGCTCGGCGTCGGCGGCATGCTGTTCACCGCCTCCGACGGCCTGATCGTGGTGCGGCGCTTGGCTATCGGGGGCGAACGGGGGAGAGCCGCGGCCGAAGGGCTGATCCTCGCCAGCTACGCGGCGGCCCAGCTGATGCTCGTCGAGGGAATGCTCGCGCTCGGGCGGCGCCGGATCACGGGCAGAGCATGATGTGGTCCCGGTCCTTCGGGTCCACCAGGATGGTGATCGTCTCGCCGGGAACGAATCGTGTGGCGTTCTCCCGCCGCACCTCGTAGACCACCCGTCCGGCGTAGCTCTCCGATCCGGGCACGGTCAGCCGGAGGTCCAGTTCGGTGAGCTCGCCGTCGTCCGGGGTCCGGCGCAGGGGGGTGACGTGCTCGATGCGCGCCCAGCCCTCGAGTCCGTGCCGTTCGAGCTTGCGGTCGGCGCGGCTGGGCCGCCCGGCCGCCATCATTCCGAATCCCAGAGCCGAGCCGAAGGCCGCGACCAATCCCATGATCTGGTACGGGATGGTGGCCGGCGGGGTGTGCTGGATCAACCATCCCAGCCAGACGGCGAGGACGATGACGTAGCCGACCGTGACGAAGCAGACCGTCCGCACGATGCGCTGATGATTCATCGATAGCCTCCACCTCCAGATTAACCCGTCCCGGCCTCGCCGAAGCGGCCCCGCCGCCGCACTGCCGTTAGAGTGCAGTGTCGGCAGCAGGTAAGCGTGTGTGGAGGTGGCCGTATGGCGTGGCGTCGGGTGTCGTTGGTGTGTCTGAGCATTGGCTCGGCCATGATGCTCGCAGGGTGTGGTGGGTCCTCGGACGCGGTGGCTCCGCCGACGTCCACGACGACGGCCGCGGCCCCTGTGACCACCACCACGACCACGGTTCCACCGACCACCACGACCACGACCGTCGCGCCGCCGCCGACGACGACGGAAGCGCCGACCACGACGCTCGTCGACGTCCCGTACGAGCACAACGAGTCGTACTTCTTCACGTCTCCGGACGGCGGGTTCCAGTGCGGCATCATCAAGCTGCCGAACCGCACCGAGGCCGGCTGCCAGGGGTCGACGAGCCCGGTGCCGCCGCGCCCGGACGACTGCATGGTCGACTGGGGTCACGGCATCCGCGTGGAGAACGACGGCGAGGCGTCGTTCATGTGTGCCGGCGGCCTCGTGTACACCTCGGGCGGCGACGAACCGGATGCGGCACTGCCCGCCGGGTCGAAACTGACCAAGCTCGGCTACACCTGCGGCACCACCGCCACGGCCGTCACGTGCACCAACGACGAGACGTCGCACGGATTCACCGTCGCCCCCGATTCGAACAAGACGTTCTGACGTCGTGAGCGGAGTCGAGACGGGCCCGGTGGCGGCCGAGGCCGCCGAGACGGGTCCCACCGAATGGGGGGAGAACCCGAACGGCGTCGGCCCGTGGAGCGAGGAGCACGACACCCCGGTCCCCACCGACCCGCGGTACGACCCCGAATTGCTGGCCGGCGGCGATCGCCGCAACGTGGTCGACGCCTACCGGTACTGGACGCGGGAGGCGATCGTCGCGGACATCGACAGCCGTCGTCACCCGCTCCACGTGGCCATCGAGAACTTCGGGCACGACGCGAACATCGGGACGGTGGTGCGCACCGCGAATGCATTCGCCGCGGCCGCGGTCCACATCGTGGGACGTCGACGCTGGAACCGGCGCGGCGCCATGGTCACCGACCGGTACCAGCACGTCCTCCACCACCCGGACGTCG
>JBCEBZ010000321.1:0-3793 GCA_039206675.1 Rhodococcus sp. (in: high G+C Gram-positive bacteria) | reverse complement strand
TGCGGGTCAGTGACCGGGCGACGAGTTGGGTGCCGTTCCCGGCGATGTGGGTGTGGACGTACGATTCGCTTCCCAATTCTTCGACGAGGTCGACGATCACCTCGATGCCGCCCTCCCCGGTCGACAGTTCGAGCTGCTCGGGGCGCACGCCGACTGTCACGGTTTCCAGGCCGGCCGCGTGCAGGGTCGACAGCTGGTCGCGTTCGAGCGGGAGCGTGGAGTTCCCGAGCCGCACACCGTCGCTGACGATGGGCATGGTCATGAGGTTCATCGCGGGCGACCCGATGAAGCCGGCCACGAACGCGTTTGTCGGCCGATCGTAGAGCTCTGTCGGTGCCGAGAACTGCTGCAACTTACCGTTCTTGAGGACAGCCACCCGGTCACCCATGGTCATGGCCTCGACCTGGTCGTGGGTGACGTAGACGGTGGTGGTGCCGAGCCGGCGCTGCAACGCCGCGATCTGGGTGCGGGTCTGGACGCGGAGTTTCGCGTCGAGGTTGGACAGCGGCTCGTCCATGCAGAACACCTGCGGTTCGCGCACGATCGCGCGACCCATCGCGACACGCTGACGCTGACCGCCGGACAGCTTGCCGGGCTTGCGGTCCAGGTAGTCGGTGAGGTCGAGGAGTTTAGCCGCCTCGGCCACCTTCTTCTTGCGCTCCTCGACGCCGACCCCACGCATCTTCAGGGCGAATCCCATGTTCTCGCCCACCGTCTTGTTCGGGTAGAGGGCGTAGTTCTGGAACACCATCGCGATGTCGCGGTCCTTCGACGGCACCCCCACCATGTCCTTGCCGTTGATGGTGATGGTGCCCTCGTCGATGTCCTCGAGGCCGGCGAGCATCCGCAGCGCCGTGCTCTTGCCGGAACCGGACGGTCCGACGAGGACGATGAATTCGCCGTCTTCGATCGCGAGGTCGAGCGTGTCGACCGCCAGCGTGTCGGCGTTCTCGTAGATGCAGGATGCGCCCTTGTACGCGATGTCAGCCATGATTGCTCCTCTGGTGGGTACCGAAGTCGGGGGAAGTGGTTGCCGGGGTGATCATTTGATCGCGCCGAAGGACAGGCCGCGGACCAGTTTGTTCTGCGCGACCCAGCCGGCCAGGATGACCGGGAGCGCCGCCAGCGTCGCTGCCGCCGACAGCCGGGCCCAGTACAGGCCCTCACCGGTGATGAATCCGACGAGGAACACCGGAACCGTCTGCGCCTGGACGGCGGTGAGGTTGACCGCGAAGAAGAATTCGTTCCACGAGAAGATCACGCAGATCAACGCGGTGGCCGCGATACCGGGTGACACGAGCGGAAGGATCACCTCGCGCACCGACGTCCACAGGCTCGCCCCGTCCATGCTCGCGGCCTCCAGGAGTTCGCCCGGAACCTCGAGGAAGAACGAGCGCATCATCCACACCGCGATGGGAAGGTTCATCGCCGTGTACAGGATGATCAGCGCCCAGATGTTGTCGAGCAGGCCGATGTCGTTCACGATCACGTACAGCGGGATGATCGCGGCGACGATCGGGAGCATCTTCGTGCTGATGAAGAAGAACAGGGCGTCCTTCGTCTTGCGGACCGGCCGCAGTGACAGCGCGAACGCCGCCGGGACGCCGAGCACCAGCACGACGATCGTCGATACGGCGGTCGCGAACGCCGAATTCAGCAGTGCCGTGCCGATTCCGCTGTCGAGGACCGCCTTGAACTGGTCGAGCGTGGGCGTGAAGAACAGCTTCGGCGGAGTGGTGTAGGCGTCACCTTCCTGCTTGAACGCGGTGAGCACCATCCACGCCACCGGGAAGAAAAACCCGAGGGCCACGATCCACGCGACCACACTCCACGGGCTGAACTTGCGATGCTTGCGTGCCCGCTTCGTCTCCGGGGCGGCGGGAGCGGACTCCACCGGCGCCGCCGCAGTGTCGGTACTCATCACGCTGCCTCCTCGTTACCGGTAAAGCTCTTGAAGATCAGGCGCAACGCCAGGGTCGCGACGACGATCGTCGCGATCACGACGATGACGCCCATCGCTGCGGCCTGCCCGATGTCGAAACCGAGGAAGGCGCGCTGGTAGATGTAGAAGGGAAGGTTGGCACTGGCGGTGCCCGGCCCGCCCTGGGTCATCATGTAGATGGCGTCGAACGTGTTGATCAGGTAGATCGCGCCGAGTACCGCACCGAGTTCGATGAACCGGCGCAGGTGCGGAAGCGTCAGTTCGCGGAACGTCGCAAACGGCTTGGCCCCGTCCACCCGTGCCGCCTCGAGGATGTCGCGCGGCATGGACTGCAGTCCGGCCAGGATCAGCAGCATCATGAACGGCGTCCACTGCCACACCAGGCTCACCATCACCGAGGCGAGAGGGAACTTGCTGACCCAGTCGACCTGCCCCACCCCGAACGGGGAGAGCACGAAGTTGACGATGCCGAACACCGGGTCGAACATCGTCGTCTTCCACAGCAGCGCACCGGCGACGGGCGTCACCAGGAACGGCGTGATGAGCAGGGTCCGCACGATGCCCCGGCCGAGGAACGCGCGGTCCAGCAGCAGTGCGAGCAGCAGGCCCAGCACCACCGAGATCAGCACGGTCCCGACGATCAGGATCACGGTGTTGACCGCGACCTCCCGGAACTGGCTGTCCTTGAACACATCCACGTAGTTCTGCAGCCCGATGAACTCGCGGGAACCGGGTCGCACCAGGTTCCAGGACTGCGTCGAGTAGTACAGCGTGAACAGGAACGGGATCTGGGTGACCACGATCATGAAGATCAGGGCGGGCAGCAACGGCCCCCGGCGCCGCCAGCCCTCGGCCCGGGAGACGCTGTCGTCCTTCGCCTCCCGCAGTTCACGCACCCGGTCGGCGGTGCCGCCCGAGGTGGGTTTCTCGGCGATGGTTGTCATTTTTCCTCCCGGTACGTCGCGCCGACCACCTCGGCGTACTGCTGTGCCTGGGCGAGCGCCTCGGGCACGGTCTGCTGGCCCGCGATCGCCGCGCTGATCTGCTGGCTGACGCGGGTTCCGAGATCCTGGAATTCGGGGATCGCCAGGAACTGCACGCCCGTGTACGGAACCGGCTGCACGGTCGGAGCTTCCGGGGTCGCGTTTTCGATCGCCTCGAGTGTCAGCGGTCCGTACGCCGCCGAGGCCTCCTTGTACTCGGGAATCTCGTAGGTCGAGAGCCTGCTGCCCGGAGGCACCCGCTCCCAGCCGAGATCCTCACCGACCGTGCGTATGTATTGCTTGTCGGTCATCCACGAAATGAACTTCCAGGCCGCATCGGGGTTCTCGCTGCTCTCGGGGATTCCGAGCGCCCAGCTGTACAGCCAGCCGGAGTTGTCCTTGACCTCGATGGGCGCGGGTGCATACCCGATCTTGCCGACGACGGCGCTCGACGACGGATCCTCGAGTGTGGAGACCGCGGACGTCGAGTCGTACCACATCGCCACCTGCCCCTGAGCGAGCTGCGTGGCGCACTCGCCGAAACCGCTCGTCGCGGCGCCGGGCTCGCCGTACTCGCGCACCAGGTCGACGTAGAACTGCACCGCGCGTTCCACCTCGGGGCTGGTCAGCTGCGCATTCCAGTCCTCGTCGAACCAGCGGCCACCGAACGTGTTGATGACGGTGTCGAGGGGTGCGAGCAGTTCACCCCAGCCCGGCTTGCCGCGCAGGCAGATTCCGGCCATGTCCTCGGAGTCGAGCTGCTTCGCCGCCGCGGCGACCTCGGTCCAGGTCGGCTTCTCCGACAGGGTGATTCCGGCCTGCTCGAACAGGTCCTTGCGGTACATCAGGAACGAGGACTCGCCGTAGA
>JBCEBZ010000320.1:0-3801 GCA_039206675.1 Rhodococcus sp. (in: high G+C Gram-positive bacteria) | reverse complement strand
CCTGCCAGATCCTCTGCGAGCCGAAGGACTTGGTCAGTCCCTCGACGGATACCTCGACTCCCACCATTACCTCCGCGACCGCTCGATGCACTCACCCCGTGTGGGTTGGGTCACTCTATCGCATCGACGTGTTACCTGTGACAAGGGATGCTACTCATGAGTAAGGAAGCATGCCAACAGCGGGTCCCACTATGCAAAACAACGCGTCTGAACTGGGACAACGGTAGCGAAATTTTTGGTCGCGCGTCCAGCTTTCGGCCAGGAATCTCGACACTCCGAAGCCCCCTGTGGACGCAAAAAAAGGGCCACTCCCCACGGATGGGGAGTGGCCCTTTTCGTCTGCTCGGTGAGCAGCGCGGGAGAGACCGTCTTACTTGACGGTGATCTTCGCGCCGGCAGCCTCGAGCTTCTCCTTGGCGGCGTCGGCCGCGTCCTTGGCAACCTTCTCCAGGATGGCCTTCGGAGCACCCTCGACGAGGTCCTTGGCTTCCTTCAGGCCGAGGCCGGAAACGACCTCACGGACGACCTTGATGACCTGGATCTTCTTGTCGCCGGCCGACTCGAGGACGACGTCGAACTCGTCCTGCTCCTCGGCAGCGTCGGCGCCGGCGGCAGCCGGGGCACCGGCAGCAGCAACGGCGACCGGAGCAGCAGCGGTGACCTCGAAGGTCTCCTCGAATGCCTTAACGAACTCCGAGAGCTCGAGGAGGGTGAGCTCCTTGAACTGGTCCAACAACTCTTCGGTGCTGAGCTTCGCCATTGTGGCGGTCCTTCCTGTAAGTCCCATGTCGCTGATCCGCGACCGGGCGGGGTTATAGCAGTGATGCGCGGGTGCGGATCAGCTTTCGGCTGCAGCCTCGGCCGGAGCTTCGGCAGCTCCGCCTTCTGCGGCCTTCTTTTCCTGCAGAGCAGCGGCCAGACGGGCCACCTGCGACGCAGGAGCGTTGAACAGGCCTGCGGCCTTTGCCAAGTTGCCCTTCATCGCGCCGGCAAGCTTGGCCAACAGGATCTCGCGGGACTCGAGGTCCGCGATCTTGTTGACCTCGTCCACGGACAGCGCAGCGCCGTCCATGTAGCCGCCCTTGATGATGAGCGCCTTGTTGTCCTTAGCGAAGTTCTTCAGAGCCTTCGCAGCATCGACGGGCTCGCCCTTGATGAATGCAATGGCGGTCGGACCGACGAAAAGGTCATCAAGGCCCTCGACGCCCGCCTCAGCAGCGGCACGCTTGACCAGGGTGTTCTTGGCGACGGAGTAGGTGGCACCTTCTCCGAGAGCGCGTCGCAGTGTCGTGATGTTGCCCACCGTCAGACCACGGTATTCCGTGATCACAGCAGCGGTCGAACCCTTGAACTGCTCGGTGATCTCCGCAACCGCGGAAACCTTCTCAGGCTTTGCCATACTTCGCCTCCTCTCATGACAGTCGTTATCCCACTTCGGAACCGCTGCGCACCGCCGGGTATCCCGGAGCACACAATCCACGACATGCAAAACGCCCCGGTGCAGGGCACACGGGGCGTGAAAGGAAGCCATTCGGCGAGGGCGCGAGCCCACGACCGATACGCATCCCCCTACCTCGTCCTCCTGCGTGGGCCGCCGGACATTCCCGGACTTTCAATCGCGCCCTCGCGGGAGCGATCACCAACGGTCTTGGGTAGAACATGATTTGGGGTGAAGCTCGAATAGTGCATCGAACTCCGCAGGACAGATTACGGCATGTCCTGCTCAACCGCCAAATCGCGGCCCAACCCACCCTCGGAACGTGACCTGCGCCACTTTCACTGCGGCGGTGTGGTCCATCAGACCGGCATCTTCTCCCATTACCTGTTACGTGACGTAACAGATATGGGTTAGCTTTTTCTCATGACAATCCTCGAAGCCCGAGCCGTCGTGGCCGGGTCCCGGACGCGCCG
Source organism: Rhodococcus sp. (in: high G+C Gram-positive bacteria) (assembly GCA_039206675.1). Classification (GTDB taxonomy): domain Bacteria; phylum Actinomycetota; class Actinomycetes; order Mycobacteriales; family Mycobacteriaceae; genus Rhodococcus_F. Next base: position 1,890 of record JBCEBZ010000320.1, on the reverse strand, counting down.
GTTCCTCGCGCTCGCCGTGATCTGCCTGGCCGAACTGCTGGTGGTGCACGACAACACCATCGTCAACGTCGCTCTCCCGTCGATCGGCGTCGAACTCCGCACCAGCGTCAGCGGCCTGCAGTGGGTCGTCGACGCCTACACACTGACGTTCGCCGGGCTGCTCCTGGCGTTCGGCAACCTCGGCGACCGCTACGGGCGTCGACGCGTGATGGTCATCGGCCTGATCGGCGTCGCCGTCATGTCGATCGCCGGCGCCAACGCCGAGAGCCTGGGCCAGGTCATCGCGGCCCGCGCCGCCATGGGTGTCTTCGCCGCCGCCGTCTTCCCCGCGACCCTCGCCCTCGTCATCAACATCTTCACCGACGTGCGGGAGCGAGCGCTGGCCATCGCCGCATGGACTGCGATGGCCGGGTTCGCGATCGCCATCGGCCCGATGGCCGGTGGGTGGCTGCTCGAGCATTTCAGCTGGCACTCCGTCTTCTGGATCAACGTGCCGATCGCCCTCGTGGCGGCGATTGCGACGATCGTGCTGGTGCCGGAATCGCGTGCCTCCGTCCTCGGGCGCATGGATCTGCTCGGCATCGCCGCCTCGATCACCGGAATCACCGTCCTCGTGTGGGCGATCATCGAAGCTCCCCACCACGGGTGGACGTCGGCCGTCACCGTCGGCGCCGTCGCCGTGTCGATCGCGGTGCTGACCGGATTCGTCCTCTGGGAATTGCGCACCGACCACCCCATCCTCGACCTGCGACTGTTCCGCAACCGACGGTTCTCCCTGCCCGCCCTCGCGATCGCCATCGGGTACTTCTCGATGTTCGGCTTCCTGTTCCTCATCACGCAGTACTTCCAGGGTGTCCGCGAGTACACGCCGTTCGAGTTCGGGATCGCGTCGCTGCCGTTCGCGGTGTCGGTGGCGGTCGGCGCCCCGGTCGCCACGCTGCTGGCGCAGCGGGTCGGGACGACCCCGGTGATCGTGTTCGGCCTCCTCCTGACCGGGGTCGGCCTGTACCTCGGGGGTCAGGTTGCCGTCGACAGCAGTTACCTGACGGACGTACTGCCGTCGATGGTGTCGATGGCCCTGGGCCTGGCAATCGTGCAGGGGCCGGTAACCGAGTCGATCATGGCATCGCTGCCCCTCGACGAGGCCGGAGCGGGGTCGGCGGTGAACGACACGACCAGGGAAATCGGGGGAACGCTCGGGGTCGCCGTGCTCGGATCGATCGTCGCGTCGTACTACGCGACGACGATGAGTCCGCTGCTCGACCGGATTCCGGCCGCATTGATGAACGACGACGAGAAAGGTTTCGCCCGCGCCACGGTCCTGAGTGTGCTCGAGATCCGCAAGCGCGAGATCCCGCCGTTCCTCGAGCAGCAGCGTGAGAATCTCATCCTCACCATGAAGACGACGGTCCTGCAGGGTTCACACACCGCGTCACTCGTCGCGGCGGGCGCCGTCGTGATCTGCGCGGTCGTCGTCGCGATCTTCATGCCCTGGGCGCCGGCCCACACGGATTCCGTGATGCTGGCGTGGCGGAAGAAGACGGAACCGGGAACCGCCGACGAGGACTGACCCCGGAAAAACAGTTCGGCCGGTACGGAAGATTTCCGTACCGGCCGAACTGTGGGTAGCGAGACTTACGCGTCGGCATCCTCGAGAAGGTTGCGGGTGCGGTTCGGGTCCACCGGGATGCCCGGGCCGGTGGTGGTCGAAACGGTGACCTTCTTGACGTAGCGGCCCTTCGCGGAGGACGGCTTCGCACGCAGGATCTCGTCCAGCGCGGCGCCGTAGTTCTCCACCAGCTTGGCGTCGTCGAACGACGCCTTGCCGATCACGAAGTGCAGGTTGGCCTGCTTGTCGACGCGGAAGTTGATCTTGCCGCCCTTGATGTC
>JBCEBZ010000319.1:0-3815 GCA_039206675.1 Rhodococcus sp. (in: high G+C Gram-positive bacteria) | reverse complement strand
CGCCCGGCACCGTAGGCTCGACCAACCTGATCCACGTCCACAGAATCGGCGAAGAAGACCACTAGGCGTCGGAAACGACTATCCCATGCCATCTTTGACACTCACCGTTCGTCTGCTGACGCCCCACTCCGATCTCTGGGACTGGCAGACCCGCGCGCTGTGCCGAACAACCCGGTCGGATCTCTTCTTCGGGCCGGACAGCGAAAGCAGGGCGACGCGAATTCGCCGGGAGAGGCAGGCGCAGGAACTCTGCCGGGGTTGCCCGGTCCGACACGAATGCCGACGCCACGCACTCGACGTCGGCGAGCCCTACGGCGTCTGGGGCGGGCTGACCGAATCGGATCGGCGATTCGGCCACGATCGGGCACCGCAGCACCCACCGGCTAACGGCAAGCCGTCCAGACGACTTCGCATCTCACCCCGGCACCCGCGCCCCGGACGGCAGTGACGGGCCGAGTATTCCGACGGCGGATAGGTGCCGCACCCGATGTCGACGAGGTGTCGCGGCGCCTTGACGGCATGTATCTGGATATTTAGTATCTAGGTTATGCGGATGTCGCGAGGTGTCGAGTGGGCGATGCACGTCGTGCTGTCGCTGGCGTGGGTGGATGACGATCGTCCGGTGTCGACTGCTGCGCTCGCGCGCAGTTACGATCTGCCGGCGCCGTATCTGAACAAGCAGTTGCAGGCACTCGTGCGTGCAGGGATCCTGACCTCCGTTCCTGGTGCCGCGGGAGGGTTCGTGTTGACCCGCTCGGCCAAGCACATCAGCGTCCTGGACGTCGTCACCGCTATCGAGGGTGCCGAGGAGGCATTTCGGTGCACCGAGATCCGCGCCCAGGGAGTCGGCGCGGACATGCCCGCCGGCCAGCTGTCGATGCCGTGTGCAGTGTCGATGGCGATGCGGAAGGCGGATCTGGCGTGGCGGCGGGAGCTGGCCGGTCAGAGCGTCGACGACGTCCGGATCGAGGCTGAACGACATGCGCCGGGACTCGCCGACCGGATGCGCCGGGCGTACGACCGGGGCTGATCGCGGGCGACGCCCGTAGTTCTCAATCATCCGTCCGAGGTGGGCGGCTCACGCGTAAGGAGAATCTAGATGTCAAATGTCCTGATTATTGGAGGCGGTTTCGCAGGGGTGTGGGCGGCGGCCAGCGCCGCCCGGCTGCGGCGCGATGCGGGCGTGCCGCGGAAGGACCTCACGATCACACTGGTCGATGCCGGTGACGACCATGTCATCCGGCCCCGCCTCTACGAGCGGGAGCCGGAGACCAAGCGCTGCTCCCTCGACGGGCTGCTCGGCCCCATCGGAGTGGAGCGGGTCGCGGCCACGATCACCTCCGTCGACACCGCCACCAACCAGGTTCACGGGATCACCCGAACCGGTGACACCACGTCGCTGAGCTACGACCGTTTGGTGCTGGCGACGGGAAGCCAACTCGTCACCCCCACAATTCCCGGTGCCCAGCATCTCTTCGACATCGACACGCTCGGTGCCGCCACCTACCTCGACGGGCACCTGCGCAGTCTGCCTGCGCGCCCGGACTCGGAGGGCCGGTACACGGTGGTCGTGATCGGGGCAGGATTCACCGGACTCGAGATCGCCACCGAACTGACCGATCGACTCCGCGAGATCGCGGGGGATGCGCCGATCCGGGTGGTCCTGCTCGATCGCGGTGACGTCGTCGGATCCGGGCTCGGTGAGGGACCGCGTCCGGCGATCCTCGAAGCACTCGACACGCTCGGCGTCGAAGTCCTTCTCGGCGTGGATGTGACCTCCGTCGACGCGCACGGCGTGCAGCTCGCCGACGGCAACCGAATCGCCGCGAATACGGTGATCTGGACGGCGGGCATGCAGGCCAGCCCGCTGACGGCGCACATCCCCGGAGAACGGGATCGCCTCGGCCGTCTCACCGTCGATGCGCATTTGAAGGTGGAAGGTCACACGGACGTGTTCGCCGCGGGAGATACCGCCGCCGCGTATGCCGAACCCGGCCACGTCGTGATGCAGAGCTGCCAGCACGCGTTGCCGCAGGGAAAGTTCGTCGGGCACAACGCCGTCGCCGACCTGATCGGCCGAGACCTCGTGCCGTTCGCTCCCGCCTCCTATGTCACGTGCCTGGCTCTCGGACCGGCCGGGGCAGTCTTCGCCTCCGGGTGGGACCGGCAGGTGCAGATGACAGGCGCGGAGGGAGCGGCGGTGAAGAAGTCGATCAACACCGTTGCGATCCATCCGCCGGTCGGTGATCCGGAGGCCCTGCTGTCGCTGGCGGTCCCGGACGGCACGTGGCGATCGGCCGAACTTGCAGCTCTCACCTGAGAATTGCCCACAGCGTTAGTGGGGTTCGTCAGACAGTGAAGGTTCGGTCCTGAGGAGGTAAGACATGGATGACACTGAATCCCGCGACGTCCTGAGGGTGGACCGATCGCCGACCCGATCTGGTCCCGCCCGCAGCACGTTCTACCGGGGCGGGTTGTCGATGTGGGCGTGGGTGGCGCAACGGGTCAGTGGGATGGTGATTTACGTCTTCCTGCTGGTGCACGTGGCGGACAACCTGATGTTGCGGGTCTCGCCCGCCGCCTACGACGAGGTGATCGGCACATACAAGACCCTGGTGATGGGCATCGGCGAAATCGGACTGGTCGCCGCCATCCTCGGACACGGGTTCAACGGGATCCGCATCGTCCTTCTCGACTTCTGGTCGAAGGGCATCGACAAGTCCCGGTGGATGCTGTGGACCGTAATCGTCCTGTGGGTTTTGGTGATGGTGCCGTTCGTCATTCGACATCTGAGCCACTATCTGTGAGGAGGCGAATCAACGATGAATGAGAGAGTGAACATCACTGCGACAGCCGCCGAGCCGAGGCACTGGAGTTTCGAGAAGTACGCCTGGCTGTTCATGCGGTTGTCCGGGGTCGTGCTGTTGGTCTTGGTCCTCGTGCACGTGTACGTCAACGTGGTGGCCGGCGACGGGGTGTTCAAGGTGGATTTCGCGTTCGTGGCAGGGAAGTGGGCGAGCCCGTTCTGGCAACTGTGGGACTTCCTGATCCTGCTGTTGGCGGTCCTGCACGGCACCAACGGGGTGCGGGTCATCATTGCCGACTATGCGGCGCGGCCGGCGCTGCGGTTCTGGCTGAACACACTGGTCGCGGCGGCAGCCGTATTGATGTTGGTCGCCGGGACATTGACCATCTTCACGTTCGATCCGTGTCCGAGCGCGGCCGGGGATCTGCCCTCGTTCTGCCCGGCACCGGCAGCATCGTCACACTAGGAGTGAATCATCATGTCCCTGGGACTGTTCTTCGAAGCCGTTCTCGCCCTGGCGGCGGTATTCATAGTGTGGTTCACCGTTTTCGTCGTTCGGCAGCTCGTGCGGAATAGGCCGGGGCGGTGATTCGGGTGAACAAGAAATTGGTGGCGCTCGGATCGGCGATGGTCGTCGGCGCCGGGTTGCTCGCGTTGGGTGCAACGGCCGTGGCCATGATCGCGACCGGGACGATTCCGGGTATCGCGGTGGGGGTGGCTCTGACCGTGTTCGGCGGTGTCATCGGACTGTTGACGGCCAGCCAGATCCGATTCGGCCGCACCGCCGACGTCCTGCTCGCAAAAATGGTTGCCCAACAGGACTATCGAGGATACCCAGACCTGGCACGCCGTCCGTCCGGTCGTGTGCTGCCCGCCGCGGCCAGTGAATATCTGGCCCGATGCCGCGCGGGTGTCGCCGATCGCCCCGACGATTGGCGGGAGTGGTTCCTCCTGGCCGGGGGATACGAGATCGCACGCGACCACCGGAACGCGGTGCTCGCGCTGGCCC
>JBCEBZ010000318.1:8831-15297 GCA_039206675.1 Rhodococcus sp. (in: high G+C Gram-positive bacteria) | reverse complement strand
GATCGAAAGCGCGAAGAGTGAGCCCCCTGAATAGGTAGGCCGTCGAACAGCGCGCATTCCGGCGGCATCTCCACGCAACCACAGGCGCAGGAAAGAGACACTGGCCATACACCGCAATCATTTGCACAGAGTTGACCCAACCCCCACTCGCGCCAACTTGACGAGCATTCGTTGAGAGAGGATTTTTAATGTCATACATCGCCGTCGTCGGACTCGGCCACATGGGTCTGAGTGCCATCGAGATCTTGTGCCGCGCCCGGCCCGGCGCTACCTTCCTCGCAGTCGACCGGTCGGAGCGGGCGGTGCGAGCCGCGACTGCGTTGGGCGACAACGTCGAAGGTCTCGTCTGCGACGTCACCACCGAGTCGCTGGATCTGTCCGACGTCGACATCGTGCTCAATCTCGCCGGACCGTTCTTCGCCGGCTCGGACCATGTCGCTCGCGCCGCACTGGCAAGCGGTTCGACGTACATCGACATCGGTGACGATGTCGAGGCGACGGAAACGATCCTTGGGCTCGATGCTGCCGCTCGTGAGGTTGGCTCCGCACTCGTCACGGGCGCGGGGTTGTCGCCTGGTGTGTCCAACTGGATGGCCGGCCGACTGCTCGACGAGCATCCCAATGCCGATGGTATTCAAATTGCCTGGACCACACGCGAAGCCGATCCCGGTGGGCTGGCACCGCTGCGCCATATGTTGCACATGGCAGTGACGCCGTGCCCAGTGTGGATCGACGGAAAGTGGAAGCAGAGCGCGGGATTCGTACCGAGTACGGCAGCGATCTTCGATTTTCCCGAACCTCTCGGTCCCGTCGAGACCTACGACACATCCCATCCGGAACCGCTGACACTGACCCGGCACTTCACCCGGTTGCAGTACGCCAGCTGCAAGGGCGCACTGCAACCGGCATGGGCGAACAGCGCGTTCTCGACGCTGGGCCGCATCGGATTCGGGTACACCGACCAAAAGATCGAGATCGACGGCGTGAGCATCGAACCGGCAGAGTTCCTGTGGAAGATGTTGTGGGCGCGCCACGATCGCAGGCCGTCCGCCCCGCGTGCGCAGGCGAGTGCGGTTTTGGTGCAGGCGCTGAACGGCAAGGAAGTCGTCGCCGCGCTGGCCGTTGCGGACGACGGCGCGATGTCCCGCGGTACCGGTTTGGGCGCGGCGGCTGCCGTGTTGACTGCACTCGAGGAGCGACCGGCGCCCGGCGCCTGGGGTCCTGAGGTGCTGGCGTGGGAACAGGCGCTGCCGCTGTTCGAGAAGCTGGCCACCGACGCCGGTGGGTTCCCCGAAGGCGTGACCTCTCCCGGCGTAGAGGTGGTTTCGTCGTGACCGGCCACGACGACGGTGGGCGCGTGCCGAGGACCCTACCCGAGGTGGTGGTGCACTGGGCCTCCGTGGCACCGAACAGCATCGCACTCGTGCACGGCGACGTGGAACTGACCTACGCCGAGCTGCAGGAGCGTTGCAACCAGGTCGCAGGATACTTCGACCGGATCGGTGTGCGTCCCGGCGACCGCATCGTCGTCCTCAGCGACAACTCCCTGGGGTGGGTGCTCGCGTTCCTCGCGGGGCTACGGCTCGGCGCGATCGTCTCCCCGGCCAACAATCGGCTCAACGCCAGCCAATTCGCCCACCAGTGCGACCTCCTGGACGCCCGCCTGATCGTCCACGACATGGCCTATGACGACCTCGCACAACACGCCGACCGCACCAGGATCCGGCTCGAGGAACTCGAGGAACCGCTCGTCGGCACATCACTCGATCCGGTGCACCCGTGGCCGAGCCCGGACAGCGACGCCCTGGTCAGCTTCACCTCCGGAACGACGGGAGTGCCCAAGGGGGCGGTTCTCTCACACACCGCGCTGGTGAAGGCAGCACAAGCGATTGCCGAATGTGTGCAGGTCATATCGTCCGACAGCACCTTGGTGCTCGTTCCGCTCTTCCACAACACCGGGTTCGTCGACCAGCTCGGTGCCATGCTCACGGTCGGCGGCAGCACCCACCTGCTGCGCACGTACCGAACCGCCGACGCAATCGCCGAACTGACTCGAAAGCCCGTCACCTACCTGACCGCGGTGCCCAGCATCCTGCGGCTGCTCATGGTTGCCGACGAGGCCGATGCCCTGTTTTCGGAGGCTCGTGCCGTGCTGTTCGGGGGCAGTCCGATGCCGTCTGCCTGGTCCGAGGAACTGCTGCGGCGGTGGCCTCATCTACAACTCGTCCACGGATACGGGCTGACCGAGTTCACCTCCGGTTGCACCACCCTGCCGCCGGACCTGATCACCACGCACGGCGAATCCGTCGGCGTGGCCGTTCCCGGCGTCACCGTTCAGGTGACCACCGACGACGGTCGCCGCGCCGATGTCGGGGAGACCGGCGAAGTCTGGGTGATGGGGCCCACGCGGATGAGCCGGTACTGGGAGCAACCCGACCTCACCGCGCGGAAGATTCGAGGCCCCTGGTTGCTGACCGGCGATCTCGGCTACCTCGACGACGCCGGATTGCTGTGGCTCACCGGCCGCGTGGACGACGTCATCAACCGCGGTGGCGAAAAGGTGCTGCCAGCACACGTCGAATCGAAGATCGCCGCCATCGCCGCAGTGGCCGAAGCCACCGTATTCGCCGTGCCCGACGAGGTACTACAGAACCGCGTCGCCGTCGCGCTGACCCTACGCAACGGACACGATTTCGACATCGAGACAGCCCGCGCGAGCCTGCACGACCACCTGCCCGATTACGCGGTTCCCGAGCGTTGGATCGTCTACGACGAACTGCCGCGAACCGGCTCCGGAAAGTCGGACCGGCGCGCGATCGCACGTGACTACCTCGAAAGGCAGCAATGATTCTGAGAACTCGCCGCCTGGCGGTCAGCGGTGACGGCGTCATCCTCTTCGGCCGGTAGCCACGACAGCGTCGAGAGAAGGAGGGCAATCATGAGTTACCGCATCGCCGTCGACACCGGAGGCACGTTCACCGATGTGGTTGTCGCGGACGCCGACCACAACCTGTTCGTCAACAAGGCTCTCACCGACCACGCACGTGTCTACGCCGGTATCGAGGAAGCGCTTCGCGTGACCGCCGAACAGATCGGCATCCCGCTCGGGCGATTACTGGGCGAAACCTCGATCCTCGTCTACGCCACCACCCGTGCCACAAACGCGATCATCGAGGGCGCCACCGCCCGGACTGCGTTCCTGACCACCAAGGGATTCCGGGACACATTGTTGCTCCGGGAGGGCGGCCGGCCGAACGCGTACGACTTCGCCGTACCCTTCCCCAAGCCCTACGTTCCCCGGCGCCTCACCTTCGAGATCGACGAGCGCGTCGATGCCGAAGGCAATGTGGTCACCGCGTTGAACGAGGACACCGCCAGGGAAGTCCTTCGCGAACTGCGGACCCGAGGCGTCGAGGCTGTGGGTGTGTGTCTGCTCTGGTCCATCCGCAACGCCCGCCACGAGGAGCGGCTCGGCGTGCTCATCGAGGAGGAGCTACCCGGGATCCCTTACACGCTCTCGCACCGGATCAATCCCATTATCCGCGAGTATCGGCGGGCCTCGGCGACCGTCATCGACGCCTCGCTCAAACCGTTGATGCAGCAGCACCTGCGCGGGCTCGAGGACGATCTCGCTGCCGCCGGGTTCGACGGCGAACTGTTCGCCGCGACGTCGTTCGGCGGGATGATGGATGTCCTCGACTTAGTGGAACGACCCATCTATTCCACCCGCAGCGGCCCTTCGATGGCGCCGGTGGCGGGAAAGACCTACGGTGACGCCGAGGTCGGCGCGCGCAATGTCGTCGTCTGCGACACGGGCGGCACCAGCTTCGACGTGAGCATGGTTCGCGACGGGGATATCGTCTTCACGCGTGAGACCTGGCTCGGCGGTCGATTCCTGGGCCACCTCACCGGATTGTCCTCGGTCGATGCGCGCAGCATCGGGGCGGGGGGCGGATCGATCGCCTGGGTGGACCAGGGTGGGCTCCTGCGGGTCGGCCCACAGAGTGCGGGAAGCGAGCCGGGTCCGGCCGCCTACGGCCACGGGGGCACCCACCCGACGGTGACGGATGCGGCCGTGGTGCTCGGCTACCTCAATCCGCACAACTTCCTCGGCGGCCGGCTCGCCCTCGACGTCGAGGCAGCCCGCGCCGCGACCGCGACCGTCGCCGGCCCGCTCGGTCTCGGCATCGAAGAGACCGCCATGGCGATCATGCGGGTAGCGAGTGAACACATGGTCGAGGCCGTCCAGGAGATCACCGTCAACGAGGGCGTCGATCCGCAAGAGTGCCTGGTAGTGGCGGGTGGGGGTGCTGCGGGACTCAACATCGGACTCGTCGCCAGGGAACTGGGTGCGCGGCGACTGCTCGTGCCTCGTACGGCCGGCGGCCTCAGCGCGTGCGGTGCCCAGTTCTCCGACATCATCGCCGAGCACACGGCCAGTTTCCACGCAGTGTCGTCGAGCTTCGACTACGACGCCGTGAATGCCACACTGGACGACCTCGACGCGCGGCTCGACGACTTGGCGAAGAAGCTCACCGAAGACGGCGTCACGGACCTGCGCCGCAGTTATTTCGCCGAGGCGCGCTACGAACATCAGAACTGGGAGTTGGACATTGCGCTCCCGGCCGACCGATTCACCTCTGCTGCGGCCGTCGCGGAGATGGTAGAGGAGTTCCACCGGGCGCACGAGCGGGTCTTCGCCATCGCCGATCCGGGATCGGCCGTGGAGGCCTTGCAGTGGAAGGCCAGATTGACCGCCGTGATCGACAAACCGGCTGTCACCGCGCCGCAAGCGGTCAGCATCACCGTTTCCCCGTCGAACCGGACGGGCTATTTCGACGAGACCGGCAGCACAACGATCTCCGGTTATGACGGCCCGAGCCTGGAGCTGGGCACCGAGATCGCGGGCCCCGCGGTGATCGAGGAGCCCACCACCACCCTCGTCGTCTACCCGGGCATGACCGTCACGGTCACATCGAGCAAGAACTACCTCATCGAACTGGAAGGCTGACATGTCCGACCAGACGCGCACACTCGACCCGGCATTGATGGCGGTTATCGCCAACCGCCTGGACGCCGTCCTTCGCGAGATGACGAATACCCTGCTGCGGGCGGGACGGTCAGCAGTCCTGTCCACGGCCCGGGACTTCTCGTGCTCGCTCGTCACGGCCGACAACCGGCTACTGGCCACCGCGGAGGGCCTGCCGGTTCACATCTTCGGATCCCAGCTGCAGACCACGGCCATGTCGGAGCTGCACGACGACATTGCACCCGGCGACGCCTTCCTCCACAACGACCCGTACAGCGGCAACACCCACGCGGCCGACCACACGATCCTGGTTCCGATCTTCGCCGGTGGCAAACACATGTTCACCGCCGTCGCCAAAGCGCACCAGGCCGATATCGGCAACAGCTTTCCGACGACGTACATGGCCATGGCCAAAGACGTCTACGAGGAAGGCGCGCTGATCTTTCCGGCAACGCGGATCCAGAAGGGCTACCGGGACGTCGACGACATCATTCGGATGTGCCGTCTGCGGATCCGCGTTCCCGACCAGTGGTACGGCGACTACCTCGCCTGCCTCGGTGCTGCACGCATCGGCGAACGACGCATGACGCAGTTGGTCGACAAGTACGGTGCCGAGCTGATCGTGGCGTTCATCGAGGAGTGGTTCGACTACTCCGAGCGGCGCATCGATCACACCTTGCGCAACCTCCCCTCGGGTCGATACGAGGCACGCAACGCGCACGATCCGCTGCCGGGCCTGTGCGACGACGAGATTCCGATCAAGGTCGTCGTCGAGGTGTACGCGACCGAGGGGCGGGTAGAGATCGATCTGCGTGATAACCCCGATTGCGTCGACGCCGGGATCAATCTGTCGCGCGCCACCTCGGTCAACAGTGCCGTCACCGGCCTCTTCAATGCCCTCGATCCCGACCTGCCGCACAACCACGGCACGTTTCGGCGGATTACGGTGCACATCAGGGAGAACTGCATCGCGGGCTACCCGGTGCACCCGCGCAGTTGCTCCATGTCGACGACCAATGTCGCCGACAGGGTGGTCAACGCCAGCCAGTCCGCACTTTCACAGGTCGCCGCGGTTGGTCTCGCCGAGGGCGGTGCCTCGATGGGCGCCGCGTATGCCGTGATCGCCGGCGAGGATCCTCGTCGTGACAACGAGCCGTTCGTCAACCAGATAGTGGCCGGCGCCAACGGTGGCCCGGCATCGGCACTGTCCGACGGTTGGCTGACCTACGCGCTGCCCGTGACCGGCGGACTGATCCTGCGCGACTCCGTGGAAGTGGACGAGCAGAAATACCCCATCGCTTTCGAGGGTCTCGAGCTCGTTACCGACTCCGGTGGACCGGGCCGCTTCCGCGGCGGCGCCAGTATCCGGGTGGCCTACAGTCCCCGTTTCGCTCCGATGACGGTCGCCATCATGGCGGACTCGTGCCAGAACCCGGC
>JBCEBZ010000318.1:0-8731 GCA_039206675.1 Rhodococcus sp. (in: high G+C Gram-positive bacteria) | reverse complement strand
CCCGGATTCGGCCAATTCCAGCTCGAGCCCGGCACCACCCTGGTCGGCGTCGACGCAGGCGGGGGCGGCTACGGCGATCCCGCGACTCGAGTCCCGGCCGCTGTTCTCGAGGATGTTCTCGAAGGGTGGGTCTCCCGTGAACAAGCCGAGCAGGTCTACCGCGTCGTCATCGTGGACCAGGGTTCGCGCGATGACCCCTCCGTGGACGAAGAAGCGACGAATCGCCTCCGCTCACCGAGCGAACCGTCACGAAATATCACATTTCAGCAGACGAATCCGTCGAACAAATCGGTAGCGAAGAAGGTAGTGGAAAAGCGTTGATAACAACCGAGTTCACCAGGGCCTTTGGAATCCAGCACCCGATCGTGTGCGGCGGAATGACCGGGCTGGGCACGGCGGAGCTGATTTCTGCGGTGGCCAATGCGGGGGCTCTGGGTTTCTTGACTGCGCTCACGCAGCCGACACCGGAAGCGATGGTCAAGGAGATCGCCCGCACCCGTGACCTGACCGATGCGCCCTTCGGTGTCAATTTGACCTTTCTGCCGACCATCAGGCCGGTCCCGTATGACGAGTACCGGTCCGCCATCATCGAATCCGGTATCACCGTTGTCGAGACCCGCCGGGTCGGACCCCGCGCCTCACCTGCCCGACTTCCACGCGGCGGGCGTCAAGGTCATCCACAAGGCGACGTCTGTTCGTCACGCATTGTCGGCACAGCGCAAGGGTGTCGATGCCATCACCATCGACGGATTCGAGTGCGCGGGCCATCCCGGCGAGGGCGACGTCCCGGGCCTCGTTCTCATCCCGGCCGCGGCGCGGGCGCTCCGGATTCCCGTCATCGCCTCGGGTGGGATCGCCACCGGCGCCGGTCTCGTCGCTGCCCTCGCACTCGGTGCCTGCGCGGCGAACATGGGCACCCGCTTCATGGCGACGGCCGAGGCCCCGATTCACCACAACGCCAAGGAGCAGCTCGTCCGAAACACCGACGCGACACCGTCCTGGTTTTTCGCGAGTTCCGCAATACCGCTCGCGTCGTCCGCAACACCGTCTCCGAGCAGGTGGCGGACATCGATAGCCGGCCGAATGCGACGTTCGCCGATGTCGCTGATCTCGCTTCCGGCGTGCGCGGACGCACGCAGGTGTACGAGAACGGTGACGTCGAAGACGGCATGTGGTGGGCAGGGCAGAGTCAAGGACTGATCCACGAGATCGCGTCCGTCGAGGACGTCGTGCGGACCATTATCGGCGACGCCGAGCAGCTGATGACCAGCCTTCCCCACATGATCGACCGAGTGAAATGAACAGGACACCATAATGTTGGATGCGCTGACGATGGACGACTACCCGCTCACGCTGACCACCGCGGTCGAACGCGCGGCCCGCTCCCAGGACACCGACGTCGTCTCCCGGCGGCCGGGCGGTAGCATCTTCCGGACGACGATGGGAGCGTGTGCCCGGCGTGCTCGACGCTTGGCTGCCGCCCTCGCCGGCATCGGCATCGCCGAAGGTGATCGGGTCGCTACGTTGCTGTGGAATCAGGCCGAGCACGTGGAGATCTACTTCGCGGTGCCGGCCATGGGCGCCGTCGTACACACGCTCAATCCCCGACTGCATGCCGACGAACTCGCCTTCATCGCCGCCGACGCCGGAGACTCCGTGATCGTCGTCGACGAATCGCTGTTGGAGGTATTCGACGGACTTCGGCACGCCTATCACTTCGAGCACGTCATCGTCGTCACCCACCGACACACGGCGCCACCTGGCACGCTCGACTACCACGCGTTCGTCGAGGCCGCCGAACCGATGGACTGGCCGATCCTCGACGAACGAACGGCGGCCGCGATGTGCTACACCTCCGGCACGACTGGTCGTCCCAAGGGCGTGGTCTACTCGCATCGCGCGCTTCTCCTGCACTCGCTGGCGGCCGCGTTACCCGACGCTCTGGGAGTGTCGAGGGACGACACCCTGCTGCCGGTGGTTCCGATGTTCCACGCCAACGGTTGGGGGCTGCCGTATGCCGCCGCATTGATCGGAGCCCGCCTGGTCCTTCCCGGTCCGCGGCTGGACCCGGTCAGCATCCTCGACCTTCTGGCAGACGAACAGGTCACGATGACGGCGGGTGTACCGACCGTGTGGATGGGAATGCTGACGGCGCTCGACGCCGAGCCGCAGCGCTGGGACCTGTCCTGCCTGGATCGGCTCATCGTCGGCGGCGCCGCCGTATCGCGTGCTCTTCTCGAGGGCTACGACCGGCACGGCCTCAAAGTCGTCCAGGCATGGGGGATGACCGAAACCTCCCCCCTGGGCACGGTCAGCCGACTCCCGTCCGAACTGGCGGACAGCGGTTCGGATGCACAGTACGACAATAGAATCCGTCAAGGCACCGCAGTTCCACTCGTCGACATCCGTGCCACCGACGACGACGGGCGCCGGATCGAGTGGGATGACACGGCGATGGGGGAACTCGAAGTGCGTGGACCGTGGGTGGCATCGGCGTACTACAACGGGGCAGGGTCGAACAGTTTCACCGCGGACGGTTGGTTTCGGACCGGCGACATCGTGCGCATCGACAAACGGGGGAGCATCCGCATCTGCGACCGCGCCAAAGACCTGGTCAAATCCGGCGGAGAGTGGATCTCCTCGGTGGATCTGGAGAATTGTCTGATGGCCCACCCTGCCGTCGCCGAGGCCGCGGTCATCGCAGTGCCCGATGAGCGCTGGGGCGAACGACCGCTCGCCGCGCTTGTCGTCCGCGAAGGAATGACTGCTGATCCGGACGACCTGACACAACACCTGGCGACCGAGTTCTCGAAATGGCAGATACCAGAACGGTTCGAGATCCTGCCGGAGATCCCTCGAACCGCCACCGGCAAGTTCCGGAAGACCGAGTTGCGGGAGCGTTTCACAACGCCGTAGGCGATAAGCATTCGCGCCGGTGGTGAGCCGATAGCCAGGGGCACTGAGAAATTTCAACACCGCCATACCGGTGGGTTGGGCCGGTTCCTCGGCGTCGGCGGCGTGAGGCCCGTGGTGGCGAGGACCGTCTCCACCAGGTGATGAACGTCGAAGGGTTCTGTCAGGTAGCCAGCGATGCCGGTTGAAGTCAGCCGAGCGATCCGAGCCGGAACGGTGTCGGCGGAAGGGCGATGATCGGGATGCCCGGGTTTGCTCGTCATCGAGCAATTCGCGAAGCACGTCCTCACCGCGCATCTCTGGCAGATGCATGGCGAGCAGGATGACATCTGGGAGTCGGCACCGAGCGGAGTCGATCCCGGCGCGTCCTGTCGATACGCATTCTAGATCGGCGAGCGCCCGGCGCCCCAAAACCTGCTGTACGAGTTCTTGGAGGGATGCTGAATCGCTCCCGCCCGGTCCTGCGGAAGCATCTAGTCGACAGGTTCTTCGACGGTAAGAACGACCCGTCGACGCGCGCCAATCTCCGGCAGGCACTCTATTGGATTCGGCGAGTGATCGGAGAGGAAGGTCTCGTTCTCGACGGCCAACAAGTTCAACTGTGGCCGCGACTATCCGTCGTCAGCGATTCCATGCGATTCGAGTCGATGTTGTCGAAGGCGGGCGCGGTCGGCGGGCCGGCCGAAGAACGTCGTATGCAGGGTGCGGCGGCCTCGATGTCGACGACAGAGGCTACTGCGTTTACGCGACTGGCTTCATGGATGGTCGTTCTCCGCAGGTGGGCCCGGGCTCAACGGCGTGCCCCCGGCGCTCGGCCGTGGTGGGATGTTCGGCGTGGAGCACGGTGATGCGCGATAGTGGCAGGGTCCGGGCCGCCACATCGAGGAGGGCTTTGCGGTGTCACTGTCTCTGGCCGCGACCTCGGGAAGGTTCGCGATCTTGGATTCGACGTGCGCGGGGAGGATCTTCTCTCCACCACGGTTGATGATGTCGTCCACGCGCCCTGTCAGCCAGAGCAGGCCATCGTGGTCGAGGTAACCGAGGTCGCCGGTCCGTAGCCATGGGCCGTTGATCTTGCTCGCGGTGAGATCGGGTTGCATCCAGTACGCGCGCATCCGTGTCGGCCCCTGCACCCACGCTTTCGCCGATCTCCCTGTCGGGAAGTGCTTCGCCCTCGTCGTCGGCAATCCGGAGAGTGACCCCGCGGAGCGGCCGTCCCACTCACTCGCCGTGCGTGGCAACTAGCTCGGGCGCCAAGATCGTGCATCCTGAGCCGAACTCCGTGAGCCCGTACTCGTGGACGAGCCGCAGACGCGGCCACCGGCGGAGCATCTCGTCAGACCACGCCCCCGGCATCGGACTCCCGCCGAACAGGGCCGCCCTCGCTGCGGCGAATACCTCGTCGGCGTATTCGGACACCATAAGCAGGCGCAGGATGCTGGGTGCGGCCGTCAGATACGAGACGGGCCGACGACGGAGTTCGTCGAGCGCGTCGGCTGTGCTGAACCGCCGCAGCAAATGAGTACTGCCCCCAACGACGAGCATCGCGCCCAGTGGTCAACGAAGCCGGTGTTGTGGAGCAGCGGCACGAGAACGAGCGTGCTGTCACCACAGCGCAGGCTCACTCTGGCCACGATGCCGCGGGAGGCGCCGAGAAGCGCGGCATGCGTCAGGACGGCGCCCTTGGGTACGCCAGTCGTGCCCGACGTGAAGCTGATGAGCGCATCCATGTCCGGCTCCGGCCATGGGATCCGCATCGGCGCGGGGCCGGGCGCCAGCTCCTCGAGGTCCTCGAGCCGAGCCAATGGGCGGCCCGAGGCCTTCGCCAGTTCCTCGTGGGTCGCGTCATACGCGACGAGCCGCGCATCGAGCAGCGCCCACTGCTCGGCGAACTGGCTAGGGTTCAACCGGTTGTTCGCCGGGGAGACGATCGCACCGAGTCGAAGTCCGGCGAGGTAGGCGAGTACCCACCCCAACCAGTTGCCGCCGAGGACGACGGTCCGATCGCCGGACTTGACGCCCTGCCTGGCGAACCATTGGGCCACTGCCTCGCTCGCATCGCGGAGCCCCGCGTAGGTCATCGACCGACCCGCGGCAACGAGGGCGACGGTATCCGGCGTCGGCCTCGCCTAATTCTCGATAGCCTCGGGGACGGTGATGAACACTCCGCAGGCCGCGGCGGCGCCAGTCGCGAGGAGGTCACCGCCCTTTCGATCGCCATGACCCCCGCACCGAAACTGTCGTTATCCGATGCGAGCTTCTCGAACGCGGCGAGACCGCGCTCCCAGGGCAGGACCTCCGGTCCCCACGCCCTGGGCGCGACCGGCGCGTCCAGGGCGACCAGGGCCGCCGCGGCTGCGCCCAGCCCGTACCGCGCGACATGGCACCGTCGTCGATGAGGGCCAGGGCAGCGAGGATCTCTGTGCCTCGGAGGGCGTGCACGACGACGGAGCTCGCTTCCTGCCTGCCCTTCGCCGACCTGCGATCGTGCCGCGACCACAGCAGCTTCCACAAGAACTCGGCGGGCTCGATACTCATCCCGTCGATGTGGATCGGCGTGTCCGTGTAGCCGAAGCCTATGCGCCCCAAAGTGGAGAAGACGGCGTTCGCCCGCCCAGGGAGGAGCGGCCCCTTGCACGTGGCGTATCGCAGGTGCGGAGCGTGGCGGATCAGGGTGAGTGGTTCGGGATCAGGGTGAGTGGTTCGGGGTGCGAGGTGTCGTAGGTCTCCACCTCGCCGAGCGGCTCGGGAAACGCGATGGGCGAGACCGTGCTCGGCACGAATCCGGGGCTCTCACTCCATTGACCGTCGACCCAGACCGGGCACTGCATGACGGCCATGTGCAGCATGTGCCGTAGGGGCGCGAGACCGCCCGGGTCGGCCTCGTCGACGGCTCACGCGACCGGGATCCCGTCCACCCCCGGGTTCTCGGCGAGAAGCCGGGGGCCATCCAGTTGGACACGCCGGGCGAGAGGCCCGCGCCGGTGACGAGCGCCGTGCCTATGGTTCCGGGCGTGAAAACCACTCGGCACCGCGATCGCTCGCTAAGAATGTTCTCGATCGCTCTTCGCCAGGCTCGCTACGATGGCCGCCGCTGCGGCTTCAGCGGTTTCCACGCCCGGCCCTTCTTCCGGAATTCCCAGGGCCAGGTAGTCCCCGCAGAAATGAATGCGGCCGAACGGAGCGCGAAGTGCCGCGCACCGGCCGTGTCCACCGACCGTCATCGCTGGGATGCCGTGCGTCCACTTCCTGACGAGGATCTTCTCCACGTGGTCCTCGACCTCGGGAAGGATTCTGTAGAACGCGGCGCTGATCTCGGCACTGATCTCGTCCTCCGTCATTCCGATCAGCCTCTCCGCCTCTCTCTCGTAGCACAGAGCGAAGAACACGCTGCCCTTGCCGCGGGCGGTCTCCGACTTGCGCGGGATGAAGGATTGATGCACGAGGAGTTCGAACGCGTCGCCGGCGAAGTTGGAGATCGCGGCCCACTTGTCCCACCGCTGCTCAGTGATCTCGTTGGTCAGGAACACCACGCTGACGAAGGAGCCGTATGTGCACTTCTCGAGTCCGACCTTCTTCTCTTCCGGCAGCCTGTCGACGATGCCCGCAACCTGATCCGCGCGGGTCGCGACGACTGCGTACTTCGCGCTCACCGTCTGATCCGTACCGTTGACGCGGTAGTCGACCTCGACACCGTCGTCTGTGTCGGAGACCCGTGTGACTTCTGCGTTCAGAGTGATGGCGTCACCCAGGCGAACAGCGATCTCCGTCCAGATCGAATTGGTGCCGAATTGTGCGTAGTTGAAGTCGATCGTGTCGGCGTAATGAGCAGTCGCGACGCCCTGGACCGCGGACACGAGTTTCGGATCGTGCGAGCATTCCTGGTGGACGACGCCCTCGACCGCCGCGCGCGCCTCCGGATGGACATCTCCGATCACATCGGGGAAGGCCTGGCCATCGAGCTCCGCGTGCAGCCTGGCGGATGCCTCCTTGTCGTCACCGTCGAGCACAGCACACATCTCCGCGAACCGGGCTCGCAGGGCGGAGTAGTCATCGATGGCTTCCTGCGGCCAGCCGTAGAGCTCTCCGAGCTGCTGGTAATCCTCGATCGTGTCCTTGATTCTCACCTCGCTGCCGTCAAACACGACAGTCGGCGCGTCTGCGAAGAGGAAGGGATACGTCGGCTTTCCGAGATCGTGCGTGATGGTCCCGAACGGCGAGTTCACATCGCAGATGAACTGTGCCCCTTGGTCGTACCACAGATTGTCCTGCCAGCGGCCACCCTGCATCCGTCCGCCCACCTGCTGATCCATCTCGAGGACGCGAACATTGACGCCCGCCTCGTGCAGTCTGTACGCGGCCGAGAGCCCGGACGGCCCCCCACCGATAATGACACAATCAATAGTGTTGTCAGTCATCAATTTCCTTACCTAGCGGTGCGGCCTCACCGATAGGCGCGGCCAGTGATGTCTCGTCCCGGGTGCCCGTCAGAAAGCGTGACTGGCTGTACGTTTAGGCGCATGCTTCGGCAGGCCGTCGTCGATCGACACCCAGCTCTCATCGGCGAGCAACTCGATCGGGTTCAACAGCTCACCCTCGACCTCGACCCAACCGAGGTAGTGCTCGGAGTGCCAGTCCAGATCCTTCTGCAGCTGCTCGGGAAAGCTACGGATGGTCTCCAGGTTGTATAACAGGAAAGGGTTCTCCTGTGCGCGAAGAATACCCAGGTCGTACGACATCGACACGCCCATCCGGAACTCGTCCTCCGTCGAGTTCTCGCCCCCGCCGTGGTAAGCCGAGCCGATAAAGATCAGGGCCGACCCGGCCTTCATTTCGGTCGGAATCGCTTCCTCCCGGGTTGGCACACGGTTGTCATCCCACAGGTGCGAACCGGGGATAACATTGGTGCCGCCGGTTTCCGCAGTGAAATCTGTTGCCGCGACCATAATCTGTATAGTCGCTTCCCGCTCGTTCGGGTGCCGCCATAGGAAGACCAGATCATCGCGATGCAGCGGTTGTGCGGCCTGACCGGGTCCGATCATGACGGCCTGGGTGGCACCGATATGCATACTGGACGGGATCGGCGTGGAGTCGCCACCGAACTGAATGTCCACCGGCGCGTTGAGGATCTTGTCGCACACACCGCGGTACAGCGGGTTCTGCGCGACCGTGACCATGTGCTTGGAGTATCTGAACAGGCCGGACGCCCGTCGGGTGCGGTTCCCGCCGAAGCCACTGCCATTATGGGAGTGCTCCAGCACCGGACCGATATCCGCCTTCAGTCCTTCGATAGTCCCTTCGTCGAACAATCCCTCAATGATCACGGCACCGTCGCGCATGATCGCTTCGTGCAAGTCGTCCACGGCAGATTTATGTGTAAGCCGAGCAAGTCCCGCGCCTGTCATGGTCTCTCCGATCACCAGTGTTGATTGACTCAGCGACCACGAGTTGTGGCACACGTCATATGTCGAGATTCAGTAAACCTCGCGAGCGTTATCAGGTGCGTAAACGGCCAGTTCTCCGAACAGTCGACCAATTCGGAGTGCTGCCATTACACGGCACACAACTCAGGCGAGATGCGGCTACTTCTCCGCGATTCCCTCCAGCGGCAGCAGACTGAGCTGTCTGCTGCCATTTACGGGAACAGACACCACATACTCCGATTGCTCAATCGCGCTACTCGAAAGATCAGAGGTCAAACTTCATTGGCGCACCCCCACCCGCAGTTGCACCACTTTGCCAGCTCGCCTGTCTCCCTCGGGTACCCGCGCTCCGTCGTCGAGCTCCATCCGTGACAGGGACGTGTGCTTCTCTGTCC
>JBCEBZ010000317.1:0-3835 GCA_039206675.1 Rhodococcus sp. (in: high G+C Gram-positive bacteria) | reverse complement strand
GAACTCGCCGAACGTGGCGTAGGAGAACGTGTACGCACTGCCCGCGACGGGGACGGTGGATGCGAACTCGGCGTAGCAGAGGGCGGCCAGGCCGCACGCGATGGCGGCGAGGACGAAGGCGAGCGAAATGGACGGCCCGGCTACGTTGCCTGCAGTCCGGGCGGTGAGCGTGAAGATGCCGGCGCCGATCACGACGGCGACCCCGAAGACGGTGAGGTCCTTCGCGGTGAGTTCCCTCCGCAGCCGGGTGTCGGGTTCGTCGGTGTCCGCTATCGATTGCTCAACGGATTTCGTTCGCCATATGCCGACTCCTGGCATGTGTCGCTCCTAGGTTGTGTTCCCGATGGCCTCGTGGGCCGGAGATGTCCGGTGGTGCTGCCGATTGTGATGTAGGTCTCAACGGCCAACTGAGGGAACCACTACTGAGCGCCGTGTGCAAGAAGCGTGGGCTCAACTGATCAATTCGATCAGTAGAACGTGTTCAGGGGTGTTGCTGTCTGAGCGAGTTGATCACCCGTGAGGGCGGTCACATTCATGTCACGATCCACGGCCGCACCGACGACGGAAGCCGGGTGCCGCGGCAGGAAACCCTGCTGCGGCACCCGGCTTCGCGTGCCCTGTGCTGTCGGTGCGCCCGGTCAGGGAACCTGACGGACCGCGCCCTTGTCCGCGGACGTCGCCAGTGCGGCGTACGCGCGCAGGGCCGTGGTGACGGTCCGCTCCCGGTTCACCGGCTGCCACGGACGCTCGGACGACTCCATCTTCGCCCGGCGCTCGGCGAGCACCGCGTCGTCGACGAGGAGCTTCAGGGTGCGGGTCGCGATGTCGATGAGGATCTGGTCGCCGTCCTCCACCAGGCCGATGGCGCCGCCGCTGGCGGCTTCGGGGGAGATGTGTCCGATGGACAGCCCCGAGGAACCGCCGGAGAAGCGGCCGTCGGTGATCAGCGCGCACTTCTTGCCGAGGCCGGAGCCCTTGAGGAATGCGGTGGGGTGCAGCATCTCCTGCATGCCCGGGCCGCCCGCAGGGCCCTCGTAGCGCACGACGAGGACCTCACCGGGCTGGATCTTCTTGCCGAGGATCACCGACACCGCCTCTTCCTGCGACTCCACGACGCGGGCGGGTCCCTGGAAGTGGAACAGGTCTTCGTCGATGCCCGCCGTCTTGATGACCGCGCCGTCGACGGCGATGTTGCCGCGCAGCACGGCCAGGCCGCCCTCGACCGTGTGCTTGTGTTCGAAATCGCGGATGCAGCCGTTCGCGGCGTCCGTGTCGAGCGACGACCAGCGGTTGTTCGTCGAGAACGGCTCGGTGGTGCGGACGCCGCCGGGAGCGGCGTGGAACAGCTCGACGGCCTCGTCGGATGCCTTGCCGGACCGGATGTCCCACGTGTCGAGCCACTCGTCGAAGCTCTTCGTGTGCACGGTCGAGACGTCGCTCTCGAGCAGTCCCGCGCGGCGGAGTTCGCCGAGGATCGCGGGGATTCCGCCCGCTCGGTGCACGTCCTCCATGTGGTAATCCGAGTTGGGTGAGACCTTCGACAGGCACGGCACCTTGCGGCTGATCTCGTCGATCTTGTCGAGGTCGAAGTCGTAGACCTCACCCTCCTGCGCGGCCGCGAGGGTGTGCAGCACCGTGTTGGTGGAGCCGCCCATCGCGACGTCCAGCGCCATCGCGTTGCGGAACGCGGCGGGCGTCGCGATGTTGCGGGGGAGGACGGAGTCGTCCTCGTCCCGGTAGTACCGCAGGGCGGCCTCGACGACGGTGGTGCCCGCGCGGGTGAACAGCGCGCGCCGGGATTCGTGGGTGGCCAGCGTCGAACCGTTGCCCGGCAACGCCAGACCGAGCGCCTCGGTGAGGCAGTTCATGGAGTTGGCGGTGAACATGCCCGAGCACGACCCGCACGTCGGGCAGGCACTGCGCTCGACCTCGGACAGCCCCTCCTCGTCGACCTCGTCGTTGGCGCTCGCCGAGATGGCCGTGATGAGGTCGGTCGGCGCGTGGGCGACCCCGTTGACCACCACCGCCTTGCCCGCCTCCATCGGCCCGCCCGAGACGAACACGGTGGGAACGTTCAAACGCAGTGCGGCATTGAGCATTCCGGGGGTGATCTTGTCGCAGTTGGAGATGCACACGAGTGCGTCGGCGGTGTGCGCGTTGACCATGTACTCGACGGAGTCGGCGATGATCTCCCGGCTGGGAAGGGAATACAGCATGCCGCCGTGTCCCATCGCGATGCCGTCGTCGACGGCGATCGTGTGGAATTCGCGAGGTACACCACCGGCGGCGCGGACGGCGTCGGCGACGATGTCGCCGACGTTCTTGAGGTGGACGTGCCCGGGAACGAACTGCGTGTACGAGTTGGCGATCGCGACGATCGGCTTCCCGAAGTCGGAGTCGGTCATTCCGGTGGCGCGCCACAGCGCGCGGGCGCCTGCGGCATTTCGTCCTGCGGTGGTGGTTCGGGACCTCAGCGGGGGCATGAGCGTATTCCTTAGTCAGCGTACGGAAGTACTGACAAACGCTACTCGCGCACTATTCCCCGTCTGTGTCCGGCCGGTTCTTCGCCGGCCGCTCGCCGTTCGGCTCGTCGTCGGCGTGCCGGGCCGCTTCCTCCGCCGCGGCCGCTGCCGCGTAGGGGTCGGTGATGCGGCCGCCGCTCGCCTCGGCGACGTCGGGGAGCCGGTCGAACGTCACCGCGGGAAGGGCGACCTCGCCGCCGTCGGCCAGCGTCGCCCGCGCCCAGCCGCGGTTGGGGAAGCGGAATCCGGTGATCTCGGACCACGCCAGGGACCTCCCGCCGAACAGCCGGCGCACCACCAGTCCGTCGGGCGTGACCGTGGTGCGCACCCGCGCGACCCAGGCCACCGCGAGGATCGGGGCGATCACGAGCCAGCCGAAGGCGGCGGGCCAGCCGAAGATGGGGAACGACACGGCGAACAGGAGGAAGGCGCATCCCAGATAGGCGAGGGGAGAAATCCGGATGACCTGCTTGGGCGGGTTCGTCGTGTGGGATGATGATTGTGGTGGCACGGGCTGCTGCGGAGTTGACACCTCTACATCTTCGCACCGCAGCCGACGTATCTCATATTCTGGGACGGCCGACTCACCAAGTTGACTGTTCACCATTAGCGCGCCTACCGTCGAGCGCGTGAAACAGAATGAGTTGCTCGTAATCGGCCGGCGCGTCGTCGCCTGAGTCGATTTCTTCAACTCGCCAGATTACGACGCGCCACCCTCGTACAGCATCAGCTGACGGGGGTTTTTTGTTGCCCGGAGCCAGAATCAGAGGATTTCCCAGTGAGCGCACCAACCGCACGGCCTCAACCCACGCCGCGCAAGTCGGGGGCAGCAAGCCCGACGACCGCGGCCGCCGCGACGCAGACCGGTAGCCGCCGCCAACTCGCCCCCGAGCGGGTCAGCGGCGCCCAGTCCGTGGTCCGAGCCCTCGAGGAGCTCGAGGTCGACACGGTATTCGGCATTCCGGGTGGTGCCGTTCTGCCTGTCTACGACCCGCTCTTCGATTCGAAGAAGGTCCGGCACGTGCTCGTCCGTCACGAGCAGGGTGCAGGTCACGCCGCTACCGGGTACGCCCAGGCGACCGGCAAGGTCGGCGTCTGCATGGCGACGTCCGGTCCGGGTGCGACGAACCTCGTGACGCCGCTCGCCGACGCGCAGATGGACTCCGTTCCGGTCGTGGCCATCACCGGTCAGGTCGGCCGCGGGCTCATCGGCACGGATGCGTTCCAGGAAGCCGACATCTCCGGCATCACGATGCCCATCACCAAGCACAACTTCCTCATCACCGACGGCGTCGACATCCCCCGGATCATCG
>JBCEBZ010000316.1:0-15355 GCA_039206675.1 Rhodococcus sp. (in: high G+C Gram-positive bacteria) | reverse complement strand
CGCCGGTGGGGGCGCCGTGGTGCCGGGTGCGGGGGCCGGGCTCTGTCCGGCGCACCCCGTGACCAGCGCCGCAGCCGCCACCGCCCCGGCCGCGGCGACGGCAAGGCGGTGACGACGTCCGAAGCCGTGCACGCGTCGCTGTCCCATGAACATCCCCCTCGAGTGTCTGCAGGCCCGGTGAGTCGAGGACGACCTAGAAGCTGTGCTCTTCCGCCGGAAACGTTCCGGTGCGCACTTCGGCCGCGTACGCGGCGGCCGCGTTGCGCAACTCGTCACCGACGTTACCGAAGCGTTTGACGAACTTCGCCGTCTTGCCGCTGGTGTAACCGGCCATGTCCTGCCACACGAGGACCTGGGCGTCGCATTCGGCGCCCGCTCCGATGCCCACGGTGGGGATGGTGAGCTTGCGGGTGACCTGGCCCGCGATCTCGGCGGGCACCATCTCCATGACGACGGCGAACGCGCCGGCCTCCTGCACAGCGATCGCGTCGGCGACCAGTTGCTCGGAGGCGTCGCCGCGGCCCTGGACGCGGAAACCGCCGAGCGAGTTGACGCTCTGCGGGGTGAACCCCACGTGGGCCATGACGGGGATGCCCGCCGCGGTGATCGCGGCGATCTGCGGAGCGACGCGCTCGCCGCCCTCCAGCTTGACCGCGTGGGCCAGCCCCTCCTTCATGAACCGGGTCGCGGACGCGAGGGCCTGCTCCGGGGAGCTTTCGTAGCTGCCGAACGGCAGGTCCGCGACCACGAGCGCGTGCGGCGCGCCGCGGACGACGCCGCGCACGAGGGGGAGGAGTTCGTCGATCGTGACCGGAACGGTGGTCTCGTATCCGTAGACCACGTTGGCGGCCGAGTCGCCGACGAGGAGGACCGGGATTCCGGCCTCTTCGAAGATGCGGGCGCTGGAGTAGTCGTAGGCGGTGAGCATCGACCAGCGTTCACCCTCGGCCTTCATGGCCTGCAGGTGATGGATCCGGGTCTTGCGCTTGGGAACGTCGTGCGATGGTGCTGATCCGTAGAGCCGATCTTCTGACGTGCTCGCGGACGACTTGCTATCGGACATCGTTGTCCCTTTCTGGCCTCGAGGCCCTTGACGGGTCCCCGGGTGCGGGTGATGACGCCTACAGTCTGCCACCGGCCGGCGGGGGAGCGTAGGGCTCGCGCGGGTGCAATGGGTCACACCCGCGGGCCGGGCGCTGACCTGCGGGAAGGCCGCTCGGCGCGGAACCCCTGGCACGATCGTCCTATGTCGAAGAGTGCTCGGGTACCGGCCGCGTTCGCGGGGTGCGCCGCCGTCGTCCTTGTCGTCGCAGGCTGTGCCGGGGGCGGACAGGGCGCCGGTCAGGCCGTCGCCGAACCGTCGGCGGTCGACGCCGCTCCGGCCGGACCGATCCCGGCCGGGCTCGAGGAGTACTACACGCAGCAGGTGCAGTGGGGATCGTGCGAGGGCTACAGCACCGACGGGTCCCCGCTCGGGGACACGCTCGACTGCGCCGAGGTGACGGTGCCGAACGACTACGCGAATCCCGGGGGCGCCACCGCGCAGATCGCCGTCTCCCGCTCGAAGGCGACCG
This sequence comes from Rhodococcus sp. (in: high G+C Gram-positive bacteria), assembly GCA_039206675.1. Lineage (GTDB taxonomy): Bacteria > Actinomycetota > Actinomycetes > Mycobacteriales > Mycobacteriaceae > Rhodococcus_F. Next base: position 13,781 of record JBCEBZ010000316.1, on the reverse strand, counting down.
GCGACAAGATCGGATCGCTGCTCGTGAACCCGGGCGGCCCGGGGGCGTCGGGTATCGGGCTGGCGTCCGTGGCCGACGGCACCGCCATCGCCGAGCGGTTCGACGTCATCGGTTTCGATCCGCGCGGCGTCGGGGCGTCCACCCCGAAGGTGACCTGCCTGACCCCGGAGGAAGTGGACGCGAGGCGCAAGGACGACGACGTCGACATGAGTCCCGCCGGGATCGCGCGGACCGAAGCCGAGAACCGCGAGTACGCGGACAAGTGCGCGCAGCGGACCGGTGTCGACGTCCTCGGGCACGTCGGAACGAACGACGTGGTGCGCGACATGGACGTCATCCGGGCGGTGCTCGGCGACGAGAAGCTGAACTACCTCGGCTACTCGTACGGCACCCGGCTCGGCTCCACGTACGCGGAGACGTTCCCGGGCAACGTGCGCGCGATGGTCCTCGACGGCGCCCTCGACCCCGAGCAGAACCCGACGGAGGAAGTGATCCTCCAGGCCGCCGGATTCCAGTCCGCGTTCGACGCGTTCGCCGCCGAATGCATGCAGCAGCCCGACTGCCCGCTCGGCACCGACCCGGCGCAGGCGAACGCGAGATTCCGGGCGCTCGTCGACCCGCTGATCGGCAAGCCCGCCGCGACCACCGACCCGCGCGGACTCAGCTACACCGACGCGATCACCGGCGTCCAGCAGGCGCTGTATTCGCCGAACCTCTGGGGACCGCTCCGCGGCGGGCTGGAGAGCCTGCAGACGGGGACGGGTGATTCGCTGCTGATGCTGGCGGACCTGTACGAGGGTCGCGCCGACGACGGCACGTATTCCAACCTCAACGACGCGTTCAATTCCATCCGCTGCATGGACGATCCGCCCGTCACCGACCGTGCGGCCGTCGGCGAGGCGGACGTGCGGTACCGCCAGGCGGCGCCGTTCCTCGACGACGGCCGCGGCACCGGCAATGCGCCGCTGGACGTCTGCGCGTTCTGGCCGACACCGAACACGGGCGCGCCGCACACCGTGTCCGCGCCGGGGATCCCGCCGGTCGTCGTCGTGTCGACCACCGAGGACCCGGCGACGCCGTACCAGGCGGGTGTGGATCTGGCGAAGCAGATGAACGGCTCGCTCGTCTCGTTCCGGGGCACCCAGCACACCGTCGTCCTCGACGGCGAGGCGTGCGTCGACGACGCCGTCACGGACTATCTCGTCGACCTCACGGCGCCGCCCGCGGACCTGATGTGCTGACCCGCGGCTGTCACGGGATCGGCCGAGGTGCCCGCACGCTGGCCCGATGCGAATTCCGGAACAGTCGAATCAACGAAGTAACACAGATTTAACGAACTTTGCTTACTCTCGCGGACATGGATCGCCAAAAGGAATTCGTGCTTCGCACCCTCGAAGAGCGCGACATTCGGTTCGTCCGATTGTGGTTCACGGACGTTCTCGGATACCTGAAATCGGTGGCGATCGCCCCCGCGGAACTCGAAGGTGCCTTCGAGGAAGGGATCGGGTTCGACGGATCCGCGATCGAGGGCTTCTCCCGGGTGTCCGAGGCGGACACGGTCGCGAAGCCGGACGCCTCCACCTTCCAGGTGCTGCCGTGGAGTTCGAGCAAGGGGCATCAGCACTCCGCCCGCATGTTCTGCGACATCGCGATGCCCGACGGTTCGCCGTCCTGGGCCGATTCGCGGCACGTGCTGCGCCGTCAGCTGAACAAGGCCAGCGATCTGGGTTTCAGCTGCTACGTGCACCCCGAGATCGAGTTCTTCCTGCTCGAGAACGGGCCGATCGACGGCACCCCGCCGAAGCCCGCCGACTCCGGCGGCTACTTCGACCAGGCCGTGCACGATTCCGCGCCCAACTTCCGCCGCCACGCGATCGACGCGCTCGAGTCGATGGGCATCTCCGTCGAGTTCAGCCACCACGAGGCGGCTCCCGGCCAGCAGGAGATCGACCTGCGGTACGCGGACGCACTGTCGATGGCCGACAACGTGATGACGTTCCGGTACGTCGTCAAGGAGGTGGCGATCGCCGAGGGTGTGCGTGCCACGTTCATGCCCAAGCCGTTCAGCGATCAGGCCGGTTCGGCGATGCACACCCACATGAGCCTGTTCGAGGGCGACACCAACGCCTTCCACAACCCGGACGATCCGATGCAGCTGTCGGAGACCGGCAAGGCGTTCATCGCCGGCATCCTCGAGCACGCCAACGAGATCAGCGCCGTCACCAACCAGTGGGTGAACTCCTACAAGCGCCTGATCCACGGCGGCGAGGCCCCGACGGCGGCGTCCTGGGGTCCGTCCAACCGGTCGGCGCTGGTCCGCGTCCCGATGTACACGCCGAACAAGGCGTCGTCGCGTCGCGTCGAGATCCGCAGCCCAGATTCGGCCTGCAACCCGTATCTGACGTTCGCGGTGCTGCTCGCCGCGGGTCTGCGCGGAATCGAGAAGGGCTACGAACTGCCTCCCGAGGCCGAGGACGACGTGTGGGCGCTGACGTCGGCCGAGCGCCGCGCCATGGGTTACCGCGAACTGCCCGGCAACCTCGACGGCGCACTGCGCGAGATGGAGAAGTCGGAGTTGGTGGCCGAAGCCCTCGGCGAGCACGTGTTCGACTTCTTCCTGCGCAACAAGCGGCGTGAGTGGGAGGAGTACCGCAGCCACGTGACGCCGTTCGAACTCAAGACGTATCTGGGGTTGTGAGCAAGAGCATGGTGAAGCCTCCGGCAGCGCGTTCTGCCGTTCCCGGTCCGGGTCGTCTGGGTCTCGTCGAGCCGACCGCTCCGTCCGAACTCCGCGAGCTGGGCTGGGTCGGTGAGGACAGCATCGAACTGCTGTGGTCGCTGTCGCGGGCCGCGAACGCCGACCTCGCCCTCCGCACCCTGGTGCGCCTGAAGGAAGGGCTCGGCGAGGGCTGGGCCGAACTCGACGCCGCGCTGCGTACCGACAAGGGTCTGCGCGGCCGGTTGTTCGGGCTGTTCGGTGCGTCCAGCGCGTTCGGCGACCACCTGGTCGCGGATCCGGCGTCCTGGAAGATCCTCGCCGGCGACGTCCGCCTGCCGTCGAAGGACGAGGCGACCGCCACGATGATGGCCGCGGTCGGCGCGGAACCCGAGGAGGGCGCCCACCCGGACGCGCGCCTGCACCGGGCGAAGGTCACCGGACCCGATGCCATCGCGGCGCTGCGCAAGGCGTACCGCGACGAACTGATGCTGCTCGCCGCCGTCGATCTCGCGGCGACGGTCGAGAACGAACCGGTACTGCCGTACCAGACCGTCGGGCATCAGCTGTCCGATCTGGCGGATGCGGCACTGGACGCGGCCCTCGCGGTGGCCGTCGCCGCCGTGTGCCCGGACGCCCCGTGCCCCGTGCGGCTGGCCGTCATCGCCATGGGCAAGTGCGGTGCGCGCGAACTCAATTACGTCAGCGACGTCGACGTGGTCTTCGTCGCCGAACCCGCCGACGCGATCGCCAGCCGCATCGCCGGCGAGATGATGCGCATCGGGTCCTCGGCCTTCTTCGACGTGGACGCCGCGCTGCGGCCGGAGGGCAAGCGCGGGGAACTCGTCCGCACCCTCGAATCCCACGTCGCGTACTACAAGCGCTGGGCCAAGACCTGGGAGTTCCAGGCCCTGCTCAAGGCCCGCCCGATGATCGGCGACGTCGCGCTCGGACAGCAGTACGCCGACGCCCTCAACCCGATGGTGTGGACCGCCTCGGAGCGCGAGGACTTCGTTCCCGAGGTGCAGGCCATGCGCCGCCGGGTGGAGGAGATGGTTCCGGCGGAACTGCGCGAGAGGGAACTGAAACTGGGTCGCGGCAGTCTGCGCGACGTCGAGTTCGCCGTCCAGCTCCTGCAGCTCGTGCACGGCCGCGCCGACGAGGCGCTGCACGTCCAGAGCACCATCGACGCGCTCACCGCACTCGCCGCCCGCGGCTACGTGGGCCGCGACGACGCCGCGAATCTGGCGGCGTCCTACGAGTTCCTGCGGTTGCTCGAGCACCGGCTGCAGTTGCAGAAGCTGCGGCGCACGCACACCCTGCCGCCCGCCGACGACGAGGAAGCGCTGCGCTGGCTGGCCCGGGCCGCGCACATGCGGCCCGACGGCAGCAAGGACGCACTCGGCGTCCTCAACGCGGAGATCAAGCGCAACGCGCACCGGGTGCGGCGCCTGCACGCGAAACTGTTCTACCGGCCGCTGCTCGAATCGGTGGCGCGCATCGACAAGGAAGCGCTGCGGCTCAGTCCGGACGCGGCCATCCGCCAGCTCGCGGCGCTGGGCTACACCGCCCCGGAGAATGCGCTCGGCCACCTCACCGCACTCACCAGCGGTGCGTCCCGCAAGGGGCGCATCCAGGCGCTGCTGCTGCCGACCCTGCTCGAATCGCTCGCCGACACACCGGATCCCGATGCGGGCCTGCTCGCGTACCGGCGGCTGTCGGACGCGATGACCGATCAGACCTGGTTCCTCCGGCTGCTGCGCGACGAGGCCTCGGTCGCCGAGCGGCTGATGACGGTGCTCGGATCCTCGGCCTACGTTCCCGATCTGCTGATCAAGGCACCGGACGTGGTGCGGCTGTTCGCCGATTCACCGGCCGGGCCGCGACTGCTGGAGTCGAAGCCGGAGGACGTCGCCCGCGGCATCCTGACGGCGTCCGCACGGCACGAGGACCCGGCCCGCGCGATCGCGGCGGCGCGCTCCCTGCGCCGCTACGAGCTGGCCCGCATCGCGTCCGCGGACATCCTCGGCATGCTCGACGTGCCGGGCGTGTGCAAGGCGCTGTCGTCCGTGTGGGCGGCCGTGCTCAACGCCGCACTTGCCGCCGTGACCAAGGCGAGCGAGAAGGAACTCGGCACGCCCGCTCCCGCGACGTTCACGGTGATCGGGATGGGCCGGCTCGGCGGCGGTGAACTCGGCTACGGTTCGGACGCGGACGTCCTGTTCGTGTGCGAGCCGCGCGAGGGAATCGACGAGACCGTCGCCGTCAAGTGGGCCAACAGCATCGGCGACAAGGTGCGGACCCTGCTCGGCGCGCCGAGCACCGATCCGCCGCTCGAGGTGGACACCGGGCTGCGGCCGGAGGGTCGCAGCGGCCCGATGGTGCGGACGCTGGCGTCCTACGAGGCGTACTACGCGCAGTGGGCGCAGGCCTGGGAGATCCAGGCCCTGCTCCGCGCCCACCACGTGGCCGGCGACGCCGACCTGGGTCTGCGCTTCCTGCACATGATCGACAAGACCCGCTACCCGGAGGGCGGCGTGTCGGATCAGGCGGTCCGCGAGATCCGGCGCATCAAGGCGCGTGTCGACTCCGAGCGGCTGCCGCGCGGCGCCGACCCCGCGACCCACACCAAGCTCGGGCGCGGTGGTCTCGCCGACATCGAATGGACCGTCCAGCTGATCCAGCTCCGGCACGCCCACGAGATCGAGTCGCTGCACAACACGTCGACACTCGAGACCCTCGACGCGATCGGCGCCGCCGAACTGCTCAGCGAGTCCGACGTCGAACTGCTGCGCGACGCGTGGATCACGGCGACGAAGGCACGCAACTGCCTCGTCCTCGTCCGCGGCAAGGCCACCGATCAGCTGCCCGGGTCGGGCCGCGTCCTGTCCGCGGTCGCGCAGATCGCCGGCTGGGGTGGCGGCGACGCCGGCGAGTTCCTCGATCACTACCTGCGGGTGACCCGGCGGGCCAAGGCTGTGGTGGAGAGAGTCTTCGGGGAGTGACCGCCACCTGGGGGGTGCGGGCACTGATCGCCCTCGGGTGGTTCGCGGTGCTCGTCGGCGTGTTCGGTGTGGTGCTGCGATTCCTCGACGTCCAGAATCAGCGTCTGCTCGTGCTGGCGTCCGCGGCGCCCTACCTGATGGCGGCCGCCGCGGTCGGGGTGCTGTTGCTGGGCATCACCCGGCACTGGATCGGGTTCGGTGTGGCGCTGACCGTGGCCGCGGTGGCCACCCTGTCGCAGGGCCCGTTGTACGTGGCGAATTCGGCGCCGGCGTCCGGGCCGGAACTGACCGTGATGCAGGCCAACATCTGGCTCGGCAACGCGGACGCCGACTCCCTCGTCCGGCAGATCCGGGACCGCGACGTCGACGTGCTCACCGTCAACGAACTGACCCCGGAGGCCGTCGACCGACTGAGGGCCGCGGGCCTCGACACGACCCTGCCGTACTCGTTCCTCGTGCCCGGCGGCGGCGGTGAGGGAACCGGCATCTGGAGCCGGTACCCGCTGACCGACAAGGTCCACCACTCGGAGTTCGTGCTGTCCGCGCTGTCGGCCAGGGTGGACCTCCCGGACGGTGCGAGCACGGCACTGTACGCGTTCCACCCGGTCCCGCCGTGGCCGTCGGATCCGTCGCTGTGGTCACGCGAAATGGACCGCATCGCAGCCATTCTCGATGCGATTCCCGCCGACTCGGGACCCGTGGTCGTCAGCGGCGACTTCAACTCCACCCGCGACCACGTGAAGTACCGCAACCTCGTGACCGGGCGCTACCGCGATGCCGCCGACCAGGTCGGTGCCGGAATTCAGAACACGTATCCCGCCGACCGGCAGCCGTTTCCGCCGATGATCGCGATCGATCACATCGTCACGAGCGGCGCGCAGGCGCAGTCCGTGGAATCGGTGGTGCTGGCGGGCTCGGATCACCGGGGCCTCGTCGCGAGGATCACCCTCGGCGGCTGACCGTCACGGGAGCGTGACGAATCCCTTCTGCACCAGCCAGTCCCGGGCCACGTCCGCCGGTTCCTCGCCCTCCACGTCGACCCGCCGGTTCAGTTCGGTGATCTCCTCGTTGGTCAGGGCCGCGGAGATCGGGGCCATCACGTCCGCCACCTGCGGGTGCGCCTCGGCGAAATCCTTGCGCATCGTGATCGCCGGGTTGTACTTCGGGAAGAATTGGCGATCGTCTTCCAACAGCACCAGATCGAGCGCGATGATGCGGCCGTCCGTCGTGAACACCTCACCGAACTTGCACTGCGTTCCGTCCGCGGTGGCCTGATAGATGATGCCGGTCTGCAGGATCTGGCGGTTCGCGCGCGCCGGATCGAAGCCGTACTTGGCGGCCATGCCCGGGAACCCGTCCTGGCGGACGTTGAACTCGGTCTCCACGCACGTCGTCGCCGCGGCGGGGTCGCGGTTGACCAGGTCCGCGTATTCCGACAGCGTGGTGATCCCGGTCTCCTCCGCGGTCTGCCTGCTCATCGCGAGCGCGTACGTGTTGTTCATCGGGGCGGGGTCCACCCACACCATGCCGTTGCGTTCGAGGTCCTCGTCGCGGACTGCCTCGAACTGCGCGGTCGGGTCGGGGATCGGAATCTCGTTGCCGAGGTAGTTGATCCACCCAGTCCCGGTGTACTCGTAGGTGACGTCGATCTGACCGTCCAGCTGGGCGTCGCGCGTGCTGTTGGACCCCTGGATGTTGGTGAGGTCGCGCACGTCGGCGCCCGCGGCGCTGAGCGCGAATTCGATGATGTACCCGAGAGTGACCTGCTCGGTGAAGTCCTTCGACCCGACGGTGATCGCCACGCCCTCGAGTTCGGGCACGGGCTGGATGCTGCCCGGTTCCACCGACAGCGGCAGGGCGCCTCCGGATTCGAGGCCGCAGGACACTGCGAGGACCCCGCAGAACGTCACGGCCGTCGCGGCGATCGCCTTCCGCAGGAGGTTCATCAGCGCAACCCCTTCGGGCCGAGGAACTCCTCGGCCAGCGCGCCGCACCAGTCGACGAGCAGCGCCAGCGCGACCGCGAGCACGGCTCCCACGACCAGAGTCACGTTGTCGCGCAGCTTGTACCCGGTGTCGATGAGGATGCCGAGACCGCCGGCGCTGACGAGGAAGCTGAGCGTCGCGGTGCCCACCGCGAGGACCAGCGACGTGCGCAGTCCCGCGAGGATGTACGGGACGGCGAGCGGGAACTCGACCTTGCGCAGCACGAGACCGGCCGTCATGCCCTGTCCCCGCCCGGCGTCGATGACCGCGGGATTGACCTCCTGCAGACCGAGGATCGTGTTCCGCAGCACGGGCAGGAGCGAGTAGAACGCGATGGGCAGCACCCCGATCCAGAATCCGGTGGTCCCCGTCGCGAGGAACAGCAGCACGAGCAGTCCGATGGCCGGCGCGGCCTGCCCGATGTTGGCGATTCCGACGAAGACCGGTGCCAGCTTGGTGAACCCGGGCCGCGTCAGCAGGATCCCGAGCGGGACGGCGACGATGACGACGATCACCACCACGACCACGGTGATCAGCACGTGCTGCCACGTGAGGGTCGCGATGTTCGCGGCGTTGAGGCTGCCCTTCTGTGTGGCGGTCAGGTCTCGGCTGAACGCCCAGCCGAGGACACCCACCACCAGGAACAGGACGAGGATCGGCTGGACCAGCAGGCGGGCCCGCTCCGAACGCCGGGCGGCCGCAGCGGTGGGTTTCGTGGTGACGGCGGCCGTCATGACGGTGTCCCGCCCTCACTCGCCCCGTTCTGCTCCGGCTCGCCGCCCTCGTCGCCGTGGGCATGTTCCTCACGCATCGCGGACAGGTGCGCCACCAGGGTGTCGATCGTGATGAGGCCGCGGTACTCGCCCCTCCGTCCCGTGACGATCGTCGACGCGCTGCTCTCCGCCAGCAGGGCCTCGAGTGCGTCCTGCAGCGTCGACTGGGTGGACATCACCTCGTCGATCGGGTCGCCGATGTCGTGCAGCGAAGTGGCGGTGGCCAGATGGTGCAGCCCGACCCAGCGGATCGGACGATCCCGTTCGTCCAGCAGGATGCCCCACTTGATCTTGCGGGGTGAGATCGCCGCCCGCAGTTCGTCCACCGAGCCGTCCTCGTACGCGGTCGGGCAGTCGAGGAGCTCGACCTCCGCCACCCGGGTGAGCGTCAGCTGCTTCAGCGACGCGTCGGCGCCGATGAACCCGGCCACCATGTCGTTGGCGGGATGGGCGAGGATCGCCTCCGGAGTGTCGTACTGCATGATGTGCGACTGGTTGCCCAGCACCGCGATGCGGTCGCCCAGCTTGACCGCCTCGTTGAAATCGTGCGTCACGAACACGATCGTCTTGCCGAGATCGGACTGCAGCCGCATCAACTCGTCCTGCAGCAGACCGCGCGTGATCGGGTCGACCGCGCCGAACGGCTCGTCCATCAGCAGCACCGGCGGGTCGGCGGCCAGCGCCCGCGCCACCCCCACCCGCTGCTGCTGTCCGCCCGACAACTGGCGGGGGTAGCGCTCACGGTAGAGGCCCGGCTCGAGTCCGACGAGGTCGAGCATCTCGTCGGTGCGGTCGGCGATCTTCTTCTTGTCCCAGCCGATGAGCCCGGGGACGGTGCCGACGTTCTTGGCGATGGTCAGGTGCGGGAACAGTCCGGCCTGCTGAATCGAGTAGCCGATGCCGCGCCGCAGCTTGTCGGGGTCGATGGACAGGGCGTCCTTGCCGCCGATCGTGATCTTCCCCGACGTCGGTTCGATGAGCCGGTTGATCATCCGCATCGTGGTGGTCTTCCCGCAGCCGGACGGGCCGACCAGGACCACGATCTCGCCGGCGGGGATGCGCATCGACACGTTGTCGACCGCCGCCTTGTCCTGGCCGGGATAACTCTTGACCACGTCTTCGAGGACGATGTCCACGCCCGAGACCGTGCTGCCGTTGGTGTGAGGTGTATCGAGATCAGTCACGGATCCCCCTGGAGGTGGTGAGTCGGCCGACGACGGCGAGGATGCCGTCGAGTACGAGGGCGAGGATCACGATGAGCACGGTCCCCGTGAGGGCCTGCGGTATCGCTGTCGGGCTGCCGACGCGGGACAGTCCCGAGAAGATGAGGTTGCCGAGTCCGGGGCCCTTCGCGTAGGCGGCGATCGCGAGGATGCCCATCAGCATCTGCGTGCTCACCCGCATGCCCGTCAGGATCGACGGCCAGGCGAGGGGGAGTTCGATTCTGCTCAGCACCGTCGTGCGGCTCATCCCCACACCGCGGGCCGCGTCGGTGACGGCGGGGTCGACGGACGCGAGTCCGAGGATGGTGTTCCGGATGATCGGCAGCAGCGCGTACAGCACCAGGGCGGTCACGGTGGGGGCCACACCGAGCCCCAGGATCGGGATGAGCAGGCCGAGCAGGGCGAACGACGGGATGGTGAGGATCGTGCCGGCCAGGGCGGTCGCGATCGCGGACCCCGCCGGGCTCCGGTACACCAGGATCCCGATCGCCACCGCGACGATCGTGGCGATGACCACCGACTGCACGACGGCACTGACGTGCAGGAGCGAGTCGGTGAGGAGCTGTTGTTTCCTGGCGGAGACGAAGTCCCACAGTTGCTGCATGTCCAACCGCGCACACCTTTCTCCAGATGTGAAAACAGACCTCGGTCCTTCACAGTGCTATGTACCCGGACATCACGCAGGTGAATCGGGAAACTCGCGTCAGGTGGTGGGGATCATGAACAGCAGGGTGCACACCCCGATCGAGATCGCGAACAGCACGACCATGACGGCGTAGCCCAGATTCCGCCGCCGGGCCGGGATCGCCGGGTCCATCCACCACCCGAACGCCTTGAACGCCGCGGGAACCGCCCACCACCCGAGGACCTGGGTGGTCACCAGGTTCCCGATGAACAGGGCGACGGCGATCGGCACACCGTGCGCCTCGATGAACGGTGCGCTGAAGAAATGACCCCAGATCACGACCAGCGGGTACAGCACCAGCAGCGCCAGGAGGTTGCTGCGGGCGACGGGCACCGGGGGCGGTTCGTCGCCGCCCGTGCCGCGGAACCAGAAGTCGAAACCGTAGCTCGCTTTGCGGATCCGGAGATTCCTGTTGAACTTCTCGCCCTCCTCCAACAGCGCGGCCCGCTCCGGTGAATCCATCCACGACCCCAGGTTGTCCTCGGTGTCGAAGCTGAGCACGATCGTCCAGTCCTCGGTGATTCCCTGCACCGGCCTTTCGACCTTGTGCCCCCGGAAGCCCCGGAACCCCGCCTCGGCGGCGGAGATCTTCCGCTGCCAGTCCATGAACGCCGACTCGTCCGAGGGGTCGACGTGACAGGAGATGACCACCGACGTCGCCGACTGCTCCCGGGTCTGCTCGCCGGTGAGCAGGTGGACGTCCTCGTTGCCGATGAAGGCGTGCTTGATCTCCGCGACCAGTTCCGTTCGCAGATCGCTGTCGAGCCACGCCCGGGCGTCGTCGAGGGTGGTGAACCGCAGCACGTCCACCCAGTCGTCCTGCACGGGCGGCGACGGCGGCACGATGTCCTGATCGATGAAACCCGGAACCGTCGCGAGCGCGTCCGCCGCGCGTTTCTGCCACCGCGAGTACTCGGCGTAGCGGGCGTCGTCGACCCGGCGCTGGAAGATCACCGACACCGGGGATGCGGCTGGACTGTGCGGGCTCGGGTGCGGCACGCGAGATCACCTCCGGTCGGTTCGTGGTGCGGGCGCCTCGGCGGGGGAACTGTCGGACCGCCGCGCGGATGTGGTGAGCAGGAGCAGAATTCCGGCGCCGGCGCCGAGAACGAGGTACAGCCAGCCGAGCGGTGCCTGGCTGTTCTCCGGCAGCACGCCCGCGACGGCCATCGCGCCGCTGACGACGAGATAACACGCGGCGGTGACGACGCCGCCGATCAGCCCGAGGTTGCGGGTGAACAGCCCGAGGGCCAGCCCGTACATCTGCGGGCAGAGCACGCCGCATCCGGCGAGGGCGAGGCAGGCGCCGATCGTGATGGCCGGTGCGGTGACGACGGACATCCCGGCCGTGACGGCCAGTACCAGCGCGCCGAGCACGAACACCCACCAGGCGCCGAAAGCGAGCCGCCGGGTGCCGACCCGAACGGCGAGTGCGCCGCAGGCGAGTTCGCCGAGGAGGTTGGCGCCGCCCACGACGAGCGCGATCGCGCCGTACGCGGCGGGGGAGAAGCCGAGAATTTCCTGGTACAGGAAGGGTGCGACGACGCCGAACACCATCTGGGCGGACGCCATCAGTCCGAACACGAGCACGAAGCCCACGAAGATGCGGTGGCGCAGTGCGGCCCGCAGCACCCGCGCCGCGGCGGTCGCGTCGACCGGTGACCGCGATTCCACGGGAAGCGTCTCCGGCAGTCCCGCGACCACGAGGGGAACGGCGAGCGCCGCCAGAAGCGCGATCAGCCCGAACACCAGGCGCCAGGAGATGAACTGCACGAGCACACCGCCCACGGCGGGCGCGAGAACCGGGGCCAGCCCCCACGCCGCCCCGAGGAGACCGGACACGGATGTGAGCCGGGCGCCGCGGTAGCAGTCGGCGGCGACCGCGTACGCGAGGACGAGGCACGCACACCCACCGATGCCCTGCACGAATCTCAGCCCGAGCAGGACCGTGATGTTCTGCACGAGTGCGCATCCCACACTGGTGACGACGAGGATCGCCAGACAGGTCAGCAGAGTTCGTTTGCGGCCCACCGCATCCGCGATCAGGCCGACCGGGATGAACGCCAGACTCATGCCCAGCATGTACGCCGTCACCGTGTTCTGCACGACGGCCGCGGACGAGTCCAGATCGAGCACCATCTGCGGCAGCGCCGGCGTGTAGATGTCGAGCGGGATCTGGCTGAGCGGAATCACCAGCAGCAGGATGACCACGACACGGCGTGGCACCGGGACGCCGGTCGGCGTCGTGGGCACTGACATCCCGCACCACCTGCTTCTCGACCCATGGGGGAGGGAGAACGGAGCAAGTTTTCCGACAGTCCTCACGTGAACGTTCCGCAACGGTCCGTGCGGTCGGTTCCCTGGATCATACGACTGCGGACTGCCGGGCCGTGCCGGTTCGGGGTGCGCCGCACACGCGGGGACCTGCGACGCAGACGAGCCCACCCATGTCGCCGGCTGCAACAGCCGGCGCCACGGATGGGCTCGTCAGGAAGTACCGGCCCGCGTATCGGCGGGCGCCTTACGACTTACACGTCGTAGTACAGCTGGAACTCGTAGGGGTGCGGGCGCAGGTTGACCGGAGCGATCTCCTGCTCACGCTTGAGCGAGATCCACGTCTCGATCAGGTCGGACGTGAACACGCCACCCTCGGTGAGGTAGTCGTGATCGGCCTCGAGGCGGTCGATGACGGCCGACAGGCTGGTGGGAGCCTGCGGGATGTTGCGGGCCTCCTCCGGCGGGAGCTCGTAGAGGTCCTTGTCGACGGGAGCCTGCGGCTCGATCTTGTTCTTGATGCCGTCCAGGCCGGCCATCATCTGCGCCGCGAAGTTCAGGTAGGGGTTACCCGAGGAGTCGGGGGCGCGGAACTCGAGGCGCTTGGCCTTCGGGTTGTTGCCGGTGATCGGGATACGCACGGCCGCCGAGCGGTTGCGCTGGCTGTACACCAGGTTGATGGGGGCTTCGTAGCCCGGCACCAGGCGGTGGTACGAGTTGATCGTCGGGTTGGTGAACGCCAGCAGGGACGGTGCGTGGTGCAGGATGCCACCGATGTAGTGACGCGCCATGTCGGACAGACCCGCGTAGCCGGCCTCGTCGTGGAACAGCGGCTTGCCGTCCTTCCACAGCGACTGGTGGACGTGCATGCCCGACCCGTTGTCGCCGAACAGCGGCTTCGGCATGAAGGTGGCCGACTTGCCGTGCTGCCACGCCGTGTTCTTCACGATGTACTTGAACAGCTGCAGGTCGTCCGCCGCCGCGAGCAGCGTGTTGAACTTGTAGTTGATCTCCTGCTGGCCGCCGGTGCCCACCTCGTGGTGGCCGCGCTCGAGCTCGAAGCCCGCGTTCTGCAGGTTGGTGGAGATCTCGTCGCGCAGGTCGACGTAGTGGTCGTACG
>JBCEBZ010000315.1:0-15373 GCA_039206675.1 Rhodococcus sp. (in: high G+C Gram-positive bacteria) | reverse complement strand
GCCAGGCCGACCGGTCGGTTTTCGGGCATGCCGTCACCTCCTTCGAAGAAGTCTCCATTGTATGTTTCGCGACGCATTTTGCTGAGAAGGATTGTCCCCGCTCTTGCCCTTCGCTCGAACGTGCCCACCCCGCACGAAGGCCGGCTCGCGCTCGGCCGTTACGTCCCCGCCAGTTCTGTCCGGGTGACGGTTTGGCTCCCCTAGGGTGCCTGGCGTGGGTGGCGGCAGGACCACATTCTTGAAACCGATCACGATGCTCCCGGCTCGATCGACCGGATCACGGGGGCGCGTATGCCAGTCGGATCTTCGGAATGGAGTTATGGATGTCGCCGAATTGTCATGTCGCTTCTGCGCAGCCGAGTGCGGAAACAGAGGAGGGCCGTATCGACCGGTACCGGCTGGAGGAGGACGGCTACGTCGTCGTCGAGGACGTACCAGGGCGTCTCGCGGCGTTGGAAGTGGTTGGCTCCCTCGGTGATCTGGTCCCGCAGTACAACGGGCTGCTCACGCACGAGGTGACGTACCGCCCGGGCAACGATCATCGGGCGTACTCGCAGAGCGCGAACACGATTCTGGCGCACACCGAGGCCCCGGGCTGGGATCCCAGCCCGGCGTACCTGGCGCTGTACTGTCACCGGCAGGCGCGCTGCGGCGGCGGCCACACCGACCTGCTCGACGTCCGCCGCCTCGTCGACGCGCTGGAACCCGCAGAGCTCGCTCTGCTGACGGACGCCGAACTGACCTTCCCCGGCCCGGGCGGAGGCGTCCGCACCACGATGCTCGGCTCGGACGACACCGGCCGCACCGCGCTGCGGTTCAGCTACAACCTGTTGACCGCCGCCGACTACGACCCGCGCCGGGATTCCGACGTCGACGATTCGCTCCTGCCGCTCGGCCGGGCCGGTCGCAGATTGGCGCACCGGGTCAGCGACCTGTTCCACGAGCTGCGCACCCGCGTGCTGATCCCCGAGAATGCGCTGCTCGTCTGGGACAACCAGCGCATGCTGCACGCGCGGTCGGAGTACGCCGACCGCGCCCGGCACCTCACTCGCTTCTGGGCCGGCGACCGGACTCGCGCATGATCATCGACGACTTTCCACTGCAACGCTCGGACGCCGACGGGCTGGTGCACCTTCCCGGGCTCCCTTCGTTCGACCCCGCGGACGCGGCCGAGAACGCCGTCATCAGCCGCCTTGCCGGCAACTGGCACAGGCGGTCGACGGTGAAACGCGACGAGCCCGACCTCGACGAGCTGTTCGACGCCGGCCGGGAGGACTACCCGGAGGCGATCGTGCCCTTCCGTGACCATCCGACGTGGCAGGCGATGCCCGAGACGCTGCGGTCCCGGATGCTGAGTTGGGCCTGGATCGCGTACAACCGGCACACAGTGCTCGCCGAGCAGCGCGTCGCCAACCCGGCGTTCGCGCTCGTCATGGAGGGCGAATTTCCGGGTCTCGGCGGCCAGGAACTGGAGATCGCACTCGCCCAGGCCATGGTCGACGAGCAGTACCACACCCTGATGCACATCAACGCGAGCGCGCTCACTCGGCGAAAACGGTGTAACTCGTTCCGCGACATCGACTTACCCGAATCACACACCGCGCGGACGCACCGCCTGCTGCGCGGTCGGGCAGGCGAACGGTGGCAGCGCAGCCTCACCACGCTGGCGTTCGCCACGGTCTCCGAGATCTCGATCAACGCCTATCTCGATCTGCTGGCCGACGACCAGGACATCCAGGTGGTCAATTCCACCACCGCAAAGCTGCACAACCGGGACGAGTACTGCCACGCGTCCATCTCCGACGAGATGGCGAAGCTCGTGTACGACGTGCTGGACCCCGTCAAGCGCCGCTTCTTCCTGGACATGCTCGTCGCCGGGCTGGAGGCGTTCGTCGCCACCGACTACTCGACGTGGGAGGCGATCTTCCGGATCGAGAAGGTCACCGGCTGGGAGAAGATGCTCGCCGACGTCCGCGCCGAGCGGTCCGGTGCACGTCTCGTCCGCGACTACAGCGGTCTGTATTCGCTGATGTCGGACATGGATGTTCTGGGCGACGTCGACTTCGACTGGGGTGTGGCGGTGACGGGCCGATGACACTGTCGAGTCTCGATACCCGCGCCGCCCTCGCCCCGCGATCGGTCAGCGGCGAGCGTCTCCGCAAGCTCGTCACGGAGCGCACCGGCGACCCGATGCTGGGGCACGAAGCCCATGTGGTGTCCCAGGTGCTGCCGTTCAAGGTGAGCAGCTACGTGGTCGACGAGTTGATCGACTGGGACCGCGCCCCGGACGACCCGATCTACCGGCTGACCTTCCCGCACCGCGACATGCTCGAGACCGAGCACTTCGACCTGATCGAGCAGGCGTTGGTGCTGGGAGATCGGAGCGCCGTGAGGCAGACGGTCGACAAGGTCCGGGCCGCACTGAACCCGCACCCCGGTGACCAGCTCAGCATGAACGTCCCCCAGCACGACGACATCGACGGTTCGGGCATGCAGCACAAATACTCCGAGACGCTGCTGGTATTCCCCCGTCAGGGGCAGACCTGTCACAGCTACTGCGGGTACTGCTTTCGCTGGGCCCAGTTCGTGGACACCCCGGATCTGAAGATGGCGATGTCCGGCCCGGAGGCGATGACCCGGTATCTCGACCTGCACCCCGGGATCACCGACGTGCTCTTGACCGGCGGTGACCCTCTGGTCATGCGTACCGAGCTGCTGGCCTCCTATCTCGAGCCGCTGCTCGAACCGGAGCGCGACCACGTCGAAACGATCCGGATCGGTACGAAGGCCGTCTCGTTCTGGCCGTACCGGATGCTGGCCGGACCGGAAGCCGACGACCTGCTGCGGCTGCTCGAGCGGCTGGTCGCAGCCGGGAAGCACGTCGCGATGATGCTGCACCTCTCGCACGTCGCGGAACTGCAGACCGATGCCGCACAGGCGGCGCTGTCCCGGCTGGCGTCGACCGGCGCGGTGCTGCGCGCACAAGCTCCCGTGGTGCGACACGTCAACGACGACCCGCGCGCATGGGCGGACCTGTGGCAGGCGCAGGTGCGCAACCGGGTGGTGCCCTACTACATGTTCGTCGAGCGGGACACCGGTGCGCGGCCGTACTTCGGTCTGCCGCTGGCGAGAGCGGCAGACATCTACCGTGAGGCGCTGCAACGGGTCTCCGGACTCGGGCGAACCGCGCGCGGGCCGGTGATGTCGGCGTCGCCGGGAAAGGTGGTGATCGACGGCGTCGTCGACCTCGACGGCGGGCGTGCATTCGCGTTGCGCTTCCTGCAGGCACGGCGGCCGGAACTGGTCGGCAAGCCGTTCTTCGCGAAGTACGACGAGCACGCGCAGTGGTGGGACGACCTCCGCCCGCACGGGCCACGCGACCGTGAGTTCTTCGCTCCCGGGAGTGGCGCGTGAAGGTCACCGCACACGAAATCAGTTTGACACAACGGCATTTGTGGCGCTCCACCCGAGAGGCGATTCCGGTGCAGCGGGGACTGGTGGTCGAGGTGGGGTGGGACGGCCACGCCGGATTCGGCGAGGCGTCCGCGTTCATGACCGACCGATACAACTCCGGCCTGGACCGGATGCACGCAGATCTGCGCCGGATTGCGCCGTTGTTGGTCGATCTGGGTCCCGAAGACCCGGTCGCCGTGTGGCGAGCGCTGTCCGCGGAACTGCCCGATTCGCCGTTCGTCCTCGCCGCCCTCGACACGGCCGTGCACGACCTGCGGGCACGGATGCTCGGGGTGCCGCTGTGGCAGGCACTCGGGCTGGAACGTCCGCGAGGGTTGCGTTCGAGCTTCAGCATCGGGCTCGACGAGACCGACATGATGGTCACCAAACTCCTCGAGCGGCCCGGATGGTCGGCGTACAAGATCAAGCTCGCCGATCCGGGCGACCTCACCGTCGTCAAGGAACTCCGCAGCCACACGGACGCACCGTTCTACGTGGACGGCAACTGCGGCTGGGAGCTGTCCCGACTGCTCCCCGCGCTGCCCGACCTTCAGGAACTCGGTGTGCAGTTGATCGAACAACCGTTTCTGCGCTCGGCATGGCGTGATGCCCGGATTCTCAAGCAGCGCAGCCCGATCCCGGTGATCGCCGACGAGAGCATCGCGTCGCCACAGGACCTCGACGCCTGCTCCGACGCGTTCGACGGCATCAACGTCAAGCCGATGAAGGCCGGGGGACTCACCCCGTCCCTCACCTTGCTGCGCCGGGCCCGGGAACGGGGTCTGATCACGATGCTCGGCTGCATGCCCGAGTCCGCGGCCGGGGTGTCGGCCACCGCCCATCTCGGGGGACTCGCCGACCACCTGGACGTCGACGCGGTCGACCTCCTCGCGGTGAACACCGGCCGCGGGCTGGCCCTCGACGGCGCCGGCCGCGTCACTCTGCCGGACCGGTCGGGTTCGGGCTACCTGCCCGATCCGGCGGCCCACGGCTGGCGGGTTCGGCCGGTGCCCGTCGCCGACGTGCGTCCGATCCGGCACACGGTGCTGCGGCCGGGGCAACCGGCCGAGACCTGCGTGTACCCCGAGGACGCGGACGAGGGCACCCGGCACTTCGCCGCACTCGTCGCCGGCCGCCCGGTCGGTGTGGCCTCGCTGTATCGCGAGGATCCACCCGGCGATCACGCCGTGCCGGGTCTGCGCCGAGGCCGAGGTCGACGTCTCCGCGGCATGGCCACGCTGGAGGAGGTCCGCGGAACCGGAGCCGGGACGACCCTCCTGCGCGCCGTCCTCACGAACGCCGTGCTGGCCGGCGCGGACACGGTCTGGTGCAACGCCCGCACCACCGCCGCAGGCTTCTACGTCAAGCAGGGTTTCCGGATTCTCGGCCCGGAGTACGACATCCCGGGCATCGGCCCCCACGTCTTCATGCATTGGAGTGCTTCATGATCAACCAGACACCGAACACCGGTTCGCTGTGCGACGAGCAGGAGGCCCGCTGGCTGGCCTCGATCGCACTCGTCGAGGCGGGTGTGACGGAGGACGACGCCGATCTGGTGGCGGACGCGCTCGTCGACACGTCGTTGCGCGGCATCGACACCCACGGTCTGCGGTTGCTGCCGCAATACCTGGACGAACTCGCGACCGGTGTGGCGAATGCGGAGGCGTGCCCGACCGTGGTCCGGGACCGCGGCGCCGGACTGCTGCTGGACGCGGACGGCGCACTCGGCGTGCTCGCCGGACTCGCCGCCGCGCGTCTGGCAGCGGACCGGGCCAAGACTTTCGGCGTCGCGGCGGTGGGCGTGCGCAATTCCAACCACTTCGGCGCGGCGTCCGTCTACACCCGGCACCTGGCCGGGCAGGGGATGATCGGGATCGCGGTCACGTCCGCCGCCTCCCGGGTCGCGCCGTACGGCGGCGTCGAACCGCTGTTCGGCACCAACCCGATCAGTGTGGCGGCGGGCACGGGGGACGAAGCGATCGCCCTCGACATGGCCACCAGCCAGGTGTGTTTCGGCGAGGTCAAGCACCGCCGCGCCGAGGGGCGACCGCTGAACAGCGGGTGGGCCACCGATCGCGACGGGCGGCCCACCGCGGAACCCGACGAGGCGTACGCCCTGTCGCCGCTCGGCGGATACAAGGGTCAGGGCCTGGCAATGGCGGTCACCCTGCTGGGGGCCGTGTTGACCGGGTCGCCGCCCGACTGGCAGCTCGAGCAGATCGGGGAGGGAACCCCCGGGCGAAGCCGGGGGGTCGGCCACTTCGTCCTCGCCCTGGACCCCGGAGCGTTCAGTGGGCACGCACAGTTCGCGGCCGGGCTGGCGGACCTCCTCGGCACCGTCCGCGGGGCGACGCCCGCCACGGGGACGCCGGTGGTGGCCCCGGGCGATCCGCAACGCGCCCACGAGCGCGAACGACGGGTGTGGGGGATACCGCTCGACGCACGCACCGCGGAGGTCTTCGCAGCGCTGACAACGAATTTCGACGGATTTGCCGTGACGAGGAAGGAAACGTCTCGATGATTCTCGTACTGATCAGCCCGCGCGCCGCCGGGCTGCCGTTCGCCCGGTGGCTGCCGGAGATGCGTGGACGACTGGTGGCGGTCTGCGCCGCCGGAGCGGCCCCCGGCGACGGATTCGCCGAGATCGTCACGGTCGCCGACTACAACGACGACGACGCGGTGCTCGGTGCCGCCCGGGAACTCGCCGCGCGGCACCGGCCGGACGCCGTCTTCGCCCTCGCCGAGGTCGACGTGGAGCGGACCGCCAGGCTGCGGGGCGAACTCGGCCTGCCCGGTCTCGACACCGCCACGGCGGCCGCCTACCGCGACAAGGTTCTGATGAAGGAACTGGCGAGGGCCGCAGGGCTTCTCGTCCCGGCGTTCGCACCGGTGCGCCACCCGGCGGACATCGCCGAGTTCATGGCCCGCAACCCGGGCCCTGTCGTCGTCAAGCCGCGCAGTGGTTCCGGCTCCACCGGCGTGTACGTGCTCGATTCGCCGGCACAGGCAGCCGGACTCGCCGACATCGTGACGGCCACACCGTACGAGGTCGAGGAGTTCGTCGACGGCGCCGTGCACCATGTGGACGCCTTCCGGGTCGCCGGAGCCCCCGTGGCCGCCGTCGCGTCCCGGTACACCGGGCAGGGCTGCCTCGAGCACTGGACCGATGCCCCGTTCGGCTCCCGGTCCGTCGACCCCGCCGACCCGGTCTGCGCGCGCCTGGTGGAGGAGACGTGGCGGCTCGTCGACGCCCTCGGCTCCCCGCCCACCGTCTGCGTGCACGCCGAGTTCTTCGTCACCGCCGGCGGCGACATCGTGCTCTGCGAGGTGGCGGCACGGATCGGCGGCGGGCCGATACCGACGATGCTGCGTCACCTCCTGGGCATCGACCCCCGGCACCTCTGGGCTCGGGTGGAATGCGGTCTGCCGACGGACCTGGACGCGGTGCGGGCCAGCGTGGCGACCGCCCCGCACGCCGCGTTCTACGGTGTGCCGCCGCGCCGGGGACGGGTGCTGCGAGTGCCGGATTCGCCTCCGGGAGTTCACGACTTCACCCTGAACGCCGGCGTCGGGGACGAGTGGACCCCCGCCCGGTACCGCGCGCGGAAGTCGGCGGACTTCCTGGCCTTCTGGGTGGTGACCGACCCCGACTACACAGTTCTGGGCGACCGGCTGATCGCCACCGCGGAACAGGTGAGCGACGGCTTCGCCTGGGATCGTGGCGAAAGCGAGGACGCGGCATGACCGCCACCCACGCCGACATCGACGGGCTCACCGGCCACGTCCTGCCCCGCGGCGCCCGCCCGGCCGCCGCCGACTTCGCGGGCATCGCCGAACCCGACATCATCTGGGAAGACGCCCGGTGGTGGCGGTTCACCGAACGCACCGACCTGCACGAGGTGCGGTACCTCGAGGTGCGCGCGGACGGGCGAGCCGTCGCGGTCGCACCACTGCTGGTCACGGAGCGGCCCGGGGGTCTGCTCTTCTACGATCCGCCCCGGCTCGCGGGAACCGCGGGGCCGATGGCCGAACCCGAATTGCTCGATCCCCCGGATCGGCTGCGCTGGGCCGAGGTGACCGACGCGCTGCAGAGTGCCCGCGACGATCAGTACCCGTCGGTCGCGCTGGCCACGTTCGGAAACCACCACGGCGTGGCGCACGCGCCCGATCGTTCGCGGGATCAGCGCCGAGCGGTGATGGCCGCCCTGCCCGACCTCCTCCACCAGGCCGGCGACGAACTCGGCTGCCGCAGTGCGGCATTGCTGTACGTCGAGGAACCCGAGGCCGGCGACGTGGACGGTTGCGCATCCCGCGCCGGGTACACGGCGGCGTTGCTGGGAGCCGAGGGCGTACAGGACCTGGAGGGCCACAGCTGGGCGGAGTATGTCGCGGGCCTGAGCAAGCGTCGTCGTTCCCGGCTCCGCAAGGAGGTCGCGGACTACACCGACGCCGGTCTGCGGACGGTGGTCCGCTGGGGTCCCACGGCGATCGACGACGAAGTCGTCGCCCTCCAGGTCGCTCACCGGGCCAAATACGGGCTGCCCGGCGGCGAGGACCGGGTTCGCCGCGACTTCGACGCCGTCCGTGAGGAATTGGGTGACTCGTGCCTGATGCTGGGCGCCGAGCACGACGGTCGGCTCGTGGGTTTCGTGCTCTACCTCCGGACCCGCGACTCGTTGTTCGCGAGGACCGCCGGATTCGCCCCGGGTGTTCGTGGCTGCTACCTGACATTGACCTACCACGAGTCGGCACGCTGGGCGGTGGAGCACGGAATCCGTCGCATCCACTACGGCCTCGCCGCGTACGAAGCCAAGATCGCCCGAGGGTGCCGGCTGCGGCCCCGCTGGGGCTGGTTCTCCTTCCTCGGCGACGGAGCCGGCCCGTATCGAGAGGCTCTGACGCTGCAATCACGCAGCATCGAACGACGGCTGGAGCTGGTCGGCGCACCGGCAGTCCCCGTCCCGTCCCGGCGGCCCGCCGCCACCGAACCGAAAGTGGAACAATGGAACTGACCCCGACCAGCACCGTCTGGATGGACGGCGAGTTCGTCGCCTGGGACCAGGCACAGGTCCATGTGCTGACACCGAGTCTGCACTACGGATGGGGCGTCTACGAGGGTATCCGGGCGTACGCGACGGACCGAGGTCCGGCCGTCTTCCGGCTGCGCGACCATCTGCGCCGGCTGCACGAGTCGGCGCGGGTGTACCTGCTGGATCCCGGGTGGTCGGTGGACGAGCTCGTCGAGGTCTCGCTCGAACTGCTGCGTCGCACCGAACTGGACTCCGGGTATCTGCGGCCGATCGTCTACCTGGGGTACGGCTCGATGGGTGTCGCACCCGCGCTCGACAGCGCCCGGGTGGCCGTCGCGGCATGGCCGTGGGGTTCGTATCTCGGCGAGACCGCGGACCAGGAGGGCTGCCGTCTCGTCGTCAGCAGCTGGCAGCGCAACGGAGTCCATTCCGTTCCACCGCTGGCCAAAGCGACAGGCGCCTACGTCAATTCGGCTCTGGCGAAGGTCGGTGCGGTGCGCGCCGGATACGACGACGCGCTGATGCTCACCTCCACCGGGCACGTGGCCGAAGCGTCGGCCGCGAACATCTTCGCAGTCCGCGACGGTGAGCTGATCACTCCGCCGGTCGGTGACAACATCCTGCCCGGCCTCACGCGCGACACCGTGATCACGCTCGCCCGTGACCTGGGGATTCCGGTCCGGGAGCAGAGTCTGACTCGCAGTGAGCTCTACGTCGCCGACGAGGCGTTTCTCACCGGAACGGCTGCCGAGGTCGTCCCCGTGGCATCGGTCGACGACCGCCCCGTCGCGGCGGGCGGGTGCGGTCCGATCACCAAGCACCTGCGCGACGTCTTCCACGACGTGGTCCGCGGACGCGTGCCCGCCTACCGTCACTGGCTGGAGTACACATGAGCACCCGTTCCCTTCCGTCCGCCCCGGCCGAACGAGTCGCCGCGGTCTGGGATGCCGACGGCCTCGGCATCCTGGAGGGCGCCGTCGCCGAATTCGCGAGCGCAGCAACCCTGTCCGACGCAAGCGCATGGGCGACCGCCCGGCGCGAGGAGGTCGCCGACCGCGTCGTCGACGTCGTGGCCGCCCGGGCCTGGCATGCCCTGCCCGAGCCGTCGCACGGTCGAGCGCGGCGGGTGGCGCGGCGCTGTATCGCCTACTCGCTTGCCTCGGACACCGTCCGTGTCGGCGGCAGTAACACCGCCCGTGCCGACTGCTGGGTCCTCACCACGCACGCGCTGGACCTGCTGACGATTCCCGAGCACTTCGACGCGGCGGCGAACCGGTCCCGGGAGCTGCTCGGTAGGGCTCCCCGCGGAAGATTGCTGGCGGCCTGGCAGATGGTGGACGACAGCCTCGCGGCCCAGTCCACCACCCGACACGAATGGGTCGGGGCGGACCCGGAGACCGTCGCCGCCGCCGGGTGGGTGCTGGTCGACCGGATGAGCCGGCTGCTCATCGCGTCGGCGCTGGTCGCGCAGTCCGCCGCAACCGAGTCGTCCCCGGTCACCGAACTGCTCGTCAACGCGGCCCGCCGGTACGCCTGGAACCACCTGCGCAGGCCTGCCCCCGAGGCGGCGACACCCACACACGTGCAGCGGTCGGCGGAACTCGTGCACGCGTTTCTGACGCCGGGGACATTCCCGTGAACGCCCGCCTGCGGCGGCTGGGTGAGGCCCTGCTCCCCGACAGCCCGGCCGGCCGGACGCTGGCCGTCGGCGCCGGCATCGACTCGCTGGGCACGGGGATGTTCTTCGCGTCCTTCGCGCTGTACTTCATCGGCGTGGTCGGCCTCACCGCGAACCAGATCGCCCTGGGGACCACGATGGCGGGTGCGCTCGCGCTGCTCGCACCGGTACCGCTGGGCAGGCTGGCGGACCGGGTCGGGCCCGGACGGTTCTACGTGGCCCTCCTGCTGCTGCGCGGTATCGGCTACGGGTGCTTCGCGCTCGTCTCCGACTTCACCGGCTACCTCGTGCTCACCGTCCTGCTCACCGCGGCCGACCGGGCGAGCAGCCCGATCCAGCAGGCCGTCGTGACGGCGGTGATCGGGGGCCGCGACCGAACCCGGACGATGGCCACCATCCGTGCCGTCCGGAACGTGGGCCTCACCGCGGGGTTCCTGCTGGCGGGCGTCGTCTTCGCGACCGGCACCCCGGGCGCGTTCACGGCGCTGTTCGTGGGCAATGGAATCTCCTTCGTGGTTGTCGCGTTCGCGGTCCGGCTCGTACTCCGGAGGACCGGGACGGTCGTGCAACGCACACTCCCCGCCGCTCCCGAGCGAACCGGCACCGTGGTGCGCTCGCCGTTCCGCGACCGGTGGTTCATGGTCTTCACCCTCGGCAACGGCGTCCTGTCGCTGTACGACACGGTACTGATCGTCCTGCTCCCGATCTGGGTCATCGAGCACACGCGCGTGCCGCTCGCGTGGGTGCCCGTGCTGATGGCGGTCAACACCGTGCTGACGGTGGTGCTGCAGGTCTACGTTTCCCGGTTCGCCGACGGTACGGCCGCGGCGGCGCGGCTGCTGACGTGGACCGGGGCGCTGATGGTCTTCTGCTGCGGCGCACTCGCACTCGGCGGCGAGATGGACTCCGCGACTTCGGCGATCGTCGCCGTGTCCGTGGCCGTCGTGGCGCTGTCGATCGCCGAGAACATCCACTCCGTCGCGGCCTGGGAGTTGTCGGCCGAGCTGTCCCCGCCACCGGCCGTCGCCCGCTATCTCGGCGCGTTCAGCCTCGGCATGACCGGGCAGAAGGTGCTCGGCCCCACCCTCCTGGTCGTCGTGATGCTGCCGGCCGGTCTCCTCGCCTGGCCCGTCCTGGCCGGAACGTTCGGGGCCGCGGCGCTGGTCTCCCGGACGG
Organism: Rhodococcus sp. (in: high G+C Gram-positive bacteria); assembly: GCA_039206675.1. Lineage (GTDB taxonomy): Bacteria > Actinomycetota > Actinomycetes > Mycobacteriales > Mycobacteriaceae > Rhodococcus_F. Next base: position 4,036 of record JBCEBZ010000315.1, on the reverse strand, counting down.
CGGCGAATCGCAGTCTCGCCGACCGCGCCCGGACGACAACACTCGCGTCCGCAGATCCACGTCCACTGCCCCAACCCTTCTCGACACTCGAGGTGAAGAAATGACCGAACACGTCCTCGTCGTCGGCAGCGGCCGCGACCTTCCTGGGAGGGTCCGTGACGCCCGTCCCGGCACCCAGACGTCGGTGATCTGCCGACTGGAATTCGTCGCCAAGCTTCGCCGCCTGACCGAGCACACGCGGGTCATCGCCGTGCGGCACGACGCCCCGGACGAGGAATGGATCGCGCTGGCCGCCGCCGCGCACGCCCAGAATCCGTTCACCCGGATCGCGACGTTCGGTGAACGCGACCAGGACCGCTGCGCCGCGATCGGCGAGGCCCTCGGCCTTGCCACCCACTCCCGCCGCACGGTGACGTCGGTCCACGACAAGAACGCCATGCGGGCCGCACTTCGGAAGTCCGGCGTCGACGCCACCGCCTCCACCGTGGCCGCCGACGTGGATGCGCTGCGCGCCTTCGTCTTCGAACACGGGTTCCCGTGCGTCGTCAAACCGGTGTGCGGCGCGGGCAGCGCCGGGGTGGCCGTCGTCCGGGAGGAGGGTGCACTGGCCGCGGCGTTCGCGCGCGCCGGGGGCGACTTCGACGGCCTGACCGACAGCGGCGTGCTCGTCGAGCAGTTCCACGAGGGTCCGCAGTTCAGTGTGGAGGCCTTCTCGGAGTGCGGTGAACACCAGGTCGTGGCCGTCACCCGCAAGTACTCCGACCCGGCGAACTTCGTCGAACTCGGACACGTGGCCCCGGCCGACCTCTCCACGGCGCAGGAAGAATCGATCCATACGTATGTCGCGCGTGTGCTCGACGCCGTCGGCGTGGACTTCGGCGCCACCCACACCGAGGTCGTGCTCACTCCGATCGGTCCCCGGGTGATCGAAACCCATGTCCGGATGGGCGGCGACGAGATTCCGTCCCTGGCCCTCGACGCCACCGGCGTGGACCTCGCCGAGTGCGTCGTGCGGCAGACCGTCGGGGAGAAGGTGCTCCCCGGGATCAGGGCCGTTCTCGCCGAGAAACGGCCGGCCCGCTGTTCCGCGATCTGGTTCGCCGCCGTGCCCGTCGCGGGCGTCGTCACCGAGGTCAGCGGTCTCGACGACGCGGGGAACGTCGACGGCGTCACCGACGTCCAACTCCTGGTCCGGCCAGGCGCGGAGGTCACCGGCCTGGAATCCTCCGATTCTCGTGTCGCATACGCGCGCGCGGTCGGGGACACCGCCGATCGGGCTATCGATTCCGCGCGGGAATCCGTGGCGCGACTCGGGTTTCAGGTTCGCGTGGCCGCCGCGAGTACGGTCACGGTGTGATCGGCATCTGCGGGTGTTCCGCCGCGGCCGGCCCCGCGTCGCCCTCGCACGTTTAGTCTTGCTGCATGACGTGGGCGGCGCAGGACGGCGACGAGGACGAGTTCGCGTACGTGTTCACCGGCGAACTCGCTCAGCGCGTGGTGGACGAGGTGAGCCCCCGCCTGGACTTCAACATCAATCTGATGGACCGCAACGGCCGAATCATCGGGTCGGTCGACGGGACGCGTATCGGCACCGTGCACACCGGTGCGCTCCAGGCCATCAGGGACGGCAGGCGGGTCCTCGTGGACGCCGACGAACAGTCCGCGGACGTCAGGGCCGGGATCAACATTCCACTGACGCTCGACGGGCGGATCGTCGGCGCCGTGGGGGTCACGGGCGATCCGGCGGAGGTCGAATCGGTGTGCAACGTCCTCGCGCTCACCGTGGAACTGTTGTTGCGGAATGAGCAGCACCGGGACAGTTCACGATGGCGGGAAGCGGCCGTGCGCGAACTGCTCCTCGGGTTGGTGAACGGAACCGTCGGCGAGAACGGCCTGCTGGAAGCGTTACGCCACATCGGTTCACCGATGGCCCCGCCGTGGAACATCACTGCGGTGGTTCCGGCATCGGGCAGCGGATCGTGGTCCCTTCCCTCGGCCACGTCGGTGGCCCTGCTTCGACGGATCCAGGGGGATCCCGGCGTGGTCGCGGCCGAATTGCAGGGCGCAGTATGGGTTCTGAGCAGTTCGGTGACAGACCGCACGCTCGCCGCGACCTGGCAACGGTTGCGCACCGGCGACGTACGTCTCGTCACGGGCAGGCATGCCGCTTCGTCGCGTGAATTGTCCGTGGACGCCGCCCGGCTGGGCATCCTTCTGACCCGGGCGTCCCTGCTGCCCGCGGGGGAGGAGACCGAACTCTCCGCATTGGTACCCGAAATAGCTGTCGCCCAGCAGTCCCGCGACATTTCCCAGGACACGGTGGAGCGGGTTCTCACGCCGCTGTCCACGACCCTGCGCGAGACCGCTCGCGCATTCCTCGAGCACAATCTGTCGATCGCGGCGACGGCGACCGCTCTCGAGGTGCACCGCAACACGCTGGTTCAGCGCCTCGATCGGATCCAGCACGTGACCGGACTGAATCTGCGCACGTTCGACGACGCCGTCGCCATGCGACTGACGCTCCTCGCGGCCGCGGCGCTCGTGGACCCGTACCGCGAGGCGTGAATCGCTGCAGGTCGCGGCGCGACCCGCCGGAGCGACTGGCGAACTGCACATAATTCTCGGTCGAAACTCGGCGATTATCTGTGCGGAATGCACATATGACCCTGGGTGTGGGTGACCTACGCTCAGGTCATGCGAAAGCGCACACCTACCGTTGTCCTCGCTCCCGACTCGTTCAAGGGGAGCCTCTCCGCCGTTGACGTCGCAGCCGCGATGGCCGCGGGTGTCCGGTCAGTGCTCGGCGCCGACGTCCGGATCGTGCAGTGCCCACTCGCCGACGGCGGCGAGGGCACGTTGCAGACCTTCCTCTCGGCGGGTAATGCAGCACCCCGGACGATCCGCGCTCACGATGCCCTCGGGCGCACGCGGAGCGCCCGCTACGGGCTGTCGAACGACGGCAAGGTCGCGATCATCGAGGCCGCGGAGGCGAATGGTCTGCCGCACGTGGCGGACGTTCCGCCGTCACCGCTGCGGGCCGATACGTTCGGTGTCGGCGAAATCGCGGTGAGCGCATTGGAGGACGGCGTCGACGAAATCCTTCTGTGCATCGGAGGCAGCGCAAGCACCGACGGGGGGACCGGGATGCTCCGCGCACTCGGAGTCCGATTCCTCGACGCAGACGGGCACGACGTGGAACCCGGCGGTGCGGGGCTCGGTGACATCGTCGCCGTCGACGAGTCGCAACTCCACCCGCGGGCACGGTCGGTGCGCTGGCGCGTCGCGACCGACGTCGACAATCCCCTCTGCGGGGAGAACGGGGCGGCCGCGGTCTTCGGGCCACAGAAAGGTGCGACGACCGACCAGGGCCGCGAATTGGATTCCGGACTCGAACGGTTCGCGATCACTCTCCGCAACACGTACGGGACCGACGTCCTGACCCTGCGCGGTGCGGGAGCGGCCGGCGGCATGCCCGCATGCCTGAGCGCGCTCCTCGCCGCGGAACTGGTGCCCGGCAGCGACCTCGTCTCGGAAACGGTGGGGCTGCGGTCCCTGTGCGCCGATGCAGACCTGGTGATCACGGGCGAGGGGGCCTTCGATGCGCAGTCGCTGCAGGGGAAGGTGGTGCAGGGCGTCGTTCGTCAGACACCGGCGGAATGCCCCGTGGTCGTGATCGCCGGTACGGTCCGCTTGTCGGCAGCCGAGATTCGGGCCGCCCGGATCGCGGCGGCGTTCTCCATTGCCCGTGGCCCGGCGGAACTCCACGAACTGCTCGACAACACCGCCGAACTGCTTCAGGAGGCAACCGCCCAGGTCGTCGGGCTGATCGACAGCCAATGGAGCCGCCCCGTGTCGGCGCCGGCGCACCTGCGGGCGAGCTCCGACCGCGCGTCGTGAACCCGTCCGACCCGAGCCACCACATCCCCCATCCGTACTCAGTCGCGAGGAGTCACATGCCCACCATCGATCTCGAACGGTCCGCAGCGCACACCGCACAGCCCGGTCTGCTCAGCACGTCCCGGCGCACGAAGATCGT
>JBCEBZ010000314.1:0-3856 GCA_039206675.1 Rhodococcus sp. (in: high G+C Gram-positive bacteria) | reverse complement strand
AGCCTGTCGACGTCACGCACCCCACTGAAGTCGAACACACCCGGCTTCGGCGAGCGATCGCGAAAAACCTCAGCGAGTCCTGGAATACCGCACCCCAGTTGACGGCACAGGTCGATGTCGATTTCACCGCTGTGTCGGTGGCACGCGCGAAGATCAACCGTGACCGGACCGCGCGCGGTGAGGGCAAGCTCAGCTATCTGCCCTTCATCGCGGCGGCTCTCTGCCGTGCGATTGCCGCGCATCCCGTTGTCAACTCCACGTTCACGGAGACACATCTTCTCCAGTGGCAGACGGTGAATCTGGGCATTGCGGTGGACACCGCGGACGGTCTGCTGGTCCCGGTCATCCGCGATGCGCAACAGTTGTCGCTCGTGGGCCTCGCAGATGCGATCGTGACCGCGAGCCAGGCGGTGACGAGCGGCACGGGGAGGCCGGAAGACCTTGCCGGCGGGACGATCACGATCAGCAATTCCGGTAGCGTCGGCGGGGTGGTCTCGACACCGATCCTGACCAAGCCGCAGGTGGCATCCCTAGGGGTACCGGCCATCGTCCGCACGCCCGTCGCGCGGCGAAGTGCTGACGGCGCATCCGAGCTGCTCACGATCCGTCCGATTGCCCGCCTCGGGCTGACCTTCGATCACCGCGCGCTCGATGGTGCCGAAGCGCTGCGCACTCTCATCGACGTGCAGCAGACACTCGAAAACTGGCTCGCGGAGGACTGATGACGCACGCGGACGGCGGTAGGGGAGGACGAATGATGAAGGCGGCAGTTCTTCGCCGAGGAGCCATTGTGTACACCGACGTTGCCGCACCGGCAGCCGGGCCCGGACAGCTGTTGGTCGCGCCGGTCGCGGCAGGTGTCTGCGGGAGCGACCTGTCGGCGTGGCAGCACACCGACGACTTCCTTGCCGCCCACCGCGAAGCCGACGTGCCGGGCGAGTTGTTCGATCCGTGCGAGGATGTGGTGTTCGGGCACGAATTCAGCGCGCGTGTCGTCGCACTCGGCGAAGGCGTCACCGACTACCAGGTCGGTGACCTGATCGTGGCGCTGCCGTGGGTCATCACAGCCGACGGTGCGCCCCACACCGTCGGTTACTGCGATTCCTCACCTGGAGCGCTGGCGGAGATGAGCGTCGTGCAGGCCGGCGGTCACCTGAAAATCCCGGCGGGTGTCGATCCGGTCACCGCGGCGGTGACCGAACCCCTCGCTACCGGGGTCAACGCCGTGCAGCGGTCGGGGATCACGGCCGAATCGGCTGCAGTCGTCACAGGATGCGGACCGGTCGGTCTGGGTGCGATTATCGAGCTTTCCGTCCGGGGTGTGCACCCCATCGTTGCCTCGGACCCGTCGGGGAAGCGTCGAGAACTCGCGCTGGCCTATGGCGCCGACGTCGTCGTGAACCCGCTCGACACGGATCCGATGACGGTTCTCGCCAAGGAACTCGACCCAACGGCGCAGACTTTCGTGTTCGAGGCCTCCGGTGCTCGAGGCATCCTCCGAGAGTTGATGACTACCGCACCGAAGTACTCCCGGATCATGATCGTCGGTTCCGCGATGCGCCCTGAGACGATTCGACCGGTCACGGGCATCCTGAGAAACATGTCGCTCGAGTTCGTGGGGGGCCCCGGACGCGACGAGACCACATATGGGGCGTTCGAGCGGACCTTCGACCACCTGATCAACCGGCGATTCGATCCTTCCCTGATGGTCACCGGCTATGCCAGCCTCGACGCCGTCGACGATGTCTTCGCGGCCCTTCGACCCAGTGACGGCAGCACGATCGACCACGTGAAGATCCTTGTGCGCAACGACCTTCCCGTAGGTACGGGCATCGCTCCCACTGGCTGAAAACTCTCCCTTCCAACTCATATCGAGGAAATAATGAATCAAGTCGACGAGATCGCGCGATCGGCGCCCTTCAATCTGTCCCTCGTGCGGGCGAAGCTCGAGGAACTCTTCGAACTGGACTCGGCGGACGAACTCGGCGTTCGTCTGCTCGCCGGTGGACGGTCGAATCTCACGTTCGAACTCACCGGCTCGGACCGCAAATGGATTCTGCGACGTCCGCCGATCGGACACCGGCTCGAAACTGCGCACGACATGGGCCGCGAGGTCGCCGTCCAGCGCGCGCTGGCGAACAGTCCCGTTCCTGTCCCGCGAATCGTGTTCGCAGACGACGACGCTGACCACGCCGGCGGCAGCTACTACGTGATGGACAAGATCGAGGGGGAGGTGCTACGGACCGACACTGACTTCGCCCAGGTCGACTCGACACAGCGGCAGCCCTTGTCGTTCGCATACATCGACTGCCTTTCGGCGTTGCACACCCGGGACCACACTGCCCTGGGCTTGGGAACATTCGGCCGTCCGGCCGGATTCCTCGACCGGCAGGTACGCCGCTGGACGAAGCAGCTCACGGCATCGAAATCGCGGGAGCTCCCACTACTCGAGCGGCTCGGACGACAACTGGGCGAGCAGGTGCCCGCGTCGTCGCAATCGGCGATCGTCCATGGTGATTTCCGGTTCGACAACATGATCGCGCAGGTTGCCGATCAGCCTCGCATCGCCGCGGTTCTCGACTGGGAGATGTCCACGATCGGCGATCCGTTGACCGACCTCGGTCTGGTGCATCTGTTCTGGTCCGGGTGGGAGGGCATCGACAACCCGATCGCCGGGACCCCTTCCACACACGTTGGATACCCCTCCTTCGACGAACTCGTCGAGCGATACGCCAGTACGACCGGATTCGACGTCAGCGAACTGGGCTGGTACTCGAGCTTCGCGTTCTACAAGATGGCCGTCATCCTGGCAGGCATCCACTTGCGATTCGTCAACGGCGAGACCGTAGGCGACGGCTTCGAGAACATCGGCACGATGGTCCAGCCTCTGGCCGAACGTGGTGTCGCGGCGCTGCCCTGACGGGTTCGCACGCCGTCGAATAGCTGAGCCGCGTTACGTCGGCCGAGAACCAGAAACATAGGACTGACATGGATTTCACCTTCGACCCGACAACCACCCAGTTGTGTGACCGGGTCTCCACATTCATGGACGACTTCGTCTTCCCCGCCGAAAAGCACTTCCATGACAACCCCGCTGCGGGCGACCTGCAGTGGGAACGCCCCGCGATCATGGCGGACCTCAAGAAGGAAGCCAAGGCACAGGGGTTGTGGAATCTGTTTCTCCCACACGATCCCCGCGGCGCAGGGCTGTCGAACCTTCAGTACGCGCCTATCGCGGAATTGACCGGCTGGAGCCCCGAAGTGGCGCCGGAAGCATTCAATTGCAATCCACCCGACACCGGGAACATGGAACTTCTCAGCCTGTTCGGGACGGAAGAGCAACAACAACAGTGGCTCGACCCGCTTCTCGACGGCTCCATCCGATCCGCGTATTGCATGACCGAGCCGGACGTCTCGTCGTCGGATCCCTCGAACCTGACAACCACGATCGCCGATGACGGCGACCACTGGGTCGTCAACGGTCGCAAGTGGTGGTCGACAGGGGCGATGAGCAGTGATTGCAGGCTTTTGGTCATCATGGGTGTATCGGACCCGGGCGCGGACTCACGGTCTCGCCACAGTCTCGTGCTCGTCCCGCGCGAAACTCCAGGCGTGACGTTCGAACGGGGCTTGTCCATTTTTGGCTTCACTCACGGAGCGCACGGCGGGCATGCGGAGGTGCGGTTCGACAACGTGCGAGTGCCCAAAGCGAACCTGCTCGGCGAACGCGGTCGCGGGCAGGCACTGGCACAGGCTCGGCTCGGACCCGGTCGCATTCACCATTGCATGCGCATGATCGGCATGGCCGAGCGTGCGCTCGAGCTGATGTGCCGCCGCGCGTCGTCGCGCACCGCCT